>JBBRRV010000079.1:0-13841 GCA_038246075.1 Bacteroidales bacterium
CCGAAACGGATGAGGAGGTGATTCCTTCCGCCTTGTTTATCGGCTTCCACGTCAGGGAATTCATTGAGCAACAGCAGTAGGGCCGTTAAAATTCCCGGAGGAATGGATAAGAGCCAGACTTCTGTCGGTATCAGTCGTGTGATTGATAGTGACTGAGAGCCTGTAAGGGCCACATAGGTTCCTACGACCACCAGGCTGCCAAGGGAAATACCAGCAAACAATTCGCCAAGGAGGTACTTTGCCAGTAAACCGGTATAACCCAGGATGGAACCGGCTCCAATGGCAATGATCAGCAACAGGAGCCAGTGACTGGTGAAAGCATAGTAGATACCGATTGTCATAGCAAAAAGCAGCGTGCCGATGGCTGCACCCAATACTGCCGGCGGACTTGTAAGGCCCTGCACCATCATCCCGCTGCCTCCGTTAAAAGGCGTGCGGTTGGTGTGGAAGTCAATGCCGGTGCGATAGTCGGAATACTCATTGAAGAGATTCACTGACATATGGGCAGCAACAGTGCCTAGTATAATCAACACAATATCGGTAAGCCGCAGGTGGATACCCGCAGGGATATATTTGTAGGCAAGGCCGATTCCAATGGCATTCAGGAATATGGCCAGGAAAAGGAAATTTGCCCTCGTTTGTTTCAGCCATACAGTCAGTTTCGACGCAGTCTCCATAAGCTTATTTGTTTTAGCTAATTTGGGTGATATGATCATGTTGGAATTGCAAACAAATAGCGCAGAATCTAAACAGTTTAAACGAAAAGAATAAATTTCATTTAACTGATTCTTATTGCTGCAACCTTCAATTTCGTATTAAAGGTATTAAACCTTTTATACGGAAGATTGTTTTTAGGAGACAACAAAAAGGAAGGCGTTTATGTCTTGTGCATATACCGCTGAACCGGCAGCCTAAACCGGCGGAAAATAAAACTAATAGTACGAAACTAAAAAAACAGAAATCATGTACATTATAACAGGAGCAACCGGCAATACCGGAAAACCAATTGCGACGGCATTGCTGCAAGCCGGTAAAAAAGTAAGAATCATCTGCAGAGAGGCATCAAAGGCTAAGGAACTTACAGATCTTGGGGCTGAACTTAGGGTGGGAAGCCTGACGGATATTGATTTTCTCACTTCTGCCTTTGCAGGTGCAACTGCAGCATATCTCATGTTGCCGCCTAATATGCAGGCCGATGACTTCACGGCATACCAGAAACAACTGGTTAATGTAATGGCTGAAGCTATAAAAAGGAACGGAGTTGCCTATGAAGTTACACTCAGCAGCATTGGCGCACATCTCGAAAAGGATTCAGGCGTAATCCTGGGATTGCATTATGCCGAACAAACATTCAATGCTATTCCCGGCTTGAATACATTACACCTGAGACCCTCCTATTTTATGGAGAATACGCTTGGTATGGCACCTATGGCCAAACACATGGGAATTACAGGCTCTCCCATTAAGGGTGAATTGTCCTTTCCGATTACAGCAACAAGGGATATAGCCGCATATGCAGCCAAACGCTTACTGGCTTTGGATTTCAAGGGGCATAATGTGCAGTATCTGCTGGGCAACAGGGATGTCAGTTATAAGGAGATCATTGCGCTTTATGGCAAAGCTATTGGTAAACCTGAATTGCCCTATATTGAATTGAGTTACCCAGAGATGAAGAAAACAATCGTTACACAATGGGGTGCCTCAGGAAGCGTTGCTGACATGTTTGTGGAGTTTATGCAGGCTTTGAATGAAGGGCGAATTCTGAGCGATGCCGAGCGAAATATAGACAATACAACCCCCACGGCCATTGAGGACTTTGTGCCGGTGTTTAAGCAGGTTTATGAGACGGCCTGATTCAGAGGCGATGAGCGCAGGACGCTTGGCGAGCGGGCGAAGAGGAGAATGGGCGAAATAACCACCGGCTTGAGCCGGGAGAAACTAAATGAGATATTATATGAACCGGGCTTTAGCCCAACATTACTGAGGAACGGATTCTGAAATGCCGATGCAAATCGAAACTATCAAAATGAACAATTAGACTAAACCAATAAAATACCTTAAGCATGAAAGTAGAAAATATTCTTCAAACGATCGGAAATACGCCACATGTGCGTTTACATTCACTTTTTCCTGCTTCGTTTGAGGTTTGGATTAAATTGGAAAGAAACAATCCCGGCGGGAGCATAAAGGACCGCATCGCCCTCTCCATGATAGAAGATGCTGAAAAGGATGGCAGCCTGAGAAAAGGTTCGGTCATCATCGAACCAACTTCCGGCAATACCGGCATTGGGTTGGCGATGGTGGCCGCAGTAAAAGGATATAAACTGATCCTTGTGATGCCGGAATCCATGAGTATTGAACGCCGTAAATTAATGCTGCTTTATGGGGCCGTGTTTGTCCTCACTCCCCGCGAACAGGGAATGAAAGGGGCGATAGCAAAAGCTACAGAATTATTGTCAATAACCCCGGGGTCCTGGATGCCATCGCAATTTGATAATCCCTCAAATCCTGCCATACATTACAGCACCACAGCCGTCGAAATCGCTAAAGATTTCCCCGATGGACTCGATTATTTGATTACTGGTGTAGGCACGGGTGGACATATTTCGGGTGTGGCAAAATACCTGAAAGCGCTGTGGCCGAAATTGAAGGTTTTTGCAGTCGAACCTGAAGCGTCGCCCGTTATCGTCGGCGGTGCTCCGGGGCCTCATCCCTTGCAGGGTATAGGTGCCGGATTTATACCCAAAAATCTGGATAAAAGACTTTTGGATGGGGTGATTGCCGTTTCAAAAGATGACGCATTTACTTTTACCAGACGCCTGGCCAGGGAGGAAGGCATTTTTGCAGGCATATCCACGGGAGCTTCTCTGGCAGCAGTAAATAAAAAATTGGCTCATATTCCTGCATCTTCACGCATCCTCACATTTAGCTATGATACAGGAGAAAGATATTTGTCCGTCGAAGGGCTCTGGGAATAACGGTTTTCACTTATTTGTTCCTGTGTTAGAATGCAAAAGTTTGCTGCTATTTGACCAACATAAAAAAGAGCCGTTTAGCTATAAAAAGCTAAGCGGCTCTCCGGTTTATCTAAGTCTGGCTACCAGATTTTTACGCGCTCATCTTCGGGCCGGAACATGGCATCTCCGGGTTTCACATTGAATGCCTTGTAAAACTCGGGGATATTTGATAACGGACCATTTACCCGCTGTTTTGCAGGTGCGTGAACATCGGTCATGATCTGGCGGGCAAGTCTTTCGTCGCGCTGGTGCCCGAGCCACGATAGTGCATACGCCATGAAATAGCGCTGGTCGGGTGTAAATCCGTCAATCTTCAGTCCTTTCTTCGCCTGTTCTGTTTTCTGAAAGGCCTGGTATCCCAGGATCACACCGGCGAGGTCGGCAATATTTTCACCAAGACTGGCTTTTCCGTTAATGTGCATACTGTCGAGTACGGTATAACCGTTGAATTGATCGACCATGGTTTTGGTGCGGTCATTGAATTTCTTCATGTCTTCTTTGGTCCACCAGTCGCTGAGGTTTCCTTTGGCGTCAAATTGCCTGCCTTCATCGTCAAAGCCATGGGTTATCTCATGCCCGATGGTGGAGCCTCCAACGTAGGCATACATCATGGCATCGTCGGCCAGGGAATCAGGAACACCGGGGATGATAAACATGGCCGCCGGCAGCACAATTTCATTGTTGCTTGGATTGTAATAAGCATTGTAGGTTTGGGGCGTCATTCCCCATTCCTTGCGGTCTACTGGCTTACCGAGTTTTTTAAGCTCATAGTTAAAACCCCAGCGCCGCGCCTGCAGCACATTCATGACATACGAACCACGACTGATGTCAAGGGCGGAATAATCTTTCCACTCTTCGGGATAACCCACTTTTTTAACTACCATGGACAGTTTTGAAAGGGCTTTCTCTTTCGTTGCCGGTGACATCCAGTCCAATGCCTTTATGCGTTCGCCATAAGCCTCCATGATGTTTCCAACCATTGATTCGTAGCGTTTTTTAGTCGCCGGAGAGAAGTATTTCTGAACATAAAGCTGTCCAAGCAATTCGCCAACGGCATTTTCTTCAGCGTCCAGCGCGCGTTTCCAGCGGACACGCTGCACCTTGCTGCCCTGCATTACTTTTCCCCTGAAGCTGAAATTCTCCGCTTCAAATGCCTTGTTCAGATAAGCCGAAGCGTTATCGATCAGGCGCCAGCGCAGGTAAGCTTTCCATTCTTCAGGACCGGTTGTTTTGAGTATCTTTTCCACTTCCTGTAAAAATTCGGGTTGCCCTACAATGATGGTATCTGGATTTGCAATCCCTGCTTTAACCAGCATTTCTTTCCAGTCGATGGATGGCGTGAGCTTGCTGATGGCTGCAACGCTCATTTTATTGTAATTTTTATAGGGGTCGCGCAGTGCTTCCAGTTTGCGCGATTTAGCTGCAAGGGTTTGCTCGATTTTCAACACCATTTCACTGTGCCTGGCTGCCGTGGCTTCATCTTCGCCCAGCAACTGCATTGTCCGGGTGATGTGTTTCGCATATTCTCTGCGGATGTTTACCGTACGGGCATCGGTGTTAAAATAATAGTCGCGGTCGGGGAGGCCGATACCGGCCTGATATACATACAAGGCCATTTTTTCGCTGTTCTTGGAATCCTGCCCGACATACAATCCGAAAAATGCATCCGTGATGGCCGAAAGGTATGCTATTTCCGGCAACAGGCTCTTGACAGAGGTTATCGCATTGATCCGGTCAAGTTCAGGCTGCAGTGGTTTGATCCCGTTTTTCTCAATAGCCAGGGTATCCATTGCTGAAGCATAGAAATCGCCTATCTTCTGCAAGGCGGTCCCCTTTTTGCTGTTGCTGGCCGCAGCAGCATTTATACTGATCTCTTTAAGCCTGGCGTAGGTTTCTTCCTGAACGAGGTTGGAAATGCTCCAGATACTCTCAGAAGCAGGTATCGGGTTGGTTTTTAACCAGGTGCCATTTGCATACTGGAAAAAGTCCTGGCCGGGGCTAACGGTGGTATCTGCATTGGCACGCAGGATATCAACGGTTTTTTTTGGGGTGGCTGGCTTACAGCCAACGAAAACGGCAGCCGTGAGAAATAAAATAGCCGGGAAAATAAGATGGCGCACTTTCATAAATTTATTGATTTAATGCCTGATGACTCTAATTTCAAATGATTTGCGATTATTTTCTATTTGGGATTAAAAATGAAGGTTTGAAATGAATGGACGTTATCAGCTAAACAGCAACGGCACAAACGATCTCAAACCTTCAAACGACATCAAACGATTTCAAACGATTCAGAATCTACCAGATTTTTATCACTTTGTCATCGCTGATGAACATTTTATCGGTGGGCTTGATATTGAAAGCCTTGTAGAACATGGGGATTTCATATACGATGCCGTTGATGCGGGCTTCGCCAGGTGAATGAACGTCTTCTTTCAGTCTGCGCATCAATTCCTTATCGCGGATATTGTTACGCCAAACCTGGGCATAGGCAAGGAAAAACCGCTGAGGAGCAGTGAATCCGTCGATTTTGGCATTCATATCTTTTCCTTCCATGGCTTTGAGCAGTGCTGTATAGGCAATATTCACACCACCGAGGTCAGCAATATTTTCTCCAAGGGTGAGGCTCCCGTTCACATTTAGGGAATCAAGCAGTTTAAAGTTGTCGAAATGCGTTGCCAGGGCTTTGGTTTGTGTCCCGAATTTGGCAGCATCGTCAGCTGTCCACCAGTCGCGCAGGTTTCCTTCTTTATCGTATTGGCGTCCCTGGTCGTCGAAACCATGGCTCATTTCATGTCCGATCACCACGCCGATGGCGCCGTAATTCACGGCATCATCACCATCCAGGAAGAAGAAAGGAGGCTGCAGGATAGCTGCCGGGAAGACGATCTCGTTCATGTTTGGACTGTAATAGGCATTTACGGTTTGCGGTGTCATACCCCATTCCTTGCGGTCGACCGGTTTTCCGATTTTATCCATTTCACGTTTAACAGAGAAACGCGAAGCGTTCATCATGTTTTCATAATACGAATTTGTTCCTACCTGCATGCTGCCGTAATCGATCCATTTATCGGGGTATCCGACTTTTACATTTATTTTTTCGAGTTTAGCGATGGCTTCTTTCTTCGTGACATCACTCATCCAGGTAAGGCCCGTGATCCGTTCTTTAAGGGCTGCTTTCAGGTTATCCACCAGGATGACCATGCGCTCCTTAGCTTTAGGTGGGAAATATTTCTCCACATAGAGTTGGCCGACTGCTTCGCCCAAAGAACGGCTTGTCTCGGAGAGAACCCTTTTCCATCGTGGTCTTTGTTGCGTTTTGCCTGACAGAACGGTTCCGTAAAAGGCGAAATGTTGTTTCTCAAAATCAGACGACAGGAATGGGGCTGCTTCATTTACTATATTCCAGCGCAGGTATGTCTTCCATTGGTCAACAGGAGTTGAATTTAACAATACTGCCATTCCGGAAATGAATTTTGGCTGCCCAACGTTAATTTCTTCTGTTTTTGCAAGTCCGATGCCTTTGAAATAAGCAACCCAGTCGAAGGTAGGAGCCAGTTTCTGAACACCGGCAAGATTTGTCTTGTTGTAGTTTGATACCGGGTCGCGAAGTTCTAGACGCGTTGAGGATACTTTTGCAAGTCCGGTTTCGATCTGCATGACAGTGGCTGCACTTTTAGTGGCTTGTTCTGTGGACTCGCCAATGAGTTCAAACATGCTGGCCACATGCTTCAGGTATTCAGCACGGATTTCTTTGGAACGTGCATCATCAGCAAGATAATAATCACGGTCGGCCAGTCCAAGACCACCCTGGTAAAGCTGGGCAATAACCATATTGCTGTTTTTCTCATCAGCTGAGCCGGTAAAATAGAAAAGCGGATAAGTACCGACAGCGTGCTGCTGGGTTACCATTTTCTGGATGTCTTCATTTGTCTTTAGTGCATCAATGCCGGCCAGTGCTGGTTTGATAGGATCAAATCCGCTTTTCTCGATTTTTACCGTATCCAGACCTGTGTTGTAAAAGTCGCGGATCTTCTGTTTTACTGAACCATCCTTGGCGTTTTTATCCTTGGAGGCTTCATCCATGATGGTTTGCAGCTGTAAATAATTCTCCTCGCCCAGCACTTCAAATGCGCCATAGCGGCTGTAATCGCCCGGGATAGGATGGTTTTTAAGCCACGCACCATTAGCATACTGGTAGAAATTGTCGCCGGGATTAACCGTGGTATCCATGTTGGCGGCATCGATGGGAGGTGTAGTTGTGGCTTTAGGTTTGCAACTCAATACAGTTATAAGCAGCATTGCTATCCCGGCTGCCGCCAGGAATACCTTCTTCAGGCTGATATTTTTCATAAGGATATGGTTAATTGGCTATTTGTTTTGAGCGTAAATATATGTAAACGCAACAATGCTCAGAGCGTAAATCGTCATAAGTGCAAAATAAATCGGTGAAAGACAGGTGGCTGGCTGCATGACTCCATTGCTGCAGGACCGGATGGCTGCAGTGGTGAGTGGGAGCGAAGGGGTGAGTTGGCGGGTGGGTGAAGGGGAGAGTGGGAGAAAGGGCTGTTTCAGCATGTAATTTTTTAGGTTTGAAATTAAGGCATGAAGGGGTTTGATTAATTTGTAAATTAGCCTTCAATGAACCAGACTTTCGATATATACGAGCTGACGCCCGAACTTGTGAAGGATATTTCCGCCTCGCCTGCGCCGCCACACAGGCATGACTTTGAGGAATTGCTGATCATAACCCAGGGAACGATCGAACATTACATTGATTTAAACAGGGAGCAGATGGCAGGTCCATTTATCGTATATGTGGCTGAAGGGAAGGTGCATCAGTTTATCCCCGGTACTTCGGCGCGTGGCTGGGTGATTCGCTATAAAACGGAACTTCTCCCCGAAAATAAGTTTCATTTCTATTCGTATTTCCAGGACAGGATAAATTACAGGCTGAATTCTGATTTTTGTATCAACAGCCTCGACGACCTGTGCAGGATGATGCTGCGGGAAATCAATCATGCTTCAAACGGGAACGATACCATCAGGCATTTGCTGGGTGCACTGATCTCAAAACTGGAGGACGAAGGCGATACCATTTATAGTTCGGCAAACAACTCCTCCAATACCCAGCTGATGGCGTTTAATGCGTTCCTGAAGATCCTGCAGTATAACTTCAAACGGCCCGAAGGAGTCCAGTTCTATGCCGATAAGATGAATACCTCTGTGCGTAACCTCAACATGATCTGTAAAACCATTTTCAATAAAAGTGTTTCTGAAATTATTGAGTCCCGTAAGTTGATAGAAGCCAGACAGCTTTTATTAAATTCGGATAAGTCCGTTTCCGAAATTGGATTCGATCTGGGCTATAATGAGAAGTCTTATTTCACCAGGGTATTTCATAAAAAAACGGGGATGACACCGTCTGCTTTTAGAGCTAAGATGATATCAATATAATCTTCCGTACCTTAGGGGTTACCTAAATGTACCACACCATTTCCTAAAAGTGTTACCACCTGCCCATGTGGCAGGCGTAATTTTGTGTGATTATTTAAACAAATCATTTACGAAACAAATCTGCATCATGAAAAGAGTCATCTTAATAACAGCAGCAATACTTGCACAAGGCGTTTTATTCGCACAAACAAAATGGAATGCCGATATAGTGCATTCCAGTGTTAAATTCACCGTTGAACACCTGGTTATTTCAGAAGTTGAAGGATCCTTCAAGGCCTTCAACGGAACGATGACCTCTGACAAACCTGATTTCCAGGGAGCAGCAATCGACTTCACGGTAGATGTTAACAGCATCAGCACCGATAACAATATGCGCGATACCCACCTGAAATCGGACGACTTCTTCAATGCACAGAAATATCCGAAGATGATCTTTAAAAGCACGTCGTTTAAAAAAGTTGCAGGCAACAAATATGTGCTGACGGGAAACCTGACCATACGCGATGTGACCAAAAGCGTAAAGTTCGACGTAACTTATGGCGGCACGGCAAAAGACGGTAACGGAAATACCAAGGCTGGCTTCAAGGCAACGGCAGTCGTAAACCGTTTCGATTATGGCCTGAAATGGAATAACCTTACCGAAGCCGGCGGCATGACTGTGGGCAAGGATGTTACCATAAGCCTGAGGTTGGAATTTGCCCAGGCCAAATAATGTTCCCCTGTCATAGGCCATTTTAAATCAATCAGCAGGTCAGGGATTTTCCATAATACCTCGCTATACAAAATTTAGCAGCACATACAATGAAGCCTAATGAATTGAACAGATTGACCGTATCCTTGAAGAGCACAGCAAAAATGCCAGTGCTTTTTCTCGGTCACGGCAGTCCGATGAATGCCATTGAGGATAATGAGTTTTCACGCAGCTGGCAGCAGGTCGCAAAAGCAATGCCCCGCCCGCTGGCTGTCCTGTGCATTTCTGCCCACTGGGAAACCAGAGGGACATATGTCACTGCCATGCAAAGGCCTCCGACGATTCACGACTTCGGCGGATTTCCACCAGCCTTATTTGATGTTCAGTACCCGGCTCCGGGTGACATCCAATTAGCCACGGATACACAAAATGTCATCACAAAAACAACTGTGGAGGCTGACATGAACTGGGGCCTCGACCACGGATGCTGGAGTGTGCTCAAACACATGTACCCTGAAGCTGATGTTCCGGTGGTAGAGATGAGTCTTGATTACAGCCAGTCACCCCACTATCACTTTGAGCTGGCGGGTCAACTCAGCACCCTTCGCGAAAAAGGGGTCCTAGTCATCGGTAGTGGCAACATGGTGCACAACCTGCGCGTCCTTGACTGGAATAAGCCTGATGTTGGCTTTGACTGGGCTCAGGAAGCCAATATAAAAATGATGAAACTTATCCTGGACGGTAATTTTAAACAACTGTTCAACTATAAGTCATTAGGCCCTGAGGTCGAACGGTCGGTTCCAACGCCTGAACACTTTTTGCCTCTGATCTATGCGCTTGGGCTGAAGAGAAAGAATGAGGACATTGCTGTATTCAACGACAAACTGGTCATGGGGGCCATTTCGATGACTTCACTTCAAATCGGCTGACAGTTTGTTTATCATTTATGGAAGTTTAAACAAAAAAATCCCCGTAGCCTCTCGGCCACAGGGATTAAATTATCAGGAAAGTTAAGCCGCATTTTTACACCTTGGTTGCTATTGCATTTGAGTTTTTAATATGTATAAACTCTGATTCTAATTCAACACAGGCTTGTACGCAAACATTTTCGAGCTGTGAAACCAGGTTGGGAATTCCTTCTGTCTGTTTCTGAATATTGTCGGCATATTCCTGGACTTTTTTGGCAATGTGTTCAAAATCCTTACTGATACCCATGATTGAAAATGAGGGGATCATTTTATGTACGGCGCCCTGCACTGAATTCCAGTCTTTATGCTGCAAGCCTTGTTTCATGATGTTGATCAGAGGAGGGGTCTGTTCCAGGTATATAGAGATCATTCTCATCATCAGTTCCGGATCTGCTTTCGTTCGCTGGGTTAAATAACTTAGGTCAACGAATTTTAATTTTTCACCCTCGATGATTTTAGCTTCATTGTTATCAGTGGTTTTAGACGGAGAGGCATGCTTTACTAACCCAACTATTTTACTGTACAATAATCTTTCATCTACGGGCTTCGAAATATAATCATCCATGCCCACAGATTTACATTTTGCCAGGTCAACAGTGGTTACATCAGCCGTGAGGGCAACGATGGGTATCTTGGAATTCATTTTGTTGCGGATGTATTCTGTAGCTTCAAATCCATTCATCTCAGGCATCTGAAGGTCCATCAGAATTATGTCATAAGATTTTGCCTGGAGTTTCTCTATGGCAATCTTCCCGTTTCCGGCAATGTCGTACTCAAATCCAAAATCATCCAAAAGTGTTCTCATCAGTAATTGGTTAAGCGCGATATCTTCAGCCACCAAAACTTTTATATTTTTAACTGAATGATCCAAAACTGCTTTTTCCGGTTCGGACTTAGCTGTAATTTTAGTCTTTTGAAAACTTAACCTGATGCTGAACCTGGATCCTTCATCAAGCACACTTTTTACACTTATGCTCCCTCCCTGCATTTCAACCAGTTGCTTGACTATGGCAAGTCCCAGTCCTGTTCCTCCATACAGCCTCGAAGTGCCGCTGGATGCCTGTTGAAAATTCTCAAAAACAGATGCTATTTTATTTTTGGCTATTCCAATTCCGGTATCCTTTACCGCTAATTCAATGTACACCATCCTTGCATCTTCATTCAGCAAACGGGCACTTACGGTGATCTTTCCCCGGGAAGTAAATTTCACTGCATTACTCACCAGGTTTATAATAATCTGGTTCAGACGCACCGGGTCGCCAAGCAGCATCTGAGGTATTTTTTCATCATACTCCTTAACCAACAACAAATTCTTTTCCTGAATTTTGGTTTCAAATAAATGAAGCATGGCAGAAATTGACAATGACAATTCGAACGGAACCTGCTCAAAAGTCATTTTTCCGGCATCTACTTTTGCCAGATCAAGTATGTCGTTAATGAGTACGATTAATGTATCGCCACTTGTTTTGATGGCTGCAACGTATTCTTGTTGTTTTTCTGTCAGATCTGTTTTCGATATTACTTTTGTAAATCCGATGATCGCATTCATTGGCGTAAGGATCTCATGGCTCATATTCGATAGAAAATGCTGTTTTGCCTGCATGGCATTCTCCGCTTTGCTTTTTGCTTCCCTGGCAATTTCCGTTGCTGATTCAGCCTCTATTCTGGCATCTGTCAGCTCTTTTTCAATTTTTTTCAGCTTCGTAATATCTCTTGCCACAAATACTGCCCCCTGCACATTTCCTTGCTCGTCTTTATAGACGGAGCCATTGAGCAGCACATTTGTCGGCACTCCGTCAATAATGGTCAGGGGATAATTCAGCACTGATCCATTTGAAAACACTTCCTTATAAGCTTCCTGGGCTTTTTCTACTTCGATAAAATAAGCAGTAAAATTGCTTCCTATAAGTTTTTCGCGTGTCTTATCTGTAGCTTTTACCATGGCATCATTCACATCCATAATCCGGCCATCCACATTGATGGTAATCAGCGGATCCAGGGTGGCTTCTATCAGATTCCTGGCATAGCGGGAATCCTGTATTTTAGTATTTTCCATTATGTGTTCCTTTCGTTAGGAATTCATTTATGCTCATTTGACTTAAATAATTTTCATTTCAGTGTAACAAGGTAGTTTTACCCATTGCCAGCTAAAACTGGAAATTATGCTCATCTTCCCGATCCCGAATATTGGTCATATTTCCAGCATCCGAAACATGTTTTCGATTGAAAACAGTTCGATGCAAAGGTGAATAGCTTTGAAATTAAAGGTGTTACACAATTAGGGAAATTACTTGCAAGATTCACACATCCAGGCGAAAGGATAATTTTGATGCAATATTAGGATGGAAAAACGAACCCTGATAAGACTTATCGGCTTCATACAAAAAGGAAAAATTCAGACTCTCAGCGCGCCACGGAACCCTCTGACGGCATAATAAGATTCTGCACCATTGTGATATACGAAGACATTGCCGTAGCGGAAATCACAAAAGATTGCTCCTCCCGGTTTTCTGATCTCAGCAGGTGTTTTCACCCAACTCGATGTTTTCGTGTCGAAATTTCCAAGTTGCTGCAACTCCCGGTATTGCGCTTCCGTTAATAGTTCAATACCCATGGCAGCAGCCATATCAACAGCGTTGTTTTCCGGCTTATATTCTTTCCTTGATTCCAGCCCTTCACGGTCATAACAAACACTTCTGCGGCCTTTGGGACTTTCGGCTGAACAGTCATAAAAAATGTATTCGCCCGCCTTTGTGTCATGACCAACTACATCGGGTTCACCGCCAGTTCTTTCCATTTCATTGAGCGACCAAAGTTTTTCAGTATCAGCTTCCAGCTTCGCCTGTACTTTAAACCATTCAAAACCTGTATGGCGGTTCATGTTTTTCTCAAAACGGGCTTTTAATGCGATGATTAGAGCTTCGCGTTGTTTTGGTGATAATTCCTTTTTAGCTTCCATTGTCTTCAAGCGTTATATTGATCTACTTAAAATGTCTTGCAATTGGTTATGTGACGCGCCGGGCCCGCCATTTTTATAGCCTTTGTCAGGTGATGGCGCTCATGTCCACTGGATTGTAAACCAAGTTCGTGGTAAAATCATTGCGTTACGGTTGAGTATTAACGTTCTTTGTTTGTTAGCAATACTTTATCAATTCTTGCACCATCCATGTCTACAATTTCAATTTCAAAATTAAGCCACAGCAATGTGTCGCCAGTTGATGGTATTCGTCTTAGTTCATTTAGTATTAGACCACTAATGGTATTAAAGGGATAATCTGCTGCTAAATCGTCTAAGTCGAACTTCCGTAAGATCTCTGTCAGCGGGTATTGTCCGTCAATAAGCCAACTGCCATCATTTCGTTGGATAAAAGAAAATTCACTACCATAAAAATCGGAAACATCGCCAACCAATGCTTCTAACAAATCATTCAATGTAACCAAGCCTTGCATTTGACCATACTCGTCAACAACAATTGCCAGATGTGTTTTTTCTGTTTTGAATAATTTCAATGCTTTGTATGCAGATAAATTTTCTACAATATACAGCGGTTGCTTAACGAGGTCAGAAATTTTAAAGTCAGGGTTATTAATATGCTTAAAAAGGTCTTTGAGTAAAACAATACCTACAACATCCATTTCATTATTTACAACGGGATAAACAGCGTGCATTTCGCTAGTTACCGCTCTGTGGATGGCTATTGCATCAAA
>JBBRRV010000080.1:0-13514 GCA_038246075.1 Bacteroidales bacterium
AAATTAAATAAACTCAAGAGCTTTACACAAAAATATCAGCGTGAAACTATCCATTATCATTGTAAATTATAATGTCAGGTATTTCCTTGAGCAATGCCTTCATTCGGTGACTAAAGCCGCTGAAGGGCTCGCGACTGAGGTTTTTGTGGTAGATAATGCTTCAGTGGATGGTTCGGTGGCTATGCTCCAGGAAAAATTCCCGCAGGTAAAACTGATTGCAAACAAACAAAATGTTGGCTTTGCAAAAGCCAACAACCAGGCTATTTTACAGGCAATTGGACAGTATGTGCTGCTGCTTAATCCTGATACTGTCATTGAAGCGGATACGCTGAAGAAAGTCGTTGCATTTATGGATGAACACCCCGATTCAGGAGGACTTGGTGTGAAAATGGTAGATGGAAAAGGCAGATTTCTGCCGGAAAGCAAGCGTGGTCTTCCAACTCCCGAAGTTGCCTTCTGTAAAATTTCCGGACTTTCGTTTCTGTTTCCCAAATCAAGACTTTTCGGCCGCTACCATCTTGGCTACCTCGATAGTGAGCAGGTGCACAAAGTAGATGTCCTGGCAGGCGCTTTTATGCTTTTACGCAGCGAAGCTTTGGCCAGGACCGGACTCCTCGATGAAAGCTTCTTTATGTATGGGGAGGACATCGATTTGTCATACCGTCTGACCCAGGCAGGCTACAATAATTATTATTTTCCCGGCACCCGCATCATTCACTACAAAGGCGAAAGCACGCGCAAAGGGAGCCTCAACTATGTGTTTGTATTTTATAATGCAATGATCATCTTTGCGCGGAAACATTTCTCTCAAAAAAATGCCAGGCTTTTTTCGGCTTTTATTCATACAGCCATTTACCTCAGGGCAACTGTATCGCTGGCGCGGAGGATATTACGGAATATAATAATTCCGTTGTTTGACGCCTTGCTCATTTACCTGGGAATGTATCTGATCATTAATTATTGGGAACAACACGTTATATATCCCGGAGGCGGGCATTATCCGGTTGAGTTCATGACCATTGCCATTCCTGTTTATATTATTACCTGGTTATTCGCAGTGTTCATAGCGGGCGGATACGACCGGCCTATACGACTGCCCAGGATATTCAGCGGAATGCTGGCAGGAAGCATCATCATACTGGTCTTCTACGCTTTACTTCCTGAGCATTACCGGTTTTCGCGGGCGCTGATCATCATGGGTGCATTATGGGGGCTTTCGGCTATGCTGCTTTTCAGGTTATGCCTGCATTGGATCCATTTCCCCGGTTTCCGGCTCGGCCTCGATCGCAACCGCCGGTTTGTCATCATTGGCGAAGAGGAGGAATCCGAACGTGTTGCCGACCTGCTCCGCAAAAGCGTTATTAATCCCGGGTTTATTGGGTTGATAAGTCCCGGCGATACCGACAGCCAGAATCATGGTATCATCGGCAACCTGTCGCAGCTTTCCGACATCCTGACGATATATGCGATTGACGAAGTCATTTTTTGTGCAAAAGACATTCCGGCACAGGTTATCATCGATAAAATGTCAGAACATCAGTCAACCCAGGTTGATTTTAAGATTGCGCCCCCCGAGAGCCTGTCGATCATCGGCAGCAATTCAATCAATACAACCGGTGACCTTTATGTGATCGATATCAATTCCATCGGCAAAATAAACAACCGCCGCAACAAGCGGCTCCTTGATATCCTTGCGAGCCTGGTTTTGCTTGTTATGAGTCCGCTGGCCTTGTTTCTGATGAGAAATCCATTGCAATTCCTTTTAAACATTTTCCTGGTATTCATTGCCCGGCGCTCCTGGACGGGTTATTGTCCAACAGAAGCTGAAAACAAGCAAAAATTACCTGTCATTAAACGCGGGATACTTAACCCGACAGATGCGCTGCGGAATATGAATATCTCTACAGATGCCATCTATCGACTGAACATGTTGTATGCCCGTGATTACAAATTGATCAATGACCTGCATCTTATGACAAAGGCATTCCGTAACCTTGGCAGAAGATAGTCATAACCTGCAGCCGAACTTTTTAACATGAATTTTGTTTAAGAATAGCACAACAAACCACAGCAAACAGACCTTATCACAAAACTTCCGTTTACAGGAGCAAATTATATGGCAAATTTTGAAATTATTATGCCCAAGCTGGGCGAAAGTATCATTGAAGCAACAATCACCAGGTGGCTTAAAAAGCCCGGTGACATGATAGAAGAAGATGATCCCATTGTAGAGATCGCCACCGACAAAGTTGATTCGGAAATTCCTTCACCCGTCGAGGGCCGTCTCATAAAAGCGCTTTTCAATGAAGGCGACATCGTACCGGTGGGTGTGGTTATAGCTATCATAGATCTTTCCGGAGGTGAGATGCCTGCAGAAGCTCCTGCCGCAGAAAAACAAGTAGCTGCTCCTTCAGCAGCGACAGCCGCCGTGGCTGATGCTCATGATCCTGCAGTAAAGTCCGTTGAAAAAGAAGAATCTGCTGTTGATGTCATTTCTGAAACTGGCAGATTCTATTCTCCGCTGGTTAAAAGCATTGCAAAAACAGAGCATGTTTCGGCCGCTGAGCTTGATACAATCAGCGGTAGTGGCAAGGAAGGCCGCGTTACCAAAGATGACCTGCTGGATTTCCTTAAAACACGGCAGGCCAGGCCAGCCGTTTCGGCTGCGCCGGCGCAGGGCGCCAAGCCTCCAAAGGCAGCCCCTTCTGCTGTTGTAGCGGGTTCAGGCGACACGATCATAGAAATGGACCGTATGCGCAGGCTCATCGCTGATCACATGGTGATGTCGAAGCAGGTTTCTCCGCATGTTACCTCCTACATCGAAGTGGACATGACACCCATCGTGCAATGGCGCGAAAAGGTAAAGGAGGATTTTATCAAACGCGAAAACCAGAAAATCACCTTCACCCCTATTATTGTCGAAGCCACGGCCCAGGCCCTGCGCGAATACCCTAATGTGAATGCATCGGTTGATGGTTACAAGGTGATTCAGCGCAAGAATATCAACATAGGTATGGCCGCAGCTCTTCCCAATGGGAACCTTATTGTTCCGGTCATCAAAAATGCCGATCAGAAGAACCTGCTAGGCCTGGCGAAGGATGTAAACAGCCTCGCCGACCGTGCCAGACGCAATAAACTGGATCCTGATGACGTGATGGGTGGAACCTTTACCATCACAAACTTTGGAACATTCAACAGCCTTACCGGCTCGCCTATCATTAACCAGCCGCAGGTTGCCATTCTTGGTGTGGGCGTGATCAGGAAACGCCCTGTCGTTTTGGAAACACCTGAGGGAGATGTGATCGCCATCAGGCATATGATGATTCTGTCACTTTCATACGATCACCGTGTGGTGGATGGTGGGATGGCAGGGATGTTCCTGAAAAGGGTGACAGAACTGCTCGAAAATTTCGATACTTCACGCGCTATCTAAAGCGAATCAGGTATCTTTGTAAAGGCTTTGCTTGTGAACAGGGTTCAACGGCAAAGCCTTTCTGTTTTATTTTTAATCTTTTCAGCCTTCGTATATGCAATTAAATCTCACCCGCCCCATCATTGTCTTCGACCTGGAAACCACGGGCATTCAGGTATCAACCGACCGTATCGTTGAAATTTCGCTCATGCGTATTATGCCTGACGGAACAGAAGAAATATGGACACAGCGTATCAACCCGACTATTCCGATCCCTGCGCAATCAACAGCCATTCATGGAATCACCGATGATGATGTAAAGGAAATGCCAACATTTGCGCAGGTCGCAAAGCAGATAGCCACTTTTATAGGTAACGCCGACCTTGCCGGTTACAACTCGATCAGGTTTGATGTTCCCCTGCTGGTCGAAGAATTCCTGAGGGCCGGTATTGAAATCGATCTGAAAAACCGTCGTTTTATTGATGTTCAGAATATTTTTCACCGGATGGAACAACGCACGCTCAGCGCAGCATATAAGTTTTACTGCAACCAGGATCATACAGGTGCGCACGGTGCAGAAGCCGATACAATAGCCACATACGAAATCCTGAAGGCCCAGCTCGACCGCTATAACGGAACTTCATTCAAGGATTCCGACGGAAAGATCACACAACCGGTGGTGAATGACATGAATGCGCTGCACGAGTTTTCAAATTATTCAAAGAACGCCGACCTCGTTGGTCACCTTATATTCAACACTAAGGGTGAGGAAGTATTCAATTTCGGCAAGCATAAAGGAAAAACGGTGGAATTCGTTTTCAGCAGCGAACCTGCCTATTACGACTGGATGATGAAGGCCGAATTTCCGCTGTCCACCAAAAGGATCATTACGGCCATCAAACTACGCGGATTCAATAAGGGCTCAAATAAAAACCACACAGCATGAAGATCATCTGCATCGGGCGAAATTACACGGAGCATGCTAAGGAACTGAATAATCCGGTTCCAACAACACCCGTATTTTTCATGAAACCCGAAACCTCCTTACTCATCCGAAACCGTCCGTTCTACTACCCCGAATTCTCAAAGGATATCCAATACGAGGCCGAACTTGTGCTCAGGATTTGTAAAGTCGGAAAACACATCAGCGAACGCTTCGCCCATACCTATTACGACGCCATTGGTCTTGGAATTGACTTTACGGCACGCGACCTGCAACAGCAGGCCAAAGAAAAGGGACTACCATGGGAAAAGGCTAAAGCGTTCGACAATTCGGCGCCTATAGGCGATTTTGTTCCTGTAACCGAACTTGGCGATGTGCATAACCTGGAATTCCGGCTTTTGATCAATGGCTTACAGGTGCAATACGGAAAGGCCGCAGACATGATCTTCTCCTACGAGAAAATTATCAGCTACGTTTCTAAATTTGTTTCACTAAAAATGGGTGACCTGATTTTTACAGGTACACCTGCAGGTGTTGGGCCCGTCAAGATTGGCGATCGCCTGGAAGCATTTTTGGGTGAGCGTAAGCTGATTTCCTTCCTGATCAAATAAGCCCATAGGGCCATCACCATTGATAATGGGGACGTGGGACGAGGGACGTGGGACGTGGGACGGCTGGTGGCAAGCTTTCAGATAAACCTGATCTCTGTAATGACATTAACCCCTACAACCCGGTTCAGGCTTGTGATTAGTTTTGACCGTGCCATTGCCAATTCATTCTTCAACGCAGCCGAATCAAGTTTCACACATAAAGTCTCCCCTTTGACATAGAGATCTTCCGTGTGCCTTGCAATTTGCTTGCCAACAACTTTATCCCATGAGGCAATCAGGCGTGTCTCGTTCAACTTGCCGGTGAGTTTATAGGTATTAAGCAACGATTCTATAGCGTCCTTAAGCGTAATTTCATTGGATTTGCGAATCATGGTTTAAAATGCCGCTTATAGTAAATTATGAATTGGTTGATGCAGAAGTGACAGGCAGAAATTTTCTAATCGAAATGGATATCCGCCAAAATAATTAACACGGGAAGCAAACAGAAATACAGCCGTAAACCAGTGTTTACGTCACACAGAAATAAATAAGCCAACCCTGAAGGAGAAGCTCCTGATGAAGCACTATTTTATAACTCGTTCTTTACAGAACCTAACTCATCAAAATCAACATTATGACGGTCGCTTATTGCAGGTTGTTCATAAACGCGTTCGGGCGGTATTTCACCTGTTTCGATAAACGAAATAGAATCGTTAAGGCCATCAGCGAACTTCAGAAAATCTTCCTTGTAAAGAAATAACTTGTGTTTTTCATAGAAAAATTTACCCAGCTCATTATCAAAACGTTTCTTGCTTTCGGTGATGGTTAGATAATATTCATCCGATTTTGTAGCCTTTACATCAAAGAAATAAGTCCTCTTGCCAGCCCTTACTGCCCGCGAAAAAATTTCATCTTTTCTGTCCTTATTTTCAACTTCTTCCATTAGTGTTTTTGATTTAGTTTAGAACGGCTTTATTCTGCTTACGCAAAAATAGAAATAATAATCTGAAAATTATAGTTTTAAGATATGTGCAGGGTAAAAATCAGTCCCTGTGCATATATCATTCACTGAGCAATTTAGGCAATATTTCAATTCGAATTACCAGCTGCTTTAATAAAACTTGTACTTTTGCCAGGATTTTCTCAAACAAAAAACAAGTTCATTCTCATCATTATGCTCAGTAGACGACTGCTTCGGATTAAAGTTTTACAGGCTTTATACGCTCATTTTGTAAGTGAAAACGACCGGATAGATAATGGCGAACGACAATTGCTCGTTAGCATTGAAAAACTTTTCGATCTTTTCATCTACCAGTTCTCTCTTCTTGTCGAAGTAGTCGACTTTGCCCGCCTGAGAATGGAAGAGGCCAAAACTAAATTTCTGCCCACGCCCGAGGAACTGAATCCCAATACACGCTTTACCGACAACCGTTTTATCGCACAGCTAATCAATAACCGCGATTACCGTCGCCAGGTTGACCTGTTGAAAATAAACTGGTCGGAAGAAGATGATCTGATCCGGAAACTGAATAATCAGATCCGCGACAGCGAAGATTACGCAAAATTCCTGGAGCAGGCCGACAATTACGAGGCCGACAAAGACATCCTCATTAAGATTTTCCATAATATTATCTGCCAATCTGAAGTGCTTAAGAGCCTTTATGAGGAAAAAAGCATCTATTGGGCTGATGATTTTGATACCGTAACTGTTTTGGTTCAAAAAACAATCAAAGAAATACCTGAGGGATGGGACGAATTTGAGCTTCTGCCAAGGGTCATCGAAGGTGAAAAAGAGATCGATAAGAACGAAGACCGTGAATTCGTAAAAGCACTCTTTCGCAAGACAATTCTCAACAGCACCGAGTACGATGAAATAATCACCAGAAAGGCCGAAAATTGGGATTTCGAGCGGATAGCACTGATGGATATCATCCTCCTTAAAATGGCGATCGCCGAATTGCTGGAATTTCCATCAATACCTGTAAAAGTTACGCTCAATGAATACATTGAACTTTCCAAAAATTACAGCACACCCAAGAGTAAAGTATTTATCAATGGTATACTCGACAACCTGATCAGTGAATTCAAGGCTGAGAACAGGATTCAAAAAAAAGGCCGGGGGCTGATGGAATAATCTGAGTATGGAAAATTACATTATTCGGGATTATCGCGAAAGCGACTACCCGGCGTTAATAAGTCTGTGGGAAAAGACAGGACTCGGAAGTGCACATCGCGCGGATGATGCCCTGGTCATCAGTAAAACGTTGCAGAATGGAGGAAGACTTCTGCTGATGGAGATGTCATCCGATGCAACAGTAATTGGTTCGTCATGGCTTACCAACGACAGCCGGCGTCTTTACCTTCACCACTTTGGAATAAGCCCCGAGTGCCAGGGACAAGGACTTGCCAAACCCCTTCTGAAAGCATCCATTGATTGGGCACGCAGCCTTAAAATGCAGCTTAAAATTGAAGTTCACCGCGAAAACAAGGTGGCTATTAACCTGTACCAAAGATCCGGGTTCAACTATCTTGGCGATTATGATGTCTATATCATCAGGAAATTCGATTGATACAAACCATAATCGCTTATAGATACCGGAAAACTCTGGCAAATTGCTACTTTTGCAACACAAAAAAAAACATGAAGAATATACTTTCTCATTTCGTCGTTTTATTATTCATTATTGGCCTGGTTTCGTCCTGTGCTTCAAAGTCGGGAAAAGCCACCGAAACCGCAACGGACAAAATTGTTAATCCTGCAGCTGTTTCAGCTAAAATTGATCCCGACAAGATCCCTGTCATGACATTCGAAAAAGATTCTCACGATTTTGGAAAGCTTCGTCAGGGCGAAATGGTTACTTTCTCCTTTAAATTTAAGAATACAGGGAAGTCGGTGCTGCTCATCACCAATGTGAGTACCTCATGCGGATGCACTGTTTCTGACTTTCCAAAGGAACCCATCCTGCCTGGAAAAGCGGGCAAGATAGATGTCAGTTTCAACAGTGAGGGCAAACGTGGTCCCCAAAACAAAGTAGTGACCATATTCGCAAATACGCAACCTAACAGCCTGTTACTCACCATAAAGGCCATGGTATTGTTGCCGGACGATAAATAACAAATCTGCTCCCGGGATTAAATTCGCATTATTCATTATCAATTATACAAGTCAAACCTTCAAACCTTCAAACTACCCAAAATGAATCTACTGAACATTTTACTCATGACCGGCGCATCCGATCCAAAAGGCGGAAGTCCTTACAGTTCCCTGATCTTCCTGGGACTCATTATTGTTGTATTCTACTTCTTCTTTATCCGTCCACAGGTTAAACGCACGAAGGATCAGAAAAAATACCGTGAAGAGTTGAAAAAAGGTCAGAAGATCGTTACCATTGGCGGTATTCATGGTAAAATAGTCGAAATCGGCGATACTACCGTCATCATAGAAGTTGAAGGCCAGAACAGGTTGAAACTTGAGAAATCGGCCGTAGCAACTGATGCTCAGGACACAATCACTGAAGCAAAATAAGTTTTAATTTCTTCCGGGGACACCCAAAGCAGCCTGCACAGGCAGGCTGCTTTGGGTATATTTTATATTCATCCACAATGGGAAATCCTGACAAAGCACAGCTAAAAGGAAAATTTAGGAAAAAGTTTTCAATCTTTTTGCTGTGCTTGTTTCTTTCGACATTCATGTGGCTGTTTATAAAGCTTACACGCGATTACACGCTTGATTTTCGCTTTTCCATTACTTATAAAAATTTTCCAAAACATCTGGTACTCTCAGAGGTTCCGGATTCTTTGCTCACCATAGGGCTAAATGCCAAAGGATTTAAATTACTTGCTTCAAGATACCTGCACAGAAAACTAAGTCTCCAGGTTGACTGCAAAGATGGACGCATCAGACATAATGCGAATGGTTATTATATGCGTTTTGTGGTATCACGACTGATGCCACAGCTAAACAAGCAGCTGCCTTCCTCGCACAACATTACCTTTATTTCACCTGATTCCATTACGCTCCACTTTACCGATGCCTCCCACAAAAAAGTACCGGTCATGCTCCGGCTTGTCACAAGTTTCCGAAAACAATACCAGTTGTATGATCGCATAAAACTGAGCCCTGATAGTGTTATAGTCACAGCTTCACCTTCAGTGCTCGACACACTGCGTTTTGTAGAAAGCGAGGCCATCACAAAAAAAAATCTTGATGAAAACCAGAAATTCCCGTTGCGGCTAAAGGTACCATTGAACCCCGGCCAGATGCGAATTTCGGAAGATTCGGTTCAGGTATTCATTCCGGTGGGAAAATACACCGAAGCTGACTTCATCGTGCCTATTGAGGTGAAAGTTGCATCGAAGCAAACGCATATTAAAACTTTTCCCGATAAATGCACAGTTACCTGCATGGTCCCGGTGAAAGATTACCGGCATGTGAATGCCGGCATGTTCTCGGCTAGCGCTGCATTTAGTCCGGGCCTAATTAAAACAAGCAAACTAAAAGTTAGCCTCACACAGTGGCCCCAGAGAATCAAAATACTGAAAATCACTCCTGCAGAAGTGGAATTCATCATCCTGAAAAAATGATAAAAGTAGGACTCACCGGAACTATCGGCAGTGGCAAATCACTCATAGCATCAATCTTTGTGAGGCTTGGTGTGCCCGTTTATTTCGCCGACCAACATGCCAGGGAAATGCTTGATCTAACTGAGGTAAAAATGAAATTGCATGAGATGTTTGGCCCGGCTGTCTTCGATGCAAGCGGCCAGGTGCAACGGAATTTGCTTGCTCAACGGGTCTTTAATAACCAACGTGAACTTGATGCACTTAACAATCTGATTCATCCGCTCGTAAAAGCGCATTTTGATACCTGGCTGAAAGCATACAATGCCTGTAAGTACATTATTCATGAAGCGGCCATACTGTTTGAGAGTGGTTTCTATCAGGACTTCGACAAGGTAATCGTCGTGGATGCCCCTCATGAAGTATGCATTAAACGCGTCATGCAACGCGACGGAACTACACGTGAGCAGGTTGAAGGACGCATGCAACACCAGTGGAAAAGAGAAGAAAAGATTTCGAAGGCAGATTACATCATCCTGAACGATGGACATAGCATGATCATTCCACAAGTTCTTGCTTTACATGCACAGTTGAATGAACTTGCTGCCAAAGGCTGATCCATTGGCGCCCCGGTTACCTTGATAGTCTATAGTTGAACATCGGAATTCCAGACGCACCTATGAGACTGAGCCAAATGGGCCGTAACAATTCTGCCCCATGATGTAGTAAGATACTTCCAATAAGTAAGAAAACCTGTTATTTTTGATACTATTGCATCACTTCCTGCCCTTATAGCTGGCATAGTTCCGGCAGTTCTGGTATTTTTGTATCGTACTAAAACCTTTAGACTTATGGCAGATACACAACTGGGAGTTGGCTCCCGCGTAAAACACCCTCAATTTGGCAAAGGCGTTGTTGTTCAGCTACGCTCTGATGCTTACGAAATTTGTTTCATGGAAAATGGTGTGCGCCAGCTTATGCGCGACTACGAGGGTCTTGAGATTATTGAAGCCGTTGAAACACCTTCGGACCTTGCCACTTACGAAAAAGTCGAGAAAAGCCTTATCCGTGTGCTGAGACGTTTCAGCGATGTGCAGGAGACCGTTCCTTTCGGCAGCAAATGGACCGGAGGTAAACTGATCATGGTTCCCGGCGACCTTAGTCTCAAAGAAAAGGAAATTCCCATTGATGCCTTCTTCCATAAAATTGTCATGCTTCGCGACAGGCTCCGCGTGCTGGAAGCAAAAATCAATTCCAGCCGACTCACCGATGAGGACAAAGTAGAACTCCAGCAATACATTACGCGCTGCTATGGCAGCCTCACCACGTTCAATGTCCTGTTCAAAAACAAGGAAGACCAGTTTGTCGGGGATAAAGGAGCCTGAGAAACATAATGACGACTCCATTTAATTAACAGTACTAGCAGATACTAACTTTAAAAATTGGGATTGATGAGATTGAGGGGATTGATGGGATTGATGGGATTGAAATACATTGAAATTAATAGAAATAAATAGAAATATTTGTACCACAATTCCCACTTTAACCTCTCTCCTTTCTCCTTTCTCCTTGGATCTTGGATCTTGGATACTGGGACTTGGAATTTGGAATTTGGAATTTGGGACTTGGGACTTGGGACTTGGAATTTGGGACCTGGAATTTGGGACCTGGAATTTATTCAGAGGATATAATTAGCTTTTTAGCAGTAAATAATATTCTGGGTAGATTAAAGTTTGGTCAGTTAAACATATCGCACATTGATGTGTTTAATATGTAGTTATATAAAGATTTGCATATTAACAGTTTCGGTAAACTGATTAATTGAATCGTAAATCTAAGGCAAATGAAAAAGAAATACTTCATGCGCTCCTTGCTTTATGCAGGTCTTTTTATGGCTGCTGCTTTCTTAGCATGCTCCAAAAATGAAGAAGACATCGCAGCGCCTTCCATCACCTTCATCCATCCGGTTGAAAATGATACAGTTCAACTGAAAAATGGTTTTATTTCCATTGTAGTGATGGCCCAAAACCATGTGAATGTGTCCGATATGGAGATGAATGTTAAAGACAAATCGGGAACAGTGTTGTATTCCTATGACCAGGACAACATTGAAAAGACCGCTTATACCTGCGATGAAAAATTCTACCCATCTGGGATAACTAAAGTTACAGAAATGAAATTGTCAGTAAAGTTTTCAACTGAATTCAAAAACTGGACTTCAAAGACGATTACTTTTTATGTAAAACCCTGAGTCGGGCGTTAATCTTGCCGTTCTGCATTGTGCCGGGTCAGGTTCCGGCTTCTCCGGGAATAGCAATGATGGCTTTTTCACACCTTTTCGCAATACAATCAGGTGCCACCTGCCGATGGATCAGTTCTTAAAAGATGCCCTGATTGTTAGTATAAGATTCCTGCCGGGTGCACTGATCCCGCTGGCAAACAGCCGGTAATGCTGATCCATCACATTCTCGACAGCGGCCTGAAAGTTCAGATAGCTATTTAACTGGTAACCGGCCCTTATGTTGATGGTATACCAGGAAGGCATTCCGTCAGGAGTGGCGTATGCTTCATTATCCTCCCCGCTGGAACCATAATCTTTAATGTATTTCCATCCGTTGTAACGGGCATATATTTCACCGGCAAATTGTGTAAGTTCCAGTTTGAGTGAAGTCATACCAAACAAAGGTGGAATATGATCAAGCGGTGCATTGTTATCTTTTACCTTCCCGATGGTATAATTCAGGTTGCTTTTCAACGAAAGATTCTTTGTAAGCTTAAAGATAAGACTTGACTCAAATCCGTAAATTTCAGCTTTTCCTGCGTTCTGAAGTGCTTGTACACCGCAAAGCGTGCCATCAAATACAACAGAATCCTGCCCGTTGTATAAAAAAGGGCTTGTAACAAATGCATCTCTGAGTAGCGTGTAAAAACCTGTTACCTCAATCTGAACTTTTTCATCAAAAGTCCAGCCCAGTGTCAGCTCAGCGCTGCTGGCATATTCTGGCTTCAACCCGGGATTTGGAACGATCAGCAATTGATCGGCGCTGTTGGAATCATTTAGTTTTGAAATGTCGTCGATGTTTGGCGCCCTGAAACCGGTGGAAAGATTTGCAGCTATCCGCCAGCCCCCAATAGGCATTAAAACCAGACCGAGACTTCCATTAATGGCTGTATTATCCTGCCTGATAGCATTCACATAAGGGAATTTGGTTATTTCGATCATTTCAGGGGTGTATCTAGCTAAAAGCGATACATGGTTTACCCGCAATCCCTGCGAAAAAATAAGTTTCCTGCTGATCTCCCAGTTATTTGAAACATATGCTGCACTGCCCGACATGCGATCGCCCCCATCGGGATACCTTGTGGCAGCATCAAATGTGATTATACCATCAGTGATATGCTCATTAAAAGCTTTTGACCCCACATAATTGATGGTCTGTTCAACACCATACCGCAATTCACTTTTTCGAAAAATCTTTTTCATCAGGTCGATATTCAACGAAAGCACATCGACGGTTTCCTCCTGGTGCTTTCTTTGGACATTCCCAAACCCACGGCTGATGCGATCCTCACTGATATTTTGCCAGGCTGTCGTCATGCTGGCATTGTCATAAACCTTGTTTTCTTTGAACCATTCACTTCTGAGCGAAACCAATGTACGCGTTTGTGGGCCGTAATACCATTCGGCATATTTAAGTTTTCCTTTGGAAAATTCTGTCAGACGATCGTATCGCGGAATATCACTGGAATTAGAGTATTGTATATTCAGGGTGACTGCATGATTATAATCGGGTTTCCACAGGGCTTTAGCCAGCATATCATATTGCGAATAACCCGAATTTCTTTGTAACAGAGGATCCGGATTCGTTATCATTGAGTCTTTACCGTTTATTCGTTCGGCATAATAAAGGCTTTTTCCCCAGTCGCCATATTTTGAACTCCGGTTTGCACCTTCGCGCAAATCGCCGATATTCTTTATAGTGCCACTAAAAAAGATACCAAATTTCTG
>JBBRRV010000081.1:0-13158 GCA_038246075.1 Bacteroidales bacterium
ATGCTAAGTGACGAATCAAGCCCGGCCAATAAAGGCAAGGTATTTGGTTTTCACCGGGCGCTCGATACCGCCGGGGCTGCCATTGGGCCAATGATCGCGCTGCTCTACCTGGCATTCTTCCCCGGACAGTATAAGTGGCTGTTCATCATTGCCTTTGCACCCGGCGTTGCTGCAGTAGGGTTAACTTTCCTGATCAAGGAAAAACGGCGTGAGCCAACCGCAAAAGCAGGGCAGATCGGCTTCCTGAGTTATTTTAGTTACTGGAAAAAATCGACACCCGGATACAAGCGGCTGGTGTCAGGGCTGCTGGCATTCACACTTTTCAACAGTTCCGACGCTTTCCTGCTCCTGGCACTCAAATACCAGGGACTGTCGGATACCATGATGATTGGCGTTTATATCTTCTATAACCTCATTTATGCCCTGCTCTCCTACCCTGTTGGTATGGTTGCCGACCGGTTCGGATTAAAGAGAATTCTCGTTGCCGGCTTACTTATTTTTGCAGGTGTATATACTTCCATGGGATTTGCCCATAGCCTCTGGCAATTTGGGATCATTTTTTCGTTCTATGCAGTTTATGCTGCTGCCACGGAAGGTGTATCCAAGGCGCTGATCTCTAATATTGCAGCCAAAAGCGATACCGCCACAGCTATCGGATTCTTTACCAGTTTTGCCAGCATCTTTACCCTGCTGGCAAGCAGCCTGTCGGGATTACTCTGGTACAACTTCGGTCCCAAGGTCATGTTTCTGATTTCAGGCGCCGGTGTACTGTGTGTTGTGATTTACTTTGCCGCTATGAAGTATAATGAAGGAAAGAAAATTCAATAGTGAATATTTTCTCCATCAACTTATTCCGCTTTTAAGCGAATATATGTATATATTTAACATACGCCAGTATCAATTGATATATATTTGCGGATTGAAGTTCTGATCGCTCGCCTAATTTCTATCCGCGTTGCTGCTTTTAGGATCTTTTTTACAATGTTAAGCCAGGTATCCCCGGATACTTTCTAAATCATTTCCCAAAACAGCCCATATTCCATATGTCGAAAGTCCGGAGAAAATCAACAGCATGCCTTAATTGCCAAACACCTTTGAGTCCCGCCGACAATTATTGTCCGAACTGCGGGCAGGAGAATAAAACGAACATCATTCCTGTCAGCCACCTGGTGTTTGAAGTTTTTGAAGATATCTTCCATTTCGACACCAAACTATGGAATACGCTAAAAGCCTCCTTCACCCGGCCCGGAAAGATCACCCGGGAATACCTTGAAGGGAAGCGGGCCAGATATGTTCCACCTGTTAAGTTATACGTTTTCGTAAGCTTTATTTTTTTCCTGCTGGTCGGAATGCAGAATGACCATGCGATTGATAAGATCCACAAATCAAGCGGAACTCTGCAATTTGAGTTGAGCACAATGAACTTAACTATCAACGAGTTACAAGGTGGAAAAAGAATTAAGCACAACAAGGACCCGGAAAATGTAAAGGCGATTGGATTCGATTTCACCTCAAGGGATAGTCTTAGAACTAAACTCATGCATTTAAAGAATGCATCCACTGCTGAAATAGATCAGCTGCTTCTTGGTGAAGATATCGATACAACTCTTAAAAGCAGGGAAAGTCTTCGAAATGCGCTGGCGTTAATTCCTGCGTATTCACTGGCGCTGGATACGGCAAAACCCAACTATGGCCTCTTCAATAATGTCCGTTTCAACTCTACTGCGGAATACGAGCGGTTCAAAAAAAATATTCCGTATTATTCTCCAGGGCAGATTGATTCGCTGCTGCTATCAAAAGGAGAAAAAGCAAACTGGTTGAACAGGCAGCTGGTAAAGAAGTTGGGAACATTCGACATAAAAAATCCTGAAAACATGAAGCAGCTTACGCATGCCATCATCAAAAGCATCTCGCTGACGATGTTCATTATGATGCCCCTCACTGCCCTGCTGCTGCTCTGGATATTTTACCGCAGAAAGTATTACTATGAACACTTAATCTTTTCGATCCATATCCATACAATCTTCTTTATCATATTTAGCTTAATACTTATAATTCAGATATTTATCAGTGAAAGTTTTGGCGTTAAATTATGGCCCTATGCATTCATGCTTTGCATGATTTATCTGATAGCTTCCTTAAAGCATAACTATAATCAAACCTGGGGGCGGACTATTTATAAGTTTATGCTGATGTCAATACCCTATTTTTTTATAAGTTTAATCCTGGCAATTCTGGCTGTTGCATATGGATTTATAATGTAATGAGGATACGATAAGCGTTTGTCCTGGTATCACTTTTGCACACAAAACATGGAACAGTCCTCATGATTTGAATCATCAGGGGAGTCCTTTCGAACCTTGAAATATTATGGGTCCGGGGGCAATGTTTCTGCAACCAACCTTTGAACCGGCTGGAATATGATTAATTTTACAGCCTGGAAACAGGAAGGTTAAGTTAGTTCCTTATCCATGTTAATCTCAGTTTAACTAAACAGGCTTGTAAGCTAAAATTATGAAACGAATTGTGCGGTTGATATTTATATTCCTGAGCTTATCCACGCTTGCGCCGGCACTTTTTGCGCAACACACGCTCCCTGTAAATTATTTCCGTTCACCGCTTGATTCGGTGCTGTTGGTTACCGGTACATTCGGCGAACTACGGTTGAACCATTTTCATTCAGGTGTGGATCTCCGCACCTATGAGCGGGAAGGCAGGCCTGTATATGCTGCTGCCGACGGAATAATTGTGCGGGTAAGAGTTTCAGCTTTCGGGTTCGGCCATGCGCTGTATATTGATCATCCAAACGGATTTACAACAGTCTACGGACATTTGCAGAAATTCAGCCCCGAACTTGAAAAATATATCCGTAAAGAACAATTCAGGCATGAATCCTTTGAAATGGATGCATTTCCCCGTGATTCCATCAAAGTTAAGAAAGGCGATATTATTGCTTATTCAGGCAATTCAGGTGCTTCCGCCGGCCCTCACCTGCATTTCGAAATCCGCAGTACCAAGAGTGAACGCCCTGTTAACCCGCTCCTTTTTGCATTGCCGGTGAAAGATACCTTACCTCCGTTCATCAATCTTTTCCTTGCCAGGCCTGTTGGGACAGCAGGCCTGATAAACGATATAAATAAGACTTTCAGAAGTGCAGTAGCAAAAGACAGCCTGGGCATCTACCATCTTAAACAGAATGATACGCTCAGGGTTTCAGGCAAGGCGGCATTTGGTGTTCAAGGCTTCGATTATATCTATAATCATCGCGACAAGAACGGATATTACAGCCTGGCGCTTTATGATAATAACAACCTCCGGTTCCGGTTTGCCGCCGATAGTTTTGCTTTTGATGAATCACGCTATATTAATGCCTGTATCGATTACCCATCTTACTACCTCACGGGTGAGCGCATCCTGCAAACCAACTTGTTGCCCAACAACCAGTTTAGCCTGTTCAGGCGGAATGCTGAGCCCGGTACAATCGATTTTTCGGATGGTCAGCTGCACCGCATAGACATAGTAATTGCCGATGTTGCGGGCAACGAAGCCAGACTTGTGGTATTTGCAAAGGGATACCATCCTGAACGCTTCCCGGTTGTCACGGGGGCGAAGACCTGTGATACCACAGTTCAGTTAAGCTACCTTCATCCGAACATCTTTCGTACGCGTGAGATCACTGTTGAAATCCCCGGAGATGCCGTATATGATTCTGTTATTTTCGGCTACAGCCATGGCCCCGGGATAAAAAACACTTATTCAGGCATGCACCTGCTGGGTGATCCGCTCATTCCGCTTCAGCAGCGAATGACAGTTTCGATCAAAGCTGATTCTCTTCCGGTAAGTTTGCGTGATAAAGCATTATTGGTCATGGTTGCTGATGGCAAGCGCACGCCTGTGGGCGGAAGCTGGAAGAACGGCTATGTTACCGGAAAAACCTGGTACTTCGGATATTATACAATTGGCATTGATAACATCCCGCCAACAATCAAACCCGTGCCCCTGCCCTATAGCGCACATTCGCGCAAACATCAGCACCAGCCGGTGCCCAAACGCACCAGGCTGAGTTTTATCATCAACGACAATTTTTCCGGAATTGCTTCCTATCGTGCAACCATTAACGGCAAATGGGCCCTGATGGAATATGATGCAAAAAACGACCTGCTCACCTATAATTACGATGAGCTGATGAAACATGGCAATAATAGTTTCCGCCTTACTGTTACAGACGAAAAAGGGAATACAGCATCGTATTTCAAAACCGTAACAAGGTAATCAGGAGGGTTCCCTCCCTTACGCTCCTAGTCCCTTTTGACCTCGTTCTTGATCCGCTGGATATGTCCGCGGCCAAGTGCTTTTACCTCGCACCCCAGCTCGAAATATCGCCTGATGGCCTGGTCGGATAGTATACCGAAACAATCGATCACAGCCAGTGGCTGCCCGGCCCATCTTACAATGTCGTCAGGTGAAAGCTTGAGATATGCCGTGTGCGGCACTGCAAATATGACCGCTTCCGCTCCTTTGAGAGCAAGGGGAAGATCCTTCAGCACCCTTGTATCGGTAAGATGTTCCTGGTTCCGGAAGAAACGCTTCCAGGAATGCCCTGGTGAAGGATATTCATCCTGTGTTTCAAGCTCGTACCAATGATCGACATAGGGATCATGAATCTTCATTTCGGCGCCCATTTCCACGAGTTTACGTACCACCATTTCGCTTCCACTGTAGCGTGTGTCGCCAACATCCTGGCGGTAGCTGGCGCCACAGAGCACTACATCGGCACCGGCAATATAGCGTGCCATATTGCGCAACGCGTCACGAGTAAGTTCAGCAACATGCAGCGCCCGGGTATCATTAATATCAATAGCCGTCGGTGTTATTTTAAATATTTCGTCGCCATCCTCAAAGCCAAGAATATGGCGGTAAGCCCAATATCCAAGACCTCCGTCCTTTGGCAGGCAGTACCCGCCAACGCCAGGCCCGGGGAATATCATATTGCTGTGTGTGGGGCGCATTTTAATGGCATTGATGACCTTGATCAGATCCACGCCGTTGCGTTCGGCAAAGATGCTCCACTCATTCATATAGGCTAATATTGTCGCCCGGTATGAATTCTCCACAATTTTGGTGGTCTCCGATTCGATGGGACGATCCATTACAGTGAGCGGAAAATCTTTTGTATTGAGCACTTCATGGAGAAATTTTTCAACCCTGCCGCGGGCTTCAGATTCACAACCCGAGCATACACGCCAAAAATCGCGGATACTCGAAACATACTCGCGGCCGGGCATAACCCGCTCAAAACTGTGTGCAAGCAAAGGCACAGTTGTGATGCCGCGCTTTGCAAAAGCTTTCTTCAGTATGGGCCAGGCCACAAATTCTGTGGTACCCGGAGCCACTGTCGTTTCGATAAGTGTAAGGCAATGTGCCTGAATTTTCTCGCCTATCGTTCTGATGGTAGCTTCGAGGGCAGCCATATCGGCTTCCCCGCTGCGCATGTCGCCAAGGTCATGTTTTGTAAAATCACATTGCACATCAACCACCACAACATCGGCAAATTCGAGCACTTCGCTGTTGAAGGAAGCAGTGAGCGTCTTCTTTTGATTTACACAGCGCGCGATGATAAGATCTACCTCCGGATCTTCGGCTTTAACAGGCGATTCACCCCTGTTGAGCATGGGAATTTTCCAGTAGCTGCGAAGACTCGGACGCTGGCAGCCGATCACAAATTTTGAAGGATTTCCTGTTTTATCAGTGGTATCGGCAATGATAGCTGCCATAACGGCGCCCACAAAGCCCACACCCATTACAACAACGATTTCCTTGCCTTCTTTGCGTGCCTTTGCCACCAGCAGGGCGATTCTTTCTTTTTCGGTCATGAAATCCTGTTTTCCAGGAACAGGGAACTTTTCACCCGAAGGGCTGATGGAAAAAATGGTTTCAGTTGACATACTTCAGTGATTTTGTTTGAATAAGCTATAAGTGAACTGATGAATTGTTGAACACGGGAAAAGATTAACAATAATCCAAATTTACAAAAAAAATATTTTCGGTCATATTCATTCCTGATAAATTTAAGATTTTGAATCAGGTATACTGTTAAAAAAGGATGTGGCCATACTTTCCCTATCGCTGATACTACTTGCACATTAAACATACTCCTTCCTGGAAAAGCCATACAGCAGGCGATGCGCATAGGCCTGGCCTATTTTACCAATCAGTAAACGAAATGTTCAGGCTTTCTTACTATTTTTGCAGTATGCAGGAAACCATTCTAATTCTTGATTTCGGTTCGCAGTATACCCAGCTCATTGCCCGGCGGGTGCGCGAACTCAACGTTTATTGTGAAATACATCCGTTTTACCGTTATCCGGAACTTACCGAAAATATTAAGGGCGTCATCCTTTCGGGCAGCCCATTTTCAGTACGCGACACCGATGCTCCTGCGCCTGACCTGAGTGTTTTTCGGAAAAAATTTCCGCTGCTGGGCGTATGCTACGGCGCGCAATACCTTTCCCAGCGTTCGGGTGGAGAAGTAATCCCTTCCAAAACAAGGGAATATGGCCGCGCAAACTTATCCTTTATCAACACCGCCAATCCGCTGCTAACCGGGATGACAAAAGGCAGCCAGGTATGGATGTCTCATGGTGACACGATCCGCATTGCACCTGATGATTTCGAACTCATTGCCAGTACCTCAGATGTAAAGATCGCAGGTTTTCAAATTAAAGGCGAACCCACTTTCGGCATCCAGTTTCACCCTGAAGTTTATCATACCGCTGAAGGAAGCATTTTACTCAAGAATTTTATCGTTAATATTTGCGGCTGTCACCAAACCTGGACCCCTGATTCATTCGCCGAAACATCAATTGCCTGGCTTCGTGAAACGATTGGCAAGGATAAGGTCGTACTTGGATTGTCGGGTGGTGTGGATTCATCGGTTGCGGCGGTTTTGCTGCACAAAGCTATCGGCACGCAGCTGCATTGCATATTTGTTGACAACGGTCTTTTACGTAAAAATGAATTCCAGGATGTACTTGATTCCTACCTCCACATGGGTTTAAATGTTAAAGGTGTGGATGCTGCCGATCTTTTCCTGGCTGCCTTAAAAGGCATTTCCGAGCCTGAACAAAAACGAAAAGCCATAGGCAAAACCTTTATCGAGGTCTTTGATGTGGAAGCACACCGTATTCAGGAGGTAAAGTGGCTGGCCCAGGGAACCATCTATCCGGATGTCATTGAGTCGGTTTCGGTCAATGGCGGTCCTTCGGCTACCATCAAATCGCATCATAATGTAGGAGGCCTCCCCGATTTTATGAAACTAAAAGTGGTAGAACCACTCAAGAGTCTTTTCAAGGACGAAGTCAGACGGGTCGGCACTGCATTGGGGATCAGTTCAGCCTTACTGCAACGGCATCCTTTCCCGGGACCGGGTTTAGGCATCCGGATCATCGGTGATGTAACAGCTGATAAGGTGCGGACACTCCAGGAGGCTGATTATATTTTTATTGAAGGTCTGAAAAATGCCGGATTATACGATAAGGTCTGGCAGGCCGGAACAATACTTTTACCAGTGCAATCGGTTGGCGTTATGGGCGACGAACGCACCTACGAGAATGTAGTTGCATTGCGCGCTGTTGGTTCTACTGACGGGATGACAGCCGATTGGTCGCATCTTCCTTACGAATTCCTGGCAAAAGTTTCAAGCGATATCATCAATAAAGTAAAAGGTGTGAACCGTGTTGTTTACGACATCAGTTCAAAACCACCTGCCACCATCGAGTGGGAATAAACATTCAATTCATTCCTGGCTTCATTTGGCCAGGTAAACCGGAAATATCCATGCAAAAATATCTCAATATCATTATTTCTGTATTTGCATTCATCCTGCTGAATGCCAGCATCACGTCTCAGGCACAATCCATAATTACCCGTTCGTCAGTTATCGAACAGTTCAAGGGCAAATCCTATTTCATTCACTTCGTGAAAACAGGCGAGACCCTTGCTGAAATTGCCAAAGCTTATGATGTAAGCACTGATGTGATCGCAGCGGAGAATCCCGAAGCCCGGGAAAAGGTTTATGTGAACCAGGTGCTGAAAATACCTGTCACCAAATCCACCTATGAGGTACCGTCAAAACCTGTAAATGCTTCGGCGCCGGGTAAGACCACTCCTGATATTGCACCCAAAGGAGTTGAACCGGAAAAAGTGAAGACTCCGCAGCAACCGTTAAAGTCCGAACCGACCACAAAATCCAAGATACCACAAGAACCTGTGAAGGCTGAAAGCGTGACACAGGAAGCTCCTGCTTACCATCGCGTCATGCAAAAGCAAAAGGTCACGTACACGGAATACACCGTTAAGAAAAAGGAAACTTTATATGGAATAGCCAAAAAATTTGATGTCGCGATGGACGACATTATCGATGCAAATCCAGGACTGAGAACAGTAGAGATTGGCATGATTTTGCGCATCCCACAAAAGACGGAAGGTTTGAAAAATCCTGTTTCAGAAGAAAGAGAAAAACCTGCAGAGGCTACGCCTGCCATTAAACGGGTTATAAAAACCGGAAAAGAAAATGCGCCGGTTAAATTTATTAACTATGAAGTAAAACCGGGAGAAACGCTTTATGGCATTGCCAAAACGAACAATATAAGCATCGAATCGCTCCTGGAACTGAATCCGGAACTGAAGACCGGACTGAAGACCGGCATTATCATTAAAATTCCAACTTCGGGAAGTAAAGCCGAGACCGTTCCAGCGAAAGAATCAGAGAATAAACCTTTAAAAAGTGAGGAAAATCCAACAGGAGAAGTTACAAAGGGTTTTCCCTGCAGTGTTCTTGCCCAGCCTGGACAGGTTTATAAAGTAGCCATGATGCTCCCGTTTGAACTGGGAGCAAGTGACAGCATACTTTCAAAGGATGTTTCATCATTAAGACATGCGGGAGCCTATAAATCTTTCAATTTTATTGAGATTTATGAAGGTGCACTACTGGCGATGGATTCACTCGAAAAAACCGGTGCCCGTGTGAAATTCTATGTTTATGACAGTGATTCAGGGAACGATACCACTAAGACGCACAAAATCCTGCTCAAACCTGAGCTGAAAGATATGGACCTTATCATCGGACCTGTTTTCGCAAAGAGTTCCGCCACGGCAGCACGTTTTGCTGCAAAGTATCAGATAAATATTGTAAATCCCTTATCAAGGAGAGGTGAGATTCTGAAAGGAAACACAAACATCTTTAAAGTGCAGCCTTCGGATGGCGCTATTGCCGAAAAACTTGCCGCATTCATTATACGTCAGCATCCGGGTGCGAACGTCCTGGTTGTGCGCTACGCGCGTCTGGATAACCCTGACCTGGCAAAATTAATTCCGCTAAAAATAAAAAGTCAGTTGCAATCAGCCGGACACTCAACTTCGGACATTGCAGTGAATGATATAGTTTATTCGAGTGAATTTTTCACCGGTGTTTCAAAGCATCTTTCCACAACAAAAGAGAATATCATTATCGTGCTCTCCAACAACTCCGTTTTTATACCTGACTTTATTTCGCGTCTCAACAATCTTCGTAAAAGTCATAATATTATGCTCCTGGGTGGACCGGAACTGGAAGCCCTGGATCCGGAAACAAATTATCTCGTCAACCTGAATTACCATCAGTATTCTTTCTCATGGGTTGATTATACTTCCCCTGCTGTCAGGAATTTCCGGAAAAAGTATCAGAGCCGCTTTTCTACTGAGCCCGAAGATGATAAATATGCCTATCTCGGATATGATATGACCTTTTTCTTTGTGCAGGCGCTGTTGCATTATGGCCATGATTTCGGCCCATGCATTACTAACCAGCCGAACAGCACCGAATCCCCTTTCACTTTCAGGAAATCAGGATCAAAGGACGGTTATGAAAACCTGTATATGAATATCCTCAAAATTGAAAATTACGGCTGGGTTGATGCGGAAAAGACAAGTACTGTCATTAACGGAACAAACCAGAACTAACTTAAAGTAAGAATGGGGACGAGGGACATGGGGCGAGGGACGGTTTGTGCGCATTTCGACATGGATTTTCCTTGGATCTTGGATCTTGGAACTTGGAATTTGGAATTTGGGACTTGGACCCTGGCACACCAGGCAAATTTCCAGATACCAGACCTTGTTGTTGATCAGAAATTGACATGCTAATCCGCAGAAAGCACACGCCGCATCTTCCGCCTTTGTAGGAAATAACATTGCGCTTTGGCAAGGATAAAGAGAATTACAAAAGAGAAGATGATCGAGGCACCAGATGGTATATCAAGGCTGTAGGACATGATGAGCCCTGCCACCGAGCCTATCAGACCTATGAGTATCGAAAGGAAAATTATCCTCCTGAAATCCCTTGAATAGAGATTTGCTGTAGATTGTGGAATGGTGAGAAATGAAATCACAAGAATGATTCCCACTACCCTGATGTGCAGCACAATAGTGAGCGCAATAATAACCATCAGCAGGTAATTGATAAAATTTACCGGTGCGCGGTGGGCGCGTGCATACTCCTCATCGAATGAAATATAAAGTATAAGCCGGAAATAAACGAGGAAAAAGGCCACGATGATCAGGCATAGGCCCGTCATCAGGTATATGTCGAGCCAGGAGACCGTAAGGATGCTTCCAAAGAGGAACATCATCAGGTTGGGAGCGTAGCCCGGGGTGATGAAAATAAAGATGATACCAACGGCCATTCCCAGCGACCAGAGGATGCCAATAGCTGAATCCTCCCGTACATCAGTTTTTTTTGAAATGTACTCTATGCCCACGGCCGACAGGATACTGAACACAGCTGCACCCAGCACAGGGTTTATGCCCAGGTAATAGCCAATTCCAATTCCACCGAATGAAGCATGCGTTATTCCTCCGCTGATAAAGACCTTGCGCCTGGCCACGATGTAAGTACCGACAATCCCGCATGAAATACTGGCCAGCACGGCAGCCATGAGTGCATGAAGAACAAACGCGTAACGGAAGATACTAAAAAGGCTTTCGAACATATTAATGCTGGTGTTTTTCCAGAACGGTATGTGGCACATCACCATGGGTAATGAGCTGGATCGGACAATTATAGCTTGCCAGTTGCTCCTCTGTTATGATATTTGATTCATGATAATGCAGGAAAGTATTTACGCAGGCAATGGTTTTTACTAAAGCTGAAATGGTGCCCACATCATGGGAAACGATAATAATTGCCATTTGATCGTTCAGCTTGCGAAGAAGCTCGTACAGATCGCTCTCGAATTTATTATCCACATAAGTATTTGGTTCGTCAAGAATAAGCAGCCTGGGTGACGAAATGATGGCACGGCTTACAAAAACACGCTGCAACTGTCCACCTGATAATTCACCAACAGTCTTATGCTCCAGATGAGCAATACCCATTTGCGCAAGCAGGTCCATGGCGAGTTCCTTTTCATGGCGGTTGTAGCCATAGAAATGGCTTTGCTTCGACATGAAACCCGACAGCACCACGTCACGCACCGTGATAGGAAAACGCCGGTCGATCTGGCTTATCTGGGGCAGGTAGCCTACGAAGCCATTTGCCTGTTCGCCTTCATTGGCCGAAACGACGGTACCGCTCAAGGGCTTTATCAACCCCAGGATAATCTTGACAAGTGTGGTCTTTCCGCCTCCGTTTGGTCCGATTACACCAATAAAATCATTTTCATAAACGGTGAAATTGACATCTTTCAATGCAAGCTCATCGCCGTAACCAGCCGATACTGATTTCAGTTCCACCAGTTTAGGATGTGTATGATTTAAAATCGGGGTGTGGTTAGGACTCACGAAATTCTTGTTTTTTACAAAGGTAATGAAGGCGTGGGATAACTGTCACTTTTTCACCAGCGATGAACAGTCTATTCGTTTTTCGAAAGCATTTTGGCGATCCGGTCCATATTTTCCAGCACATTACCGGCCATCGGATCGAAAACCAGTACACTGCCTTTGATCTCGCGTGCAAGCGTTTCAGCATTTCTGGAGTCAAACTCCCTGGATATAAATATGGTATGAATACCCTCTTGTCTTGCAATTTCGATAAGCCTGCCAAGGTGTGCCGCAGAAGGTTCCTTGCCATCCGTTTCGAGGCTTACCTGGGTCAGGTTGTAATCGCGGGCAAAATAGCCCAGCGATGGATGGTAAATCATGAACTTCATTCCTTTGTGTCCCGCAAATATTCCGGTATATAAGGTATCAAGGGAATCAAGCTGCATACTGAAGCGGGTAAGGTTGGCGCTGAAGACAGCTTTATGGTCCGGGTCCCGCTCTGTTAGAGCCTTCGCAACTATAGCCGCCTGCGATTTAAGGAACCGTGGCGACAGCCAGGTATGCGGATCGATCCCTCCGGCATCGCCTGTATGCCCATGCCCGGCGGATTTGATCAGGTGCCCGCCTTCGGAAGTATTTACGATTTTAAGATCCGGGTACATATCGGCAAAGCGCGGCATCCAGGTGCGCTCAAAATCAAGCCAGCCCACCGAGAAATAGATACCGGAAACGGCCAGGGACTTCATTGCTTTAGGAGTGGGTTCGTATGTTTCGTGGTTTGCACCAGGGGGCATCAGCACACTCACATGGAAGAGGTTTCCGGCTATGCGCTCAACAATGTATTTTTGCGGAAGGATGCTTACAGATACCTCATTCCTGCTGCTATTTACAGATTGTTTGCACCCCGGGGAAATGATTGCCGCTAACATAAGCAAGGCGAGATTCGACTTTGAGTGACACATGATACTTTTAATGAATGAATTCATGATGATGTATAAATGTTTCAGGGTTTCAGGGTTTCAGGGTTTCAGGGTTTCAGGGTTGCAGGGTTTCAGGGTTGCAGGGTTTCAGGGTTTCAGGGTTTCAGGATTGCAGTGTGAGAACCTAACGACAATCCGGATTCTATAATAAGGCGATTCATGGGTCTGACGGATCAGGAGAAGAATTCCCTGAATTCAGCGTTGAGCTGATCGAGGGCAACCTGGTATGCCTGCTTGCCGCGCTGCAGGTCAAGGGTAAAGATTTCAGTAGCCAGGTCGGCTCCGGTGGCATCCGGCGATAACCGGCTTGCCGCCGAATTTATCATGCGGATGAGTTCTTCCCTTGCACTTCTAAGGTTTTCCCATGCTTTTCCCGATACAT
>JBBRRV010000082.1:0-13060 GCA_038246075.1 Bacteroidales bacterium
CTTATACGCCACGGCGAAAGTGTCTGGAACAAAGAGAACCGTTTTACCGGGTGGACTGATGTCGATCTTTCCGAACGTGGTGTTCATGAAGCCCACGATGCAGGAAAAGTACTCAGGGAAAACGGATTTGAATTTACACTCTGCTATACCTCTTACCTCAAGCGCGCCATTAAAACCCTTAATATCATCCTGGAAGAGATGGATATGCTATGGCTGCCAGTGTTGAAAAGCTGGAGGCTGAATGAAAAACATTATGGCAATCTGCAAGGCCTTAACAAAGCCGAAACAGCCGAACGTTATGGTGACAAGCAGGTTCATATATGGCGCAGAAGCTACGATGTACCCCCTGCCCCGCTTGCCCTGGACGATGAACGCAGCCCGCGCCTCGACAGCCGTTACCGCTTTGTGGATAAAGCCGATCTGCCGCTTACCGAATCGCTGAAAGATACTGTTGAACGTATGATTCCTTATTGGGAAAACGACATTAAAAAATCACTTGCTTCCCACGACCAGATATTGGTGGCAGCCCATGGCAACAGCCTGCGCGCCGTCATTAAAACCCTTAAAAATATCAGCGACGCCGATATAGTCAGTCTTAATTTGCCTACCGGCATCCCCTATGTTTTTGAGTTTGATGACCAGCTGAATCTGGTGAAAGACTATTTTCTCGGTGATGAAGAAACCATCCGCAAACTAATGGAAGAAGTAGCAAACCAGGGAAAAGCTAAAAAATAACCTGATGAGCCGCACCTGGGTAATTCCCGACAGCCACGGCTGCCTTTTCACCTTTCGCACACTTGTAGAAGAGCTGATCGGACTCAGGAAGGACGACCGGCTTATTTTGCTGGGCGATTATATAGACCGTGGCCCTGATTCCAAAAGGCTGATCGACTATATCATCCAACTCAGCGCTCAGGGATACGAAGTTTCTGCCATCCGTGGCAATCATGAAGATTTCCTGGTAAAGGTCTGGGAAGCTGCCATGAATCCAAGGGGGCTGCTGAATCTGATGAGTCGTAAAAAGTTGCGGAATGAATGGATCGAAAGCGGAGGAGATACCACCCTGCACAGTTTTGGAGTGGATGACATGCGACTCTTCCCGGTAAGTTATATCGAATGGATTAAATCACTACCGCTTTATGTGGAGCTCGATAAATTCATTGTTGTGCATGCCGGATTTAATTTTGATGCACCCGATATTTTCGCCGATGCGCATTCCATGATGTGGATACGCGACTTCAGGGTAATTCCGGAGAAAATAAACTACCGTCGCATTATTCATGGACATGTGCCGGTCTCACTCGATTTTATCTATGCCAGCCTTAAATCCGATGCCTATCACTTTATAGCCCTGGATAACGGCGTTTACATGACCAACCGCCCGGGATTCGGTAACCTGCTGGCGCTGGAGCTTTCAACACGCGAACTTTTGGTACAGCCCAACCTCGATATGATGTGAGTTACAAATACCAAGTACCAAATTCCAAGTCCCAAGCCCCAAATTCCAAGGGGTCAATCTTCGGGGTTGGCTTTGGGCGAATGGTTACGCGTATCCATGGGTATGATACTGCTGCGCTGCGCTTCCTGACCGGCTTCAAAAAGTTTCCTGTAGGTAATATGTCGCTTGGCAAATGAGGCGCCCACCGATTCGTGAAGTTGTCTCATCTTTGGATTAAAATCTCCAACCCATGACAATTCAACCTCTGTATAACTGGGACGTGCCTTCATGACCTTATTCATATGCCAGAATATCCCCGATTCCACTCCAGCCCGCTGATATTTGGGTACAACACCCATCACCGTGATGCGGGCGCGTGTGAAAGGCTGTGTCTTGCTGTAGTATAAGAACTTGATTTTGTTCCACAGGTTCATCTTCCCGTTTAAATGCTTCAGTATCTCATTGGCATCGGGGAACATGACAAAGAAAGCGATAGGCTTGTCTTCGTGATAAGCAAACCATATAAATTCTTCAACAAGGATTGACTTCGCATCCTTCATGGCATTTTCAAGATCCCTGGTTTCGAGGGGTGTAAAATTCTCATGAAACTGCCAGCCCTCATCGTACACCGACTTCACATCATCCAGAAATTTCGCGCGGTCGGCCCAGTTAAAATGACGGAATGTAAACTCCGGCTTGGCCAAAACCCAATCAGCAATTTTCCAGAACCGCTCCGGAAACGTTTTTGTCATATCCAGGTGGTTCGTGATCTGTTCGAAGTAGAAGGTGAAACCCCAATCTTCGAAAAACTTCCGGTAATAAGGAGGGTTATAATTCATGCCATAGCTTGGATGCGTGAACCCATCCACAAGCAAACCCCAAAAATTATCATTTTCGCCGAAATTGACAGGACCATCCATGGCCTTCATTCCCCGTGTATCGAGCCACTGCCGGCATGCTTCGAACAAAACAATTGCTGCTGCTTCATTATCGATACATTCAAAAAAGCCCATACCCCCGGTTGGCTGCTCGAAGTTGAAAGCTTTCTTCCTGTTTATGAAGGCGGCTACCCGTCCGATCAGTTTTCCCTGGTCATCATATAGTATCCAGCGTGTTGCTTCCCCGTGACTGAAAAATACATTTATTTTGGGATTAAAGATGGATTCGATGGATCCATCGAGCGGACGCACGTAAATAGGATCGTTCTGATAAACAGTAGCTACTACATCCAGAAACTCACTTGCAGTATGCTTGTCGCTAACTTCGATAAGCTTCATATTCGGTTAGGGGTTATGGTTCGGGGGCAAATGTAAGTAAAAAAAAACGGACGTTACTTCAATTTACTTCCAGGTACTTCTTCGTATTTCTATGTACTTCTATGTACTTCTATGTATTTCAATATATTTCAATGTATTTCAATGTATTTCTATGAATGAATGTCTTTTCTTCATGCTAACTTACGCGCAATAACGGTTCCCTTATGGATGATTAAAGGTGTATCTTTGCAGGCCAGAACAATATTTTCGATGAAGAAGATCTATATACTCGTCCTCAAATCCTACCTTGGGCCACTGATCATGACTTTCTTCATCGCGGTATTTATCCTGCTGATGCAGTTCCTTTGGAAATATATCGACGACCTGGTTGGTAAAGGGCTGGAATGGAACATTATCGCTAAACTTCTCTTTTACGCCTCCTTTACTTTTGTCCCCATGGCCCTGCCCCTTTCGATCCTGCTGGCTTCGCTCATGACTTTTGGAAACCTTGGTGAACGTTATGAATTGGTTGCCATCAAGGCTGCCGGAATTTCACTTCGCTGGGTAATGATGCCCCTCGTCATCGTTTCCATACTTATCAGTATTACCGCATTTTTCTATTCCAACAATATATTGCCCATCGTTAACCTTAAGTATAAGTCAATCCTCTATGATGTAACACAGCAGAAACTGGCACTTAATTTTAAGGAAGGCGTATTCTACAACGGCATAAGCGGCTATGTGATGCGTATCGGAAAAAAAGACGCTGACAACATTAAAATACGCCAGGTCATGATTTACGACCATTCTCAAAACCAGGGCAATACCACACTTACTGTTGCCGACTCGGGACGGATGGAACAATCGCGTGACGGCGGATTTCTTTTACTGACCCTGTGGAATGGTTATAATTACGATGAGAAGGTAGACCGCGACAATGCAACAAAGCGGCCATTCCAGCGGACGCATTTCGGAGAACAATATCGCCGCTTCGACTTGTCAGGATTTAAGATGTCGCGCACCAACGAGGACTTTTTCAAGAAGAATTACCAGATGCTCAACCTGAAACAACTCAAAAATTCGACAGATTCACTCAATAAGGATCTCGATAATAAATATGAAGAAGTGCAGCGGGTTATGATGAGCAATTTTTACAGTTTACAGCAGGCAAAAGCCACAGACAGCCTTATCAAGGTGAAATCGACTCCGGCAAATGCTTTCATGCTGACCAAATATGACAATACCATGCAGATGCGTATCATCGATCTGGCATTAAGTTCCGCCAGAAATGCAAAAAGCAGCATCGAATACAATACAGAATCCCTGCACGATAAGAAACGACTTCTCAGCAAGCACGACATTGAATGGCACCGTAAATTTACATTGTCATTTGCCTGCCTGGTATTGTTCTTCATCGGGGCACCTATGGGTGTTATCATCCGGAAAGGTGGATTAGGACTGCCATTGATTGTTTCCGTCCTCTTTTTTGTTGTTTATTACGTGATTTCACTTACAGGTGAAAAAGCAGCAAAATCAGGAAGCCTCGACCCGTTCATGGGAATGTGGCTCTCATCGATCATCCTCCTTCCGCTGGGCTTTTTCCTTACCTACAAAGCTTCTACCGATTCCCCGCTGATGGATGCAGATGCCTACAGAAAAGTGATTCACCGTATTGCTTCCTTTCTCAAAATTCAAAAAAATGCAGAAGAAGACGTAAAATAATGCTTTTTTATCTTATCCTTCTGTCCCGTAAGAATCCTGTTTTACAAATTTCCATGTATCTTTACCCTTGTGTATCCTGACAACCCGCGATATACAAACAATATAATAACCACTTCATCCTGACAAATTAATGCGCATACTCCAAATCTGCAATAAACCGCCATACCCGCCCCAGGATGGGGGGGCAATAGGGATGAACAACATTACTCAAGGGTTGATTGAAGCAGGGCACACAGTAAAACTCATCGCTGTTAATCCCCCAAAACATCATGTATACCTCGACCAGCTGCCTGCCGACTATGTAAGGAAAACAGGTATTGAACTGGTTTTTATAGATACGGAAGTTAAGCCATTGGATGCCCTGCTGAATTTGTTCACGAAAAGGTCCTATCACATCGCGCGGTTTATCTCAGCTGATTTCAGCAAAAAGCTGACCGACATCCTTAGCCACGGTACTTTCGATATCATCCAGGTGGAAAGTACCTTCCTGATGAGTTACCTGGAAACCCTGCGCAAATACTCGTCGGCAAAAATAGTGCTGCGGGCACCCAATATCGAATTCAGGATTTGGGAACGCATGGCAAGCCAGGCAAAAAATCCGCTTAAAAAATTTTACCTTGCTTTACTGGCGCGACGGCTCCGGAAATGGGAACTTTCACAAATCAACCGCGCTGATGCTGTTTATACGGTCACTTCCAACGATATGGATTTCTTAAAACACGAGGGATGCATAAAACCGGTCACATTTATACCAACGGGTATCGACATGACAAAAAAAACAGACTTTGATTTCAGTCATGTGGAATTTCCTTCACTTTTCCATATCGGCGCCCTTGACTGGCTGCCAAACCAGGAAGCAATCAGGTGGTTTCTTGAACATGTGTGGGCGAAGGTCCACGCGCAGTTTCCCGACCTGAAATGCTATATTGCAGGAAGGAACACCCCGCAATGGATAACTGACCTTAACATGCCGAATATTGAAGTGCTGGGCGAAGTGGACGATGCCGGCAATTTTATTTCATCCAAATCCGTGATGCTGGTCCCCCTGATGTCGGGCAGCGGAATGCGCGTAAAGATCATTGAAGGAATGATGCTGGGAAAAACAATTATATCAACAACCGTCGGCATCGAAGGCATAATTCATCAGCATGGTGTAAATGTCCTGATAGCCAATACGGCTGAAGAATTCCTGGAAACCATTGCCAAATGCATCAACGACCGCCTGTTTTGTGAAATGATTGGCCGTAACGCCCATAACAATGCGCAAGTCAATTACGATAATGGAGCACTAACCCAAAAGCTTGTCGGTTTCTTCACCCTGTTGCTGAAAGCCTCATGATATTATGCCGGATCTTTTTCTGTTTATCTTTCATCATAATTTTGCACATTTGAACGACTCAAAATATCTTTTTTGAAAATCCTGATACTTCTTTCGCGTGTACCATACCCAACTGATAAAGGCGATAAACTTCGTGCCTTTAATCATCTGAAATGCCTCGCACACGAAAATGAACTGATTCTTTGTGCGCTTAACAACAGAACCCTGCACCCCGAAGCCCTCCAAAAACTAAAACCTTTTTGTTCGCAGATCCATATCATCAACCTTCGCTGGTGGGAGGTTTTAACAGGACTGCTATGGGCCTTTTTTACGGGGAAACCCATGCAAGTTGGTTATTTTTACAATTATTTTTCCAACAGGAAGGTCCGGAAACTGATAAAAACAGTTGCTCCAGATCATATTTTCTGCCAGTTGCTGCGCACAGCCGAATATGCCAGGAACCTCAGTGAGCCCAGAACCCTTGACTACCAGGATGTGTTTTCTGCCGGTTATAAACGCATGGCTGAAAAGTCGAATGTCCTGCTAAAGCTGCTTTTCCTTTTCGAATCGAAAAGACTTGCACGCTATGAAAGATCAGTTTTTGCCGATTTTAACAACAAAACAATCATCTCCTTTCCCGATCGCGACCTTATCCTGCACCCTGACCATAAAGATATTGTAGTGATCCCCAATGGTGTAGATTTTGAATATTTCAGCCCGACCGGGCAACAGCAGGATACCGATATTGTATTTACTGGAAACATGCATTACCCGCCAAATGTGGATGCAGCATGTTTTCTGGTGAAAGAAATTTTACCGCTGGTACGCGTAACACATCCTGATGTAAAGGTATTGCTTGCGGGTGCAAATCCACATCCAAAGGTTCTGTCACTGCGTTCCGATGCGGTGACGGTGACCGGCTGGGTCGACGACATCCGCAGCAGCTATGCACGTGCACGGATTTTTATTGCCCCCATGCAGATCGGAACAGGCCTGCAAAACAAGCTGCTCGAGGCTATGGCCATGGGCCTTCCCTGCATCACTTCTTCCCTGGCCAACAGTGCACTTGGGGCAACCGAAGGCACAGAAATCCTTGTGGGCTATTCCCCTGCCGGATATGCAGCACATATCACCCGCCTGCTCGATGATCCCGCATTTACCGGAACGCTTGCAGCAAATGGACGGCAGTTTGTGCTTTGCACCTATGATTGGGCCAGAACCACCCATACGCTTCATGAGTTGATGTTGAGTACTATTACAAAAACGGGCAAACTGTCATAAAAAAAGCAATATTAGAAAACCAACTCTAGGCACTCTAGGCACTCCAGGCACTCCAGGCACTTATTACGCAAACTGCATTTCAGTCACTCGGTGACTGAAGACAACAACCAAATAAACTACCTTTGCACAAAATTTCAGATTTATGGCAGACGATAAGAAGATCATCTTTTCGATGGTCGGACTCAGCAAAATATACCCTGTAAATAAACAGGTGCTCAAAGACATTTACCTCTCCTTTTATTATGGTGCCAAAATCGGCATCATCGGCCTCAACGGTTCCGGCAAATCAACATTATTGAAAATTATTGCAGGAATTGAAAAATCTTTCATCGGCGAAGTCGTGTTTTCACCCGGATACCGCGTAGGCATGCTGGAACAGGAACCGCAGCTGGATAATGCCAAGACAGTTAAAGAAGTTGTGCAGGAAGGGGTGCAGGAAGTTGTGGATCTGCTGGCTGAATATGAAGAGGTGAACAACCGGTTTGCCGAACCCATGACCGACGACGAAATGAACAGCCTCATCGAACGTCAGGGTGTACTCACCGAATTGCTTGATCATCACGATGCATGGGAACTCGATACCAAACTCGAGCGTGCCATGGATGCCCTGCGATGTCCCGAAGGGGATACACCCATCGTCAACCTCTCAGGAGGCGAACGCCGGCGTGTTGCTTTATGCAGGCTCCTGTTATCTGAGCCCGACATCCTGCTGCTGGATGAGCCTACCAACCACCTGGATGCTGAATCCATTGAATGGCTTGAAATGCACCTCAAACAATATAAAGGAACTGTCATTGCCGTTACCCACGACCGCTATTTCCTCGATAATGTCGCCGGCTGGATACTCGAACTCGATCGCGGCGAAGGCATTCCCTGGAAAGGCAATTATACTTCATGGCTCGAGCAGAAAACAAAACGCATGGCCTCGGAAGAGAAAACTGAAAGCAAACGCCGGAAGACCCTGGAGCGTGAACTCGAATGGGTGCGCATGGCGCCCAAGGCGCGTCATGCTAAATCCAAGGCAAGGCTGGGCGCATATGACCGCATGATGGGCGAGGATGTCAAACAGAAAGAAGAACGCCTGGAAATCTTTATTCCCAATGGTCCCCGTCTGGGAAACAAGGTCATCGAAGTTGTTGATATCAGCAAAGCTTACGGCGACAAACTGCTTTTCGAAAATCTCACTTTTTCCCTTCCTCCTGCGGGTATTGTAGGCGTGATAGGCCCCAACGGAGCCGGCAAAACCACGCTCTTCCGCCTGATCATGGGGCTGGAAACGCCCGACAAGGGACAGTTCAACGTTGGAGAAACCGTTAAAGTGGGCTACATCGATCAGGCGCATGCCAATATCGACCCCGAAAAAAATGTGTGGGAAGTCATCTCCGAAGGAAACGAACAAATTCAACTCGGCGGGCGCATGCTGAACTCCCGTGCATATGTATCCAGGTTTAATTTTGGCGGATCCGACCAGGGAAAAAAAGCCGGTACCCTTTCCGGTGGCGAACGAAACCGTCTGCACCTTGCCCTTACGCTTAAATCGGAAGCCAATGTCCTGCTGCTCGATGAACCAACAAATGACATCGACGTCAACACCTTGCGTGCACTGGAAGAAGGACTTGAAGATTTTGCCGGCTGCGCTGTCATTATCTCCCACGACCGCTGGTTTCTCGACCGCATCGCTACGCATATCCTGGCATTCGAAGGAAATTCCCAGGTTTATTTCTTTGAAGGAGGTTATACCGAATATGAAGAAAACCGCAGGAAGCGCCTCGGCGACGAAGGTCCGAAAAGGATCCGCTATAAGAAACTGGTGTAACGATACAGCGGATCTTACTTTACTTCTTTATCATCCATTTTAATACTTCCGGAAAAACACCTGTTACCACAATGGCCCAAGCACCAACAATACCTAAAGGAATGCGCGACTTCTCCCCACTGGAGATGAGCCGGCGCAATTATATCTTTGATACGATCCGTAGCGTATTCCAACGCTATGGTTATCAGCCCATCGAGACACCTGCAATGGAAAATCTTTCGAGCCTGATGGGAAAATACGGAGAAGAAGGCGATAAACTGCTTTTCAAGGTGCTTAACTCCGGCGATTTCCTGGGGCAAGCCACCGGCGAAATGCTGCAATCGCGCAACATAAGGCAATTAGCATCCGTTATCAGCGAAAAAGGATTGCGCTATGACCTTACTGTTCCCTTTGCACGTTATGTCGTGCAGCATCGCAACGAAATCACATTCCCCTTCAAACGCTACCAGGTGCAGCCGGTATGGCGTGCCGACCGCCCCCAGAAAGGCCGTTATCGCGAATTTTACCAGTGCGACGCAGATGTGATCGGCAGCGATTCCCTGCTTTCGGAAGTGGAACTGATCTTCATCACAGATGATATTTTCAATTCACTTGGAATCAATGTTGAAGTTAAAATAAACAACCGCAAGATCCTGAGCGGAATAGCAGAAGTCATTGGCCACCCGGATAAACTCATCGATATCACTGTAGCTATTGATAAGCTGGATAAAATAGGCCTCGAAAATGTAAAACGTGAACTTTCGGAAAAAGGCCTCCCCGATGATGCCATCATCAAGCTTGAACCAATTCTTCACCTTTCGGGAACCAATGCCGAACAACTCGCCCAGATCGAAAAAGTGCTCGGATCATCTGAAACCGGTATGAAGGGTATCGCGGAAATCAGGGCCATCTTCACGTACCTTGAAGCCGTCAAAATAAAAACCCCTGTATCTCTCGACCTGACGCTGGCACGTGGACTGAATTATTACACAGGTGCGATCCTGGAAGTAAAAGCACTGGATGCAGAGATGGGAAGCATCAGCGGTGGCGGACGATACGATGACCTCACGGGGATCTTCGGACTGCCTGGTGTTTCAGGTGTGGGTATTTCCTTCGGTGCCGACCGGATCTACGATGTATTGAATGAACTCGGACGCTTCCCGCTAAGCACTGAAGCCGGTACACAGGTTTTATTCGTCAACTTTGGCGAAAAAGAGGCCACCTTTTGCCTGCCACTCATACAGCAACTGCGCAGTGTCGGTATCAGTGCAGAGTTATACCCCGACACCGCCAAGATGAAAAAACAAATGGCCTATGCCGATAGCCGAAAAGTTACTTTTGTAGTGCTCACCGGAGCGGAAGAAATGCTCACAGGAAAACTTACGGTTAAGCATATGCTCAGCGGTGAGCAACAGAAGGTGGACGTGAAAGCGCTTATTGCCTATTTGCAAAAGCATGAAGAATCTGTTTGAAGCGTTTGAATCGTTTGAACCTAACATGCCATTAATATACAACCAAACAATACTAAAACACAACAACCAATGCCTGCCAAATTCCTGATCAGCCCAACACCCCTGAATCTTGCTCAACTCGAAAGCCTTGAACAACAGCATACAGAAATAGCCTTATCGGATGAATCATTTCAACTGATTGAACGCTGCCGCCAATACCTTGACCAGCGTGTGGCAGCTTCTACTGAACCTATCTACGGTATCAATACTGGCTTCGGCTCATTATGTAACATCAGTATTTCGCCCGGTGACCTGACGAAATTACAGGAGAACCTGGTAAAATCACATGCATGCGGCACCGGCGATAAAGTCAGCGACCCTATTGTTAAACTGATGCTGTTGCTGAAAATACATGCGCTCTCTCTTGGAAAATCCGGCGTCCAGACAGCAACTGTTTTGCGGCTGGTCGAGTTTTACAATCATGATGTGCTGCCGGTTGTTTACGAACTGGGTTCGCTTGGAGCCTCAGGCGACCTTGCTCCGCTGGCTCACCTGTCGTTGCCATTGCTCGGCCTGGGTGAAGTTAAGATAAATGGCATTACGCATTCCGCTGCCATTCTCGAGGAGAAATATGGCTGGAAACCATTGACGCTCCATTCAAAGGAAGGGCTGGCATTGTTGAACGGCACACAGTTTATGAGTGCCCACGGCGTTTATGTGCTGATGAAAGCCCTTAAACTAACGCGCCTGGCCGATATTACGGGAGCGCTATCACTCGAAGCTTTTGACGGCCGCATTGATCCTTTCCTGGCGCCTATTCATAACATCCGCCCGCATTCGGGGCAGATTGAAACAGCTTCCAACCTCCGGAAATTACTCCTTGGCAGCAGCCTGATCGCCAAAGCCGGCAAAGCAGTGCAGGATCCTTATTCTTTCCGTTGCATGCCCCAGGTGCATGGGGCAGTGAAGGATACTGTAAATTATGCTTTATCCGTCATCCTTACCGAAATAAATTCCGTTACTGACAATCCAACTGTTTTTCCTGAAGAGGACCTCATTCTCTCCGGAGGAAATTTCCATGGTGAACCCCTGGCCTTTGCACTTGATTTTGTATCCATCGCCCTGGCCGAGCTGGGAAATATTGCCGAACGCCGCCTCTATCGTCTCATTGCCGGACAGCGTGGCTTGCCCGAATTCCTGGTGGCAAATCCGGGATTAAATTCAGGATTCATGATCCCGCAATATGCTGCAGCCGCTATAGTGAGCCAGAATAAACAACTTTGCACGCCTTGTTCGGTAGATTCCATCACCTCATCCAACGAGCAGGAAGATCATGTGAGCATGGGTGCCAATGCAGCCACAAAGTCATTGCGCGTGATCAACAACCTTGAGCGCGTACTTGCCATTGAACTCATGGCTGCTGCACAGGCACTTGACTTCAGGCGTCCCGGACTTACTTCTCCGTTCCTTGAAAAAATTCTGACGGAATACCGTGCATCGGTCCCATTTGTTGCTGATGATATTGTGATGTTTGAACTCATTGCCAATTCGGTGAATTTTGTTCAGCAACATCAATTCATGCTGCCGGAATAAGCAACCCAACGCTGCTATTATACTTCCATCTAACCAAAATACAAATTTCTGATTCATAAAAAATAGCTTTTAATAAAATAGATACCAGGTGTCAGGTGCCGGGTGCCGTTTATTTAATAAACCTCGCCCCTCGCCCCTTGCCCCTTGCCCCTTGCCCCTTCTCTGTAATAATATTAATTCCTGTTTGTGCCATTATTAAATGGTGCGCGTCTTTTTACTAAAAACAACACAATGGCTGACGAACAATTAGACCAAAAACCCGAAGAGGCAGCTCCACGGCTGACTTTTTTCCGGATTCTCCTTATCACTTCATTTATCGGGAGCGGCCTGGGCTTTATCTCCTTTCTGTTTTGCGGGATTTTCTTCGACAGCCTTGGTCCTGCCATGGAAACTTCTACCCTGGCCTTGCAACGCGACCTCATGCTGGTATTGATGGCAGCCGGCCGCTGGTATTTCCTGTCGAATGGCATTTTATTCGGCTTTTCACTTTATGGCGCTATCCAGTTGTGGAAATTGCGAAAAGTAGGATTTCATTTTTACACCATGTCGCAGATCGCCATCCTGATCGTTCCATTACTCTTCATAAAAGGATATAATGATGCCCTCCCGCAGGCTATGCTTTCCGCAGCTTTTATCTTCGCTTATGCAACGCATCTGCGGTTCATGAAATAAAAGCCAAATTCCAAGTCCCAAGGTCCAAGGTCCAAGTTCCATTCTCAAATTTTTACTTGCATAAAAACGTTGTCAAGCTGAGCGGAGTCGAAGCTTTATACTTAGCAATTAGTATTGTTACCAGATAAAGCATAGTAGTTTAGAAGGCCCATCGACTCCCCTTCGACTATAGGGCAGGCTTCTCAGGGGGCCGGTTTCCAGGTACTTCAGCATGCATGGATAAATAATTTAAAGAGAAGCTCGTCTTTTCACTTTTTCACCTAACCACTTTTTCACCTTACCACTTTTTCATCTTTCATTTTTCATTTTTCTCCTTACTCCTCACTCCTCACTCCTTACTCCTTACTCCTTACGCCTTACGCCTTTCCAACAATCTCCAGATGCCATTCGTGTCCCTTGACCTATCAAAAATGACGAACTTAAAATATAATGATGTCAAAATATAACCGATACGAAGAAAATTTATATTAACAATCACAAGAAAGTTTTTAACAAAATTTAACAAAACAAGAAAATTGATGTAGATTTAACCGC
>JBBRRV010000083.1:0-12930 GCA_038246075.1 Bacteroidales bacterium
AGACCAACCTGGTTATTTACGAATTGCTGGTTAGGGATTTCGTTGCAATGCATGACTACCAGACACTCAGCGATACGCTAGCATACCTGCAAAGGCTCGGCATAAATGCAATCGAACTGATGCCCATCAGCGAATTTGAAGGAAACTCAAGCTGGGGCTATAATCCAAACTATTATTTTGCACCCGACAAATATTACGGAACTAAAACAGATTTAAAACAATTTATAGACCAGTGTCATGCACACGGTATAGCTGTGATACAGGATATGGTACTTAACCATTCTTTCGGATCTTCGCCCATGGCAATGTTATACTGGGATGCAGTCAAGCAACAGCCAGCCGCTAATAATCCGTGGTTCAATCCCATCCCGAAGCACGATTTCAATGTTGGCAACGACTTTAACCACGAATCGCCGGATACAAAGCGGCTGGTTGACAGGGTGCTCAAATATTGGCTTAAGGAATATCATGTTGATGGATTCCGCTTTGACCTGTCGAAAGGGTTCACGCAAGTAAATACCGCAGGAAACACTTCTGCCTGGGGACATTATGATGCATCACGCATTGCCATCTGGAAACGTATTGCCGACTCCATCCGCAGCGTGAAACCCAATGCTTATATTATCCTGGAACATTTTGCAGATAACGACGAAGAGACGGTACTTTCAAACTATGGCCTGATGCTTTGGGGAAACATAACTAATAATTACGGAAACGGTGTAATAGGATTGAACACTGGTTCAAATTCAGATTTCTCATGGACCTCCTATGTAAACAGGGGCTGGAACGATCCAAACCTTGTTTCCTATATGGAGAGCCACGATGAAGAACGTCTCATGTATAAAAACATATCATCCGGTAACGTCACATATGTTGATTATAACCTCAGAGATACACTGACAGCCCTGAAAAGGCAGGAATTAGCAGCTTTGTTCTTTTTAACCGTACCCGGACCAAAAATGATCTGGCAATTCGGGGAGATTGGTTATGATTATTCGATCAATTTCAATGGACGCCTGGGCGAAAAACCAATCCGCTGGGATTATCTGAATAATTACAAACGACGTTATCTCAATAAATTCTATGGTTCGCTCATTCATTTAAAGACAACGAATGATCTTTTCTCCACGCGCACATTTTCCTTATCGCTGGCTGGCGAAATGAAACGAATCACACTCAGCGGAAACGGGAAATCAGCCTCAATTATCGGAAACTTTGGCATTACTGCCGGAACGATCGATCCTGCATTTAGCCATACGGGAACGTGGTATGACTATTTCACAGGCGATTCCATTAACATTACTAACCCTAACGCTCCGATAGCACTTGCTCATGGCGCTTATCATCTGTTCACTGACTTTCGCATGTCCAAACCAGGAATCGGTACAGGAACGTTTAATCCGCTTCCACATGCACCAATGATTCCCTTAAGTATCTATCCCAATCCATCAGCCGGAAATTTCAGTGTTTCATTCACGCTGGCCACCTCAAAAAATGTCAGCATAGACTTAACCGATATCCGGGGGAATCAATTAATGATGCTGATGGATGAAGTGCGGTCCTCAGGTGATCAGACAGTTAGCTTTAATTTGGCTTCATTAATCCAACACAAATTAACACCTGGCATATACCTGGTCCATTTTAATTCCGGAGATTTTAATTCGTTCGTTAAACTGGTGATAAAACCGGAATAGCAGGTATGTTAAATATTCATTAGCACGATCAAGGCTGATGAATTAGCCATGATTGACTAAATCACCATTTGAAGATAACATATTTTCAACCTGGCGAAGCTTTAGCTCACGAATACCAGTAAAGATAAAATCAAGACATGAGTCATTCCAGGTGACCCTTAAAAAATGAATGATAACATATGAAATTTTTTAAACCTAAATCAAAATGATCCTTATTGCTGACGGAGGCTCTACGAAGACCGACTGGCGATTGATTTCTCAGCAACACGAAATTAAAGCCATTCAAACTATAGGATTCAATCCATACCTTTCAACAACTGCAGAAATTCAGGACATCCTGTGGAAGGAACTGGATCCTTTTATTGGAGACCGCAATGTGCAGCAAATATTTTATTATGGTGCCGGATGTTCTACCGTCACGAAGAATGAAATTGTTTCTGACGCTATGCGCATATTATTTCCACAAGCAGAAATAAATATTTATCACGACCTCCTGGGGGCTGCAAGGGCTTTGTGCGGAGAGCAAGAAGGCATTGCCTGCATACTCGGGACAGGATCAAATTCATGTCTTTATGATGGATCCCGCATCACAAGAGGTGTTTCCTCTCTGGGCTATTTTTTTGGCGATGAGGGCTCCGGAGCAGCTTTGGGAAAGATGCTGCTGTATGCATACTTACATGAAGAATTACCATCCGACCTGACGACTGCCTTCAAATTAAGGTATCCGCTTTCACTCGAAAATATTCTGGATGCTGTATACTCCAACCCAAAACCCAGCCGCTTCCTGGCCTCTTTCAGCGAATTTATATTCGAATTCCAGGAGCATCCATTCGTCAAGAAACTTATTTCTGAAAATTTTACAGCATTCTTCAGGTATTTCGTCATGCGGTATCCGCATTACACTGAACTATCCGTTAATTGCGCAGGATCAATAGCCTTTTATTATAAACCTTTGCTCCTTGAAGTCGCCCGGGATTTGGGGATCACAATCACCAAGATTATTCAGACCCCCATTGAGGGTCTTGTAGATTATCATGCCAAAATAGCAGGACTCACCGTAATGTATCCTGAGTCATAATTACCAGCGCAATCATTCCTTTATGACCGATAAGGCAGCATGCTTTTTTACTTTGCAATGCTTTTTTCTGTTTCGGCTTTGCTTTTGAAGGTCAGTGCCCCGGAATTGATGCAATAACGCAGACCCGTAGGATCCGGTCCATCATTGAATACATGCCCGAGGTGACTACCACAATGGGCACAGGTAACTTCCGATCTCACCATGCCACTACTGCGGTCAATGTTGATGTTAATATTTTTTTCGAGCAAAGGCGCATAGAAGCTAGGCCATCCGCAACCGGCATCAAACTTGGTCTTTGAGCTGAATAAGGCACTCTTACAGGCAGCACAATAATAGGTTCCTTCGGCGTAATTATTTTCATAAACACCTGTAAACGGTGCTTCTGTGCCCTTTAAGCGCAGTATGGAGAACTGCGCCGGTGTAAGCAACTTTTTCCATTCATCATTTGTCTTGGTTATCTTTGAAGGTATACTGTCCATGGTTTTATCTGCTTTTAATCGGGTTGACGTTACTTTTTTCTGCGCACAGGAAGGTGCAGTAATTAAAGTTCCTGCAATTAACAGGCTGAAAAATGTTTTCATATGTTATTAATTTGTTTTTTAGCGGTCATATGGAATATGCCATAATTAAGGATATGATCAAATAAGTATGTGTTTTTACAATCATGACTATTTCATTATTGATTTCATTTAACCTGTTTCATTAAACAACCTTTATATATGATTGTTTGCAAAAAACAGGCGGAAGAAAGTCAGGAAAAATCAAAACAGCATGAAATCCTTTTCAGGAAACGGTGTCAGCGAAGAACAATCAGCAAAAAATTACAATCAGTATCGCTCAAATTTTATTGCCGGCCTTTTTCAGGACTTTAGCAGCTTGCGCTATGCTTCATCCAGAGCCAGGAATATTCCCTGAGGATATTCGATATGGGTCAGGAAGAGGCCACATGCCGGAACCGAGAAACCGGCAGCCGATCGGCTTCGTTCATTTATGATCTCCTCCAGCGAACTTAGATCAATAGATCCCCTGCCTAAATCAAGAAGCGTCCCGACAATGGCGCGAACCATATTGCGCAGAAAGCGATTGGCGCTGATTGTAAAAACCAGCTGATCGCCACATTGCTCCCAATGGGCTGCAAATAAATTACAGTTATTGGTTTTTACCTGCGTATTAAGCTTGGAAAAACTGGAAAAATCCACAAAAGTCATCAGGAGTTCAGCCCCCTTATTCATTAAATCAATGTCAAGATCACCAAAAATATAATAAGAGAATCCTTCAACAAAGGGGTTTTTCAGCCTGCTGATATGGTATTCATATGTGCGCGATAGGGCGCTGAAGCGCGCATGGGCATCCGAGGTTACCGGCAGAATTTCTTTGATCGCAATATCATGGGATAAAAACCGGTTAAGCTTGTATATCAAATTTGTTATTTCGTTTTGGCTTTCACATCCCAAAAAATCACAGTGCGCAAAAAAATCTCTGGCATGAACGCCAGTATCTGTTCTGCCGCATCCTGTAAGTTGAATATCCTGCTTCAATATAACGGAGAATGCCTTGCTTAACTCCTGTTGAACGCTTAGCGCATTTTCCTGCATCTGCCATCCGTGAAACCGGCTACCAACAAAGGATAACCTTACAAAATACCTATTCATATGCGCGGCAAATTAATAATTGGCTAAAGTAGGCAACAAAAATCGAGTTCTGTCACCATTACTAACTTTAGTCTAATTTTCAACTGATTATGTTTAGAACCGGTTTAAATAGCTGATTTGATGTAAAAAAGTGCGACTGTTGTTAACAGAATAACAATTGATTTTATATTTTTGATCTTGAAATTGTTATTCAATTAACAAAGGCCGGTCTAACAAATTAATCTGAAGTAACTTATAAACAAAAACAGGAGGTTTTTCCTATGTCAACTACAGAAACATTAGTAAGAGAACTTGTCGAGAAACATGGCAAATCAAGAAACAGCCTTATGCCTGTTTTACAGGCCATTGTGGCTAGTGAGAAATATCTTTCGGAAGAAGCCATGATACTGGTCGCTCATGAACTCGACCTTTCGGCAGCGGATGTCTATGGCACTGCAACTTTTTACACCTTTTTGGATACCGTTCCAAGAGGAAAGAACATTGTGCGCGTGTGCAAAACGATAACCTGCCACATGAAAGGCAAGGATGAAATAATCAAGACCATCAGCGATGCACTGGGTATTAAGGTAGGCGAAACCACCCACGATAAAAAGTTCACTCTGCTCACGGCAAATTGCCTGGGATGGTGCCACAAAGGTCCTGTGATGTTGATCAATGATGACGTATACCCCGAGCTTACCGAACAAAAAGCACTGGAAGTAATTGAAGCATATTCCAAGAACACCCATATCTGATAATAATTCGCGAACTGATCAAACAAAAACTCAACATGGAAAACAAACCATTAAAAAAAGTCGATATCATTTTCGAGTGGGATGAAAAATATACAGCTCTTGATGTGCTGGAGAAAACGCTTAAACGGTCGCCTGAAGATATCATCCTCGACCTCATCGATTCCGGACTAAAAGGAAGAGGAGGCGCAGGCTTTCCCACAGGGCTTAAGTGGAAATTTGCCCGCAATGAAGACAATGAAACAAAATATGTGATTTGCAATGCGGATGAAGGTGAACCCGGAACATTCAAGGACCGTGAAATCATCGACCGTGTTCCCGAAAAAATATTTGCAGGAATGGCTATCTGCGCATATGTAATTGGTGCAAAAGAAGGATACATATACCTGCGGGGAGAATATAATTTCCTGCTAAAAAACTTAACAAAGAAGCTGGACCTGTTCAACCAGCAAATGAAGGAACGCAAATTTGAATTCGCCATCTACATTAAGTCAGGTAGCGGCGCTTATGTATGCGGGGAAGAAAGTGCGTTGTTCGAATCGATGGAAGGCTTCCGGGGTGAACCGCGCAATAAGCCCCCCTATCCTACTGTGGCCGGGTACAATGGAAAGCCTACTGTCATCAATAATGTAGAAACGCTGGTGTATACGACAATGATCTGCCGTATGGGGCCCCAGCAATTCAAGGCACTCGGCACATCGGATTCGCGTGGATCAAAGGTCTTCTCTGTATCCGGCGACACGCCTATTGCAGGGATCTATGAACTTGAACTCGGTATGCCTTTGCATGATTTTGTGAATGAATTTGGCGATGGCGACACCAAGGCCGTTCAGGTTGGAGGTGCCTCGGGACATTGCGTACCGCGCAAAAAGTTCAACGATACCATCATTGGCTTTGAAGGTATTCCAACCGGAGGTTCTATGATGATCTTTAACTCCACCAGATCGATGTATAATGTATTGCATGATTACCTGGAATTTTTCACAGAGGAGTCGTGCGGGCAGTGCACCCCATGCAGGGTAGGTTGTCAGCAGCTGCTCAAAGGGATAGAAGCAGTTAAAAAAGGTGAACGTCCCCCTGCCTACCTTGAAGATCTAAAGCGACTTGCCGCAACGATGAAAATAGCCGCCAAATGCGGGCTCGGACAGTCAGTTGGCAATCCTTTCAATTCCATCATCGATAATTTCAGGGAAGAAATCATCTATTAAACAACCATCAAAACGAAGGAGACTATCTTTATGAGCAAATATATGGTTAATTTAAAAATCAATAATATGCCTGTTTCGGTGGAAGAAGGCACGAGTATACTCAACGCAGCCAGGAAGCTCAATTTCAAGATTCCGACACTATGCAATCACCCCGATTTAACGGTTGCCGGAAATTGTCGTGTATGCCTGGTGGAAGTCAAAGGCGCCCGCCTGCTTGCTGCTTCATGCGCCACGCCGGTGTCGGAAGGAATGGAGGTGTCCACCAACAGCGAGAAGGTGCGCATTGCCCGCAAACATATTGTAGAGTTGTTATTGTCAGAACATAATGCCGACTGCACCAAGTGCTTTAAGAACGGACGATGTGAGTTGCAGGATCTGGCCAGCGAATACCGCTATGGATCGCATGTTTTTATCGACCTGGTAAAAGCGCATCATAAACACCTGGATATTTCGTCACCTTCCATCACCAAGGATAACAGCAAATGCATCAGGTGTCAGCGATGTGTTCGAACCTGCGCCGAATTGCAGTCTGTCAGTGCACTGGCTGTGGTTAACAAAGGAGACCGGCAGGCTATTTCTACCTTCATGAATAAACCCATGAACCAGGTCGTCTGCACCAATTGCGGGCAGTGTATTAACCGCTGCCCGACAGGAGCCTTGTATGAAAGAAATTATATGGAAGAGGTCTGGAGCGCCCTTTACAATCCAAATAAATTTGTTGTCGTTCAAACGGCTCCGGCAACACGTGTTGCACTTGGAGAAGATCTGGGCATTGATCTTGGGACGCGCGTGACCGGTAAAATGGTGTCGGCGCTGAAAAAGATGGGATTCAACAAGGTTCTGGACACCGATTTTACGGCTGACCTCACCATACTGGAAGAAGGCACCGAACTGCTTACCCGCCTCAAAAGGGCTCTGGTGGACAAAGACGAAACAGTAGCACTACCCATGATGACTTCCTGCTCACCGGGATGGGTAAAATTTCAGGAGCATATTTATCCGGGTTTGCTCGACAATCTGTCGACCTGCAAATCGCCGCAACAAATGTTCGGCTCACTTGCAAAGACCTATTATGCCGACAGGATCAACATCAAGGCTGAAAACATGGTGGTTGTATCCATCATGCCATGCACCGCTAAAAAGTTCGAATGTGACAGGTCGGAAATGCGTGACAGTGGTTTCAAGGATGTAGATTATGTACTTACAACCCGGGAACTGGCTATGATGATCAAACAAGCAGGAATTGACTTTGCAAAACTGGAAGACGATTCATACGACAGCATCCTTGGCGAGTCCACAGGGGCGGCTGTCCTTTTCGGCACTACAGGTGGCGTTATGGAAGCAGCCTTGCGCACTGCCCATGAGATCATAACCGGTCGTGAGGTTCCGTTCACAAATCTGAACATCAAACCCGTCAGGGGTATGGAAGGTGTGAAAGAAGCAACCATCAAAATCAAGAATGTCAAGCCCGAATGGGCCTTCCTGGAAGGGGTTGAATTAAATGTAGCCGTTGCTCATGGCCTTGCCAATGCCAATAAGCTCATGCAAAGCGTGCAGAACGGCACATCTAATTACCATTTTATCGAGGTCATGGGATGCCCGGGGGGTTGTATTGGTGGTGGCGGACAGCCTATTCCGACCTCCCCTGAAATCAGAAAGAAACGTGCCGATGCCATTTACGAGGAAGATATGAATAAACCCATCCGAAAATCACATGAAAACCCTGAAGTTGCTAAGTTGTACAAAGATTTCCTGGGTGAACCTCTTGGCCATAAATCGCACGAATTGCTGCATACACATTATACAGCGCGGAAACGTTATTAAGGCAGGCCATGAAGAATTATCAAACAAAAAGGAGCGTCAGTCGAACGCTCCTTTTTTATTGCAGGGCAATCATAGCCTTAAATGTTGAACCTTTTGCGAAATTCAGAAAACAAATCTATTTAGAATGACTATAAATCTTGTGTTATTTCGCTAACAGTGTTAATACTTTAACAATAATGTTTTTCATATGTTTTAAATATGTATTTTTGCGCCATAATTGAGAGTACCAGCCACATAATTCAATCGACTGATTTACAAATATATATATCAAGAGCTAAATATGAATTTTGTCATGAATCTTAAAGATGTTATACAGTTATTGGATGCTAAAGTGGTATGCGGCTCCGGGGAACTTAACCGTGAAATAGAATTTGCCTTTGCCTCAGACCTGATGAGTGATGTATTGACCCTCAAAAATGATAATCTTATGTTGCTCACGGGATTAGCTAATCTTCAGACCATCCGCACTTCAGAAATGTCGGATATCAGTAATATTATCTTTGTCAGGAACAAAAAAGCCACCCCGGAAATGATCAGCGTGGCTGAAGAAAACCAAATGGTACTCATTGAATGTACATATTCTATGTTTAAGGCAAGTGGTATACTTTACAATGCTGGCCTTAAACCTTTATATTGATCCGGACATGCATTTCGAATACATGATAGAAGGCAGTAATTTTACAAAAGCAGGGATCGCCTCGAGCCAGTTTAAAAAAATTCTAAAGCAACTCAATGTTGACCCTAAAATTATAAAACGCATTGTTGTAGCACTTTACGAAGCAGAAATGAATATTGTGGCACACGCTTACAAGGGAAAAATTTCCATCCATGTTGAACCTGAACAGATCGTCATACTTTTGTCGGATGAAGGCCCGGGCATTCCGGATATTGAAAAAGCAATGCAGGTTGGATTTTCAACAGCTTCACCTGCAGTCAGGGAAATGGGATTCGGTGCAGGGATGGGATTGCCCAATATTCAGAATAATGCAGACAAATTAAAAATCACCAGCCAGGTCGGGATCGGAACCCAGGTGGAAATTACAACATACCTATAAAACCAGCGCATACATGGAAAACCCCAGCTTTCACCATGCACTTCAGATCAAAGAGGACCTTTGTATAGGCTGCTCCCATTGCATGGATGTCTGTCCTACCGAAGCCATCAGGGTAAGAAATGGCAAAGCGCTTTTGATTGCAAACAAATGTGTTGATTGCGGCGAATGCTTCAGGGCTTGTCCTGTGAGTGCCATCATTATTGATCACGACGATTTCTCCCAGATATTTAAATATAAATACCGCGTTGCAGTAGTGCCAATGATTTTTATTGGTCAGTTTGCCGATAATATCAAACGCACCCAAATCTTCAGCGCATTGCTCGAAACCGGATTTACGCATATCCAGGAAGTAGAGGAGAGTGTTGAGGTATTGCATCAGAGCTTGTTACGTTACCAGGCCACACATCGTGTAAAACCGCTAATTTCATCCTTCTGCCCGGCAATAGTAAGGCTGATCCAGGTTAAGTTTCCCGGTCTGGTGGATAATATCATGCTCCTGAAACCACCACTCGATATATCAGCCATGTATATCCGTGAAAAACTGATAGCTCAGGGTGCTAAAGAAAATGAAATCGGCATTTTTTACATCACCCCCTGTGCTGCCAAGATTGCGGCCATAAAAAGTCCCGTAGGCGAAGAATACTCCTCTATCACCGGAGTAATCAACATGGATTTTATCTACAACAAAGTATACAAGAATTTAAAACATTCAACAGCCAATACCTGCACCATTCCCGACAACCGTCCCCTCACTGCCATGGCCATAAAATGGAGCCTCACGCATGGTGAAGCCGACCATACAAAAGGCCGCGGTCTCGCCATCGATGAGATCCACAATGTAATAGAGTTCCTTGAAAAAATTGAGAGTGATGAAATAACGGATATTGATTTCCTGGAGCTCAGGGCATGTGACGGAAGTTGCGCAGGCGGCGTACTTACAACTAACAATCGTTTTTTAACTACCGAGCGGCTCAATAAAATTGTGGCATCGCTTCCGGAAGATACGGGTGTCAAGTATTCAAGTGTCCTTGATAATCATACCGCATATCTCGAAAAACATATTTCCATCCATAAATTCTTTCCGCGTTCGATCATGAAACTGGACGAAAACATGGCAATGGCCATGAAAAAAATGGATCGGGTACGGGAAATCCTGCACCATCTGCCAATGGTTGACTGTGGCTCATGCGGAGCACCGAATTGCCAGGCTTTTGCCCAGGATATTGTGATGGGAAATGCCTCACTTATGGATTGCTTTTTCGTACAAAAAAACATGGAAAGCAACGGATTGCTAACGAAAGAGGATTCCCTTCAAAAGCTTACCGAAATCTGGGGAAAAGATAAATTTGGTATTAATTATTCTGATATCCAATAATTTATGAATGTAAAAGAAATCATTGAAGCATTGCATCTTGAGGTTTTCAGCGGAAGTGAAGGCCTTACAAACGAAGTTACAGGAGGATATGCATCAGATTTACTGAGTGATGTGATGGGGAATGCCGATGCAGGCAGGATATGGGTAACCCTGCAAACGCATAAAAACTCAGTTGCCGTTGCATCGCTCAAAGATCTTTCGGCTATTATACTGGTGCATGGATTTAAACCGGAGGAAGATGCCGCACTGCAAAGCAATGAAGAGCATATTCCAGTTCTGGGCACAAGTGATGGTGCCTTTGAGATTTCAGGAAAACTATTTAAACTCCTGAACAAATGAAAACCTTCAGGGCTGACTTGCACATCCATACCGTGCTTTCGCCCTGCGGCGATCTTGATATGAGCCCGAAAAACATTGTGCAAAAAGCACATCAGCTCGGGCTTGATATCATCGGCATTACCGACCACAACTCTACACTGCAATGCAGGGGAGTTGGCGTGGAAGCCGAGAAAAACGGCATTTTCCTGCTGCTGGGCGCCGAGGTAACTACAAAGGAAGAACTCCACTGCCTCGTGTTTTTCCAAAATCATGAAAAATTGAATTTATTTCAGCACTATATTGATGCTCACCTGCCAAACATCAGCAACGACACTTCCCGCTTTGGATATCAGGTTGTTGTTGACGAACAGGAAATGATCGTTTATGAGGAGCAGAGATTGCTAATTGTTGCCATCGATCAGTCGGTTGATCAGGTAGAACAAAAAGTTCATGAACTGGGAGGACTTTTTATTCCTGCACATGTGGATAAGGGCAAAAACAGCATCATCAGCCAGTTGGGATTTATCCCGAAAGGACTTGCTATCGACGCGATTGAAATTTCACCCAACACCACAATTGCAAAAACGCTTCAAAACCTTGGATACCTGGAACATTATACCTTCATTCAGAATTCAGATGCGCACATCCTGGAAGATATCGGAAAGCGAACAACCCTTTTTGAACTTGAACAACCTGCTTTTTCGGAAATAAGTATGGCACTTCGCGGATACGAAGGCCGAAATGTAAGACCTGGTATATGAAAGATTTGTCCTTACATATACTCGATATCATTCAGAACTCCATCTCGGCCGGGGCAACACTTATTCAAACCCGGATCAGAGAATGTCCTGAAACAGATACGTATGAACTTTTAATTACAGATAATGGCAAGGGGATGGACAGTGAAACATTGCAGAAAGCATCGGACCCGTTTTTCACATCGCGAATCACACGCAATGTTGGGCTGGGACTGCCATTGCTAAAGCAAAATGCAGAACGCACAGGAGGGACTTTCACCTTATTATCCAAACCGGGTGACGGCACCATTGTCAAGGCCACCTTTGGTTACAGTCATATCGACAGGCTTCCTGCAGGCGACATAGGAGGTGTCATGGCGCTGCTGGCTTCGGCCAATCCTTTGATCGATTTTACGTATTCTCATCATACTGCCACTGGTGATTTTAAATTTGATACCCGCGAAGTAAAAAAGGAACTCGATGGATTATCCATAAGCCATGCAGAAGTCAATCGCTTCATGAAGGAACTGATTAACGAAAATTTAAAATCCATTGAGCATTCTGAAAAATTATAACCGTCCCTTATTAATGTCAAATCATAAAATATCAAACATATGACAAAAATAAAATCATTGGCAGATCTCCGAAAAATCAAAGACGATCTGCAAAACAAGATGAGCCTGCGCGAAAAGAGTACAAGTCCCGCAAGCCATGTGCAGATAAAAGTGGCTATGGCTACCTGTGGCATTGCCTCCGGGGCCAAGGATGTGATGGATTTTTTCATTAACGAACTCGACAAACGCAACATTGAAGCTATTGTGACCCAAACCGGCTGCATGGGCTATTGCTATGCCGAACCAACCCTCGAAGTGACTGTTCCGGGAAAAGACCCCATCGTTTTTGGTTATGTTGACCTAAAAAGAGCCGATCAGATCATTGAGAAATATATCAAAAACGGTGAGCTGGTTGACGGTATTATTCCGATGAATTACGAAACTATTGACAACAAATAAAAATAAGGAGATATAAGCATGGCAAATTATAAAATGCATTTGCTTGTGTGTGGCGGTTCGGGCTGTCGCGCATCAGAAAGCGAAGCCATTGTCGCTAACCTCAAGGCTGTCGTGGCTGAAAAGGGGTTGGAAAGTGAAGTTCAGGTGGTAATGACCGGATGCTTCGGATTCTGCGAGAAGGGCCCTATCGTAAAAGTATTGCCCGACAACACATTCTATACGCAGGTAACTCCAGCGGATGCTAC
>JBBRRV010000084.1:0-12917 GCA_038246075.1 Bacteroidales bacterium
ACTAATTTATTAACCTCTTTTTAAAACACAACACCATGCTCCTCCCCCGTTCTGAAGCACTTGAACTTCTGAAAAGCCATATTAAAAATGAAAGAATGATAGCCCACAGTCTTTCGTCGGAGGCCGTTATGCGCGCCCTTGCGCTCAGACTTAGCCAGGATGAGGAAAAATGGGGCCTTGCCGGCCTGCTGCACGACCTGGATGTTGAGATCACTTCGGCCAATCCCCTGACCCATGGGATTGTCGGGGCCGAAATGCTGAGCGGATTGGGCATTGATGCCGATATTGTGGATGCCATCAGGATGCATAATGAAATGGCCACAGGCATGGAAAGGAACAGCCTTTTCCAGCATGCATTGGCCGCAGGCGAAACCATCACCGGACTCATCACAGCCACCGCAATGGTTTATCCCGACAAAAAAGTGGCTTCCGTAAAGTCCAAATCGGTCACCAAACGCATGAAAGAGAAAGCATTTGCTGCATCTGTAAAGCGGGAAAGTATCATGGAATGCGAAAAATTCGGTCTGAGCATCGACGAATTTGCTGCCCTGTCCCTGGCTGCCATGAGTGCAATTGCCGATCAGATCGGATTATAGAGAGCATTACCCTATCAATCCTTTCAATCCCTTTCAATCCCTTCAATCCCTTCAATCCCTTCAATCCCTTCAATCCCTTCAATCCCTTAAATCCCTTCAATCCCTTCAATCCCTTCAATCCTTTCAATCCCTTCAATCCATTAAAGGATAACAAGTATCCGAATCCTTCAACATTTATCGTATTTTTACGCTCATGAAAGCCGCTGATATACTGGGCAAAATTCCGCCTTTTCTGAAGAATAAATACCTGCTCACCGGGCTGGCTTTTGTCATATGGCTGGCTTTTTTCGATCGCAACAACCTGGTATCGCAGTTAAAATCGCACAAGGTATTGAACGATCTGAACACCGAAAAGAAATTTTACATTGACCAGGCACAGCAGGATAGTGCTGCCTTGCATGAACTCACCACTGATACGGCCAGCATGGAGCGTTATGCCCGTGAAAAATACATGATGAAAAGAGATAGCGAGGATATCTACATCATCGTAAGGGAAGCAAAAAAACCAAAATAGTTGGCCCGAACTTTGCATTAACTTTACAGTCACAATAAACAGCCATCATACAACTATGAACATATTGCATTTTATACGTGTGCGCAATGTCATTATTGCAGCAATTCTTTGTTTCCCGGCAGCGTCGTTTGCCCAGGCAGATGGTACCTCATTACCCATCAGCCCCGATACCAAATTAATCACCTACCAGGAAGTGGTGAAGGCGGATGGCTTAAGCAAGCAATTATTCAACCGTGCTGTCAACTGGGTCAATGCGAATTATAAGAATCCTGCTGATGTAACCAAAGTGCGCAACCCCGAAAGCGGCCTCATTGAAATCCTGCATCGTTTTGACCTCAGCCGCATCGATGACAAGGGAAATAAGATAGCAGCAGGTATTGTAATTTATACGCTTCGCCTTGAGCTGAAAGATGGACGCTACAGATACACGATCACTGATATGAGCCTTAAAAGTGCTTCAAGGTTTCCTGTCGAGCGATGGCTTGACAAAACCGATAAAGCTTATAACCCAAATTACGCGATTTTCCTCACCCAGCTGGACAAGCAGGTTAAGGATGTGATCGTAAGCCTGAAAAAAGGCATGCTGTCGGACGTTCAGCCGAAACAAGACAGCTGGTAGGAGACACAGGATTTTATTTGACCACCACCAGTGCGCGCTTAATACCGGTATAATCCACCACCTGCTTTGCCTTCAAAAAATCAATCAGTGCCTGGGCGGTAGTAGTGTATAGCGATACACCAGCATCGCGGTGCTCAAAATGGTAGGCGCTCACAAGATAACTGTTGAGACCAACATTATATTCCCTGGCCGGGTCGAGTGCTTTTCCGTGGCGATCCAATATTTGCACTTCCTTCAATATTTTTGCAGAATCCACCAACAAAGTATATGTTATGCCCGACACCTGCAGATCTACCGATTTGGAGCGGTTGTAGGATGAAGCGATAAGGGATTCAATTTCAGCTTTATTCATGCGGATCTTCACGACCATATTGCCAAATGGATCGAGTTTGTAAATGTCTTTCATCAGGATGTCACCCGCAGCCAATCCATCAATGCGGATGCCTCCGTTGTTCTGAAAAGCGATATCCATGCCTAGCCTGTCCGTAATGGCATCAGTCATAAGGCTTCCCAGCGCATCTTTCCCCGCAATCGCCTGTCCGGTTTTCGCAACAACGGCATTAAGGGCCGGATTGTCATCGTACTTGTCAATCAGTCCCTGAATGGCTTTATCCTTTCCCCTGATGTTTTTCAGGTCGATGAGCTCATATGACCGCCCTACAACCTTGCCTTTGCATACCAGCACTGTTATTTTGCCGGTATATTTCAACCCCGAGCCAGCCTGTGTAATCATGACGCCATTTAAGAATAAAGGATTCTCCATGATTGTGTGTGAATGGCCCCCAATGATCATATCGAGATCGCCCATCCGGCGGGCCAGCATGGTATCTGTTTCGAAACCCAGATGCGTAAGCGCAATGAAGACCGTGCATTGTTGTCTCAGGTTTTTGTAAGTCATTGCTTTCGACACACCGTCCTCAAAACGAAGGCCTTTGAGCTTATCAGGATGTGAATCGGGAAGGCCGTTTTCACCAAGCTGAATAGCACTTAAGAAAGCCAGTTTCACCCCCCCCGCAGTTTGCAGTATGATGTACGGTTTTGGTTGTTTCAATGTTGCGGCGGTGGCATCGATGTTGCAGGAAATGAAAGGGAAAGTGGCCTGTTCAAGACGTTTATTCAGTGCTTCCTGACCCATATCAAATTCGTGGTTACCCAGGGCACTTACATTATAATGCAGCTTATTCATCAGGTCGATCATGGGATATCCGATCTCGGGATACTGATCCACAACAGGATTTCCGGTGAAGTTGTCACCGGCAGATACCAGGAATACATCTGCATACTGATGCCTCAGGCTATCGGCAAGATAGGCCAGTTTCGAAAAATTGTCGAGCCTGGCATGCATATCATTTGTACTCAGGATGATGATCCTGGTTGTATCGCCCGCCACCTGTGCGCTAAGCGGACCGGCCAGCGACAATGACATCATTAAACAAATCGTGATGGTTAATCTGAGAATTTTCATGCGACGTGTGTTGGTTTTAAAATTAATGATTGATTGGCACTCAGCGCTCCGTCAGGATCTAAGCTATTTCCATAACCGTCATATATGGCCAGCTTGCCTTTGAGATAAAGCTTCCATGCCGTTTTGTCAAAAGCAAGAACAGCATCCCCAACGCATGCCCCTGCAAATATCTCGATTTCTTTTTGGTTAATGTATACCCGCATGCTATATTAATATTTTTTTTGGACCCGGCAACGACAGTTCTGATTGCCCCAAACCTGTTTCTTATTATTTCAATGTATTTCTAATTATTTCTAATTGTTTCAATGTACTTCAATGTACTTCAATGTACTTCAATTTACTTCAATGTACTTCAATGTACTTCAATGTACTTCAATGTACTTCAATGTACTTCAATTTACTTCAATTTACTTCTATGTACTTCTATGTACTTCTATGTACTTCAGTTTACTTCTATGTACTTCTATGTACTTCTATGTACTTCTATGTATTTCTATGTATTTCAATCCCATCAATCTACTAACAGACCCTTCTCACCTTGCTGTTCTTTGCCAATACAACAGTTTCGGCAGCATCCTGTTCAATGAGCACCAGGCCGGGTCGCATTCCCTGCCCGAAACTTCCCAGGGTAGTTTCCAAACCCAGTGCTGCAGCACCATTAAAGGTTCCCCACCGGATCAGTTCTGCGATTCCGACCTCAGGAAAAGCGTCCGAAAGGGTCTTCATTTCTTCCAGCACAGAAAGCCTCCTGTTTGAAGCCAGGCTGTCAGTTCCCAATGTTATCAAAGCACCGGCATTGCGAAGGGCCCGCACGTCAGGCAGACGTCCGTTAATATAAAGGTTCGAATTAGGGCACAGGCACCACCATAATTTAGAAAAACGCTTCATGGCAAAGGCTATGTCGCCGGGCTGTGAAACAGTATTGTGCACCAGTATAACAGGGTTGTTTTCAGGAAAATATTCGGTTATGGCTTCTAGCGGCCGCCGGATGGTATTATTAAATATTTCAGGCTTCACACCCATCCTTTTGAGCCTTTCGGCTACCGGTCCGTCACCGGATTCAAAATACCGGTTTTCGTCTTCACTTTCCTGGTGGTGCATGCTCAGGATTCCTTTGTTGTGATCGGCGAACCGACCTATGTGCGCGAAGAGTTTCATCGAAACCGAATAAGGGGAATGCGGTACAATGGATGCAGAAAGGCCCCTGGCTAAGGCCTGTTCATAAAGCTGATGAGCCTTGTCAAAGATTTTTTCCGCCCAGGCAGGATCAGAGCCAAATACTTCAATAAAAGTATGATAGATCATGTTCTGCTTCTCCTTTACCACGAAGGTATCTGAGGAATTGGCAATGTCGCCGGTTGCCACTATTCCTTCTCGTAACATTTCCTGCTCAGCCATGTTGATGGCCATCCGGATCTCATCCGGATCAAGGGCGCCGATTTTTCCCCGCTGTACCTGGCTGATAAAACCATCCATGCCGGTTCCGGGTGCAATGCTGCCGCGCAGGTATGAAAGTTCAAGGTGACAATGGGTGTTCACGAATCCCGGACATAAAATCCCATGCAAATACTCTGTTTCTGGCCGCCCGGCAGGTGCTTCCCCTTCCCTGAAAAGTCCGGCTATGCGTCCATCCTCATTTACAGCAATGACCCCTCTCGGAATGGGGGGAGAAGTTACGGGGACAATAAGATCGGCTGAGAAGTAGCGCATGTTTAATTAAAATAGCTCAAACATTAAACATTATTTTGTTCTGGCTGTTTGTACAAATATAATTTTTTTATGGCGACCACAATCAATATACCGGTTCAATGGCAAAGATAGCTTGCAGGTGCTGTAAGTGATTATCTTTGCAGGCATAACCGGGCCTTTGTATTAAATGATCTGGATATCTGAAAAATGAGCGATAAACGAATAATAGAAGGATTTTCAAAGCTTTCCAAGCATGAAAAAATTGCGTTGGTCTCTGCCAAAACGCTACATGCTGCGCAGGCAGAGGCCATGCTTCGCTCCTTTTGGCATTCAGATGCTGACAAACAAAAATTATTTGATGAATTCAGCGAAAATACTGTCTCCAACTTTTACATCCCCTATGGAATAGCACCAAATTTCCTGATTAATGGAAAAATGTACATGGTGCCCATGGTTATTGAGGAAAGTTCAGTGATTGCAGCCGCTTCGAGCAGTGCCAAATTCTGGGCTGAGAAAGGCGGTTTTCATTCCGAAGTGCTGTCGACAGTCAAAATTGGCCAGGTGCATTTCATCTGGAAAGGGGATATAAAGTTGCTCAGGGAGGCATTCCCCGAACTTAAACAATTGATGAGAGCCGGTACACGTTCGATCACCACCAATATGGAAAAGCGCGGTGGCGGCATGATAGATATTGAACTGATTGATCATACCGCAGAACTGGAAGATTATTACCAGCTGAAAGCAACTTTTGACACACGTGATTCTATGGGGGCCAATTTCATCAATTCCTGCCTCGAAGTATTTGCGGATATCCTGCGGGAATATGTTGCTGAAAGTGAACATTTTCAGGTACACGAACTCCAGGTGATTATGTCGATATTATCCAATTACACACCTGATTGCCTCGTACATTCTTATGTAGAGTGCGCTGTTGAAGACTTTAAAGATTTAGATGAAACGAAGTCGGCCGATGAGTTTGTCTTCAAATTTGAAAAAGCTGTTCAGATTGCACAGGTAGATATTCACAGGGCAACTACCCATAATAAAGGCATTTTTAATGGCATTGATGCCGTGGCACTGGCTACAGGCAATGATTTCAGGGCTATTGAAGCCTGCGGTCATGCTTATGCCGCCCGTAACGGGCATTATAAAAGCCTCTCCGAAATCAGCCTGAAAGATGGTAAATTCCGCTACAGCCTGACCTTTCCTCTTTCGATGGGCACTGTTGGCGGACTTACTTCCCTGCACCCGCTCGCACGGTTTTCGCTTGAGCTACTTGGCAATCCGGATGCTTCGGAACTCATGAAAATTGCTTCCTGCGTTGGACTGGCCAATAACTTTGGCGCCATAAAGTCGCTAACCACAAAAGGCATTCAGCGCGGTCATATGAAAATGCACCTGCTCAATATTTTGAATGTCTTTGGTGCAGATGAAGAAGAAAAGAAAAAGGCTATCAGTAATTTTAAAAACGAAAAAGTATCATACAGCTCCGTCAGCAAATTCCTCTCAGAACTCCGTTTGCAACGACAACTTCAGTAATCACAGCAATGGAGACATCCCGATTTTATGCACACGGAAAACTTCTGCTTTCAGGGGAATATATGGTTCTAGATGGAGCACTTGCGCTGACTTTAGCCTTGAAGAAAGGGCAGCACATGGAGGTAATACCTGCTGATGACCGGATCATTCACTGGAGAGCTTATGACGAGTGTGACCTTCTTTGGTTTGAAGCTGACCTGTCTGTGGACAATTTCAAAGTATTAAGCAGCAGCGACCTTTACAGGGCCGAAAAGCTGTGCATGATTTTAGATCATGCCCGCAGGCTAAATCCTCATTTTATGATGGCAGGTGGCGCAATGGTGAACAACCATCTTGAATTTAGCCGCCTATGGGGGTTCGGCAGCAGCTCTACTTATATCGCCAATATTGCGGCATGGGCCAGGGTTGATCCTTTCGCACTTTTCTTCAGGACTTCGGGTGGCTCAGGTTACGATATTGCCAGTGCCGGTGCCAGCGGACCCATATTCTATCAGCGCCTTGAATCAACCCACAAAATCGAACCTATACCTTTTCTGCCTGTTTACCGCCATCAATTATTTTTCGTGTACACCGGGCTTAAAAAAGACTCCGACTCCGGCATCGAATTCTATCGCAGGCTGGGCAAGCCCAGGCCTTCTGAAATAGCATCCCTGTCTGCAGTTGGAGTGGATATGACACAGGCATCCACACTTTCCGATTTTGAAGTGTGTATGATGAAACACGAAAGGATCATCAGCCGGTTTCTGCATGTAAAACCAATTAAGGAAGAACGTTTCAGTGATTTTACGGGAGAAATAAAATCCTTAGGTGCCTGGGGCGGCGATTTTCTGCTGGTTACATGGACCGGATCGCTTGACGATCTGAGAGCCTATTTTGCTGCTAAAACTATTAATTTAATATTCGGGTATGATGAACTCGTCCTCTGATATGGCCTTAACTGCTCCTCCGGCAATACAACCCGATGGCACTATAGGTGTAACCTGGCAAAGCCCTTCCAACATTGCCCTGGTAAAATATTGGGGTAAATATGGAATACAATTGCCGGCTAATCCTTCCCTGAGTCTCACACTCCAGCATTCGGTAACCATCATGGAACTTACAGCTGTGCCGGTGCCAACGGGTGCAGGAAAACTCAGCGCCTTTTATTTCGAAAACCAGCTAAATGCTGCATTTGCAGAGCGTTTTGGCATCTTTATCAGGTCGCTTTATCCCGCATTTCCTTTCCTGGCTGATCTTGCTATCACATTAAAGAGCCACAATACATTTCCACATTCTGCAGGTATTGCTTCGTCCGCTTCCGGTTTCAGCGCCCTGGCCTTGTGCATAATTTCATTACAACAAATGTTTCTACCCTCCCCCATGGATGAAGGGCAGTTCCTGCGCTCGGCTTCGCGCACAGCCCGGCTGGGTTCAGGAAGCGCATGCCGTTCAATCTATCCAGGTTACAGCGTTTGGGGGAAAACGCCTGTATTTAACGGATCAGACAATGAATGGGCCGTAACCATTAATAACGATATTCATTCCTCGTTTGAAAATATAGCGGATGCTGTGCTACTGGTAAACACACAAGCCAAAGCAGTTTCCAGCAGCCAGGGACATGCCCTGATGCAGGATCATCCATACCGCGATGCCCGCGTGATGCAGGCCGGCCATAACCTGCAGCTCCTGGCGGAAAGCCTGAAAACCGGTGACTGGAAAACTTTTATGATGGTTACCGAAAACGAAGCATTAAGTTTGCATGCGCTGATGATGAGTTCATCGCCAGGGTATATGCTCATGAATCCTCATACGATCGGGATCATTCAACGGGTGAGGGATTACAGGCTGCACACATCCACGCCGGTATGTTTTACACTTGATGCAGGCCCGAATGTACATTTGCTATACCGCCCTCAGGATAAACCAGAGGTTACACGTTTTATCAAAAATGAATTGACAGCGCTATGCGAAAATGGACGCTGGATTGATGACGAGGCCGGGGACGGGCCAAAAAGACTGAACTAATTATTTATGAGCAGACGAGCTGAAACTTTCTACGCCAAGATTTTACTTTTCGGTGAATATAGCATCCTTTGTAATTCAATGGGACTTACCATACCCTATGCCCATTTTAAAGGTGAATTAGGCTTCATCAACGAAGATAAATACACTGATTATAACTTTGCCTTGCGCTCCAATAAAATGCTGGCCGAATTCCATGCCTGGTTAACCGGAGAAGGCTTTAACCCGAAATACGCTGCCCTGCTGCAACTTGAAATGCTTGCACAGGACATACAACGCGGGCTTTATTTCGAATCAACCATCCCGCAAGGGTATGGCATTGGCAGTTCGGGGGCGCTGGTTGCAGCCATATATGCATGGTATGCCACCAACCGGATCCCCAGTACAACCCGCATAGCGAAAACCCGGATCCAGGAACTATTGATCCTGTTTTCCTACATGGAAGACTTTTTTCATGGCCAAAGCTCAGGCATCGATCCGCTGAACAGTTACCTTAAACATCCTATGCTCATCCGTTCGCGCAAAAACATTTCCATTGTAGGTATTCCGCGCAATGAACAGGATAAGGGCGGTGCCATATTTTTAATTGACAGTGGTAATCCGGGTAAAACCGGTCCACTTGTGAGCCATTTCCTGGAAGATCTGAATCATCCGGATTTCGCCAATGATATTAAAACACAATTGATACCCATCAATGATAATTGCATAAATGCCATCATCAATGGAGAAAGTGATGCACTTTTCGCAAACCTGCGCTTGCTGTCGGAATTTGCGCTAACGCATTTTAAAAGAATGATTCCCGAAAGCATTAAAAAGGTCTGGCAGCAAGGGCTGGAAACTGATAATTTCTACCTGAAACTCTGCGGCTCCGGCGGAGGGGGCTTTATGCTGGGATTTACCACTGATTATGAAAAAGCATATGCCCAGCTTACAGCGCTGGATTTTGAGATAATTCCTGTTTACATGTCAAACCTTCCGGTGTAGTAATTTGTTGAACAACAACAAAATGCCGACTAAAAACATCAATCTATGGCACATAAAAACGCTTTTTCCGTTTCCGGAAATATTGTGGATGTGATTAACCTGCGGGTATTTAAAGGCACGGTGCATATAACCGATGGCAAAATTGAATCCATTGAAGCCGGTCCTGTTCCTGAAGAACACTTCATTCTACCCGGGCTCATTGATGCACATGTTCATATCGAAAGTTCTATGTTACTGCCCTCAGAATTTGCGCGTCTGGCTGTTGTGCACGGCACCGTAGCAACGGTGTCCGATCCGCATGAGATTGCGAATGTGCTGGGCATCGAAGGCGTGAATTTCATGATTGCCAACGGTAAAAAATCGCCTTTCAAATTTTTCTTCGGAGCTCCGTCCTGTGTGCCTGCCACACCTTTCGAAACCTCAGGTGCAAGCCTGGACGTTGCCGATACCGAGGCGCTGTTGGCGCTGAGCGACATCTGGTATCTTTCAGAAATGATGAATTTTCCGGGCGTTATAGCCAGGGACCCTTTGGTTATGGCTAAACTCGCTGCAGCGCATAACGCAGGGAAGCCTGTTGACGGTCATGCCCCGGGAGTAACAGGAGAAGACGCCCGTCTGTATGCCCAGGCAGGGATAAGCACCGATCACGAATGTTTTACAATGGAAGAAGCACGCGATAAAATCAAATGGGGAATGAAAGTGTTGATTCGGGAAGGCAGTGCTGCCAAGAATTTCGACGCCCTTCTTCCCTTGATGGATGGGTATGCAGCCGACATCATGTTCTGCTCTGACGATAAGCATCCCGATGACCTGGTAAAAGGGCATATTAATTTACTCGTTAAACGTGCCATTGCCAAAGGATATGATCCGCTTCAAATCATTCGTGCCTGTACGCTGAATCCGGTGATGCATTACAATATTCCGGCCGGACTGCTTCGCCCCGGTGACGATGCAGATTTTATCATTACCGACAATTTATCCGATTTCAACATAAACGCCACATATATCCGCGGACTTAAGGTTGCTGAAAACGGGCGAACCCTCATTGATGGTGTCGCGGAAACAAGTCCTAACAGATTTCTGGCACGATCGGTTACTGAAACTGACCTGCGTGTTAAAGCCTCCGCCGGAAATATCAAAGTGCAAAAAGCCCTGGAAGGTCAACTGATCACAGAGGCCGTATACCTAAAACCATTGGTGGAAGATGGCTGTGTACAAAGTGACACGGGTCGCGACATCCTGAAAATGATGGTAATGAACCGTTATGCTCCAAGTGCTCCGGCAGTAGATTTTGTGAATGGGTTTGGCTTAAAACGCGGAGCAATAGCTTCCACTGTGGCGCACGACAGCCACAACATTATTGCCGTGGGCACCTGTGACAAAGATATTCTAACGGCTGTGAACATGCTTGTTACTGCTAAAGGAGGCATTGCTTTTGTTGATGGCGATAAAACAAGTCTGTTGCCTTTGCCGGTGGCTGGTTTAATGTCGGGCAGCGATGGATATGAAGTGGCACACAGGTATGAAGAAATCAATGAGCTGGCGAAATCACTGGGGAGTGCGCTGGCAGCTCCTTATATGACCCTTTCCTTCATGGCCCTGTTGGTTATTCCGGCATTGAAACTCAGCGATAAGGGCATATTCGACGGCAATACCTTTCAATTCACGACCCTCTTCGACAACTAATCATATAAATATACATATTTACTTGTATATCATATTGATTTCATATCTTTGCAAAAAAATCATCAAAAATGAGTGAATTAGAATTAGACATCGTAAAGCTAGAAGCTGCTGCCAGTAAACTGAGAGCGATGGCACACCCCATGCGCATCGCCATTATGGACCTGTTGAATAATGAAAAAAAATTGAGTGTAACGGAAATATACGAATACCTCAAAATAGAACAGGCTGCCGCATCACACCACCTGAATATTCTGAAAAGCAAAGGAATTCTTACTTCCAAGCGCGATGGCAAGCAAATTCATTACTCACTGAAAAGCACTGCCCTTACCGACATAATTTCCTGTATCAACAGGTGCAACGCTCCGGAATAATATTCTATTTCCCCTTTATTTCAAAAGCATCTTCATAGAACAGGAAGTCTGGCTGTTTATAACTCCCAGTCTTCGTCCTGTTCCCAATTGGCCCTTAGATCGAGCACTTTGGGAAACACGATGATGTGCTCCGGCTGCAGATGCCTGAGGTAATTCCCGGTATCCCATCTCCCGTTCCGGTTAGTGTCCTGTATGGCTTTTAGCTTATACTTTCCGGGCAATAGATAAGGGTATTCTATTTTCCCATCTGCTGATATCCGGTCTTCCTTCACTACCTTTCCGTCTGCTGACAGTAACTGAACAACATAAGACTGTGGATCTTTCATATGGACCTTTATCCTCAGGCTGCCATATTCTTTCAATGTCCGTGTCTTAAATTTCACAGCAATGGAATCATTAGCCGATCCATAGATGTCTTCAAAAACCGAATCGGGGATAATCAACTGGTATTGCGCACCTTCAAGGAGTATATTATTAATGATGATGCGTCGTTTCAGGCTGTCTGAAAATTCTGCTTTTGGCTGAATCGCAACGGAGTCCTGTATCAGCTTAAAAGTTGAAAAATCGGCCTTTTTCAAGGGGTTATCCGCAAGCAGCATAAGGCTGCTATGTAAAGCGAAACTCCCCCCATTAGCTACATTCAGTTTTAGCCTTAACTTCTGCTTAACGCCGCTTCGCGCTGCCTTCAGCGCATTCTTGCCTTTGTATACAATGGAGATATTGAGGGTATCCAATGATTTGTCACCGTCACGCAGGATAAAATGGAGTGAGTCGGATTTTATATTTTTTAGCCAGTAATCAAGCGTGTCGCGTGTGGCATTCGTTTCACCCAGGTACCAGGGACCTTCATTATCGGCAACCACTTTCTCCAGCTTTGGTTTTTTTACTGCCAGACGGGCAGTGATCTGCAGATGATTTGGCGCTACCATTGCTGCTCTCAGGACACGTTGCACAGAATCACTTTCTTTAAACATCGATAGAACAAGACCCTTTCTGGTTTTCATTTTAATATGAACCGGTTTTCCAAGGCTATCCAGTTTTTGTGGTTCAAGACGATGCGCAGGAAGTAATGTATCCGCAAAGGCAATGGCTTCACCCTTATCGTAAAGGTAGTTGCTATTCAGATCCTGCAGAATGATCAACTTAAAATGGCCTTTCCTGAGGTTGTTGAGCCTGAAATCTCCACTGTCGCTCACCCTGGCCACATAAAGCGGGCGGGTAAGGTAAGGCAGTGAATCGGAGGTGCCTTCATACAGCATTGCCAGTGCATCCTTTGGCGGTTTCTGATCCAGAGCTTCCACTACGTTACCGTTCATACCCAGGGAATCAATACTGCTGCCGGTAGAAAATACAAATGAATAACCTGCCAGTGGATTCCCCTCTGTTATGTCCACAATGGCATTGCCCATGTAAATGCTGTAGGTAGCATCTTTTTGAAGTGGTTCCTTGAAAG
>JBBRRV010000085.1:0-12796 GCA_038246075.1 Bacteroidales bacterium
ATCACTGGCTACTTTGCGCATATAAGAAACACACATCTGCCTTTCGGCCATATCGTTGAGCATTGAAATGGCGAAATTGCGGCAGCTATTGTATCCGCAACCTCCACAATTCAGTTCATCTTCCGGATGGGTTTTCCCCACCGTGCGCAAAGCGTCAGTAATATCACTCTCCAGCCATTCTTTTTGTTTTAAGTTTGAATCAAGGTAGCAATGGTTTATCTGAATATTGCCTGTTTTGCTGATTTCCGGATTTGCCTCACTATCACCGGTTTTACTTTTAAGGTATTTGCGGATATAGTAGTTTTTTATGATTGCCATGGATGGAATGGTATTCCCCGGACCGCAAACGCAACCACCATCGCAGGCCATCAACTCCAGGAAAATTTTGTCCTCCCTGTCGACAAGGTCAAACCCTGCAAGGGAGTGCCTTATATTTTCCACGCCCGAAATGTTCATAAAAAAGACATCACCCTGGTTGGTCACTGCCTGCAACGCGTGCACCATGCCACCGTCGATAGGATAGATAGCTCCCTCGCCGGCTTTGAAAGGATTAAAGGCCGCCTCCGAAAGCTCGCTATTGCTAAAACTATCGGGCATTATATTTTCCGCTTCCAGCCATCTGCGCAGATCGGAAAAGGTCAGCGCTGCGTCAATGATATCGTTGAATTCATCTGATTCAGTCTTTTTAGCGACACAGGGTCCGATAAATACCACATGTATATCATCGCCGAGCCATCTTCGCAGCAACTGCCCGTGAGCCAGCATTGGCGATAGCAAGGGGACAAGGTTCGGAACAAGTTCAGGGTAAAACTTACGGATAAGTTCTACTACCGAAGGACAAGCGGTAGAAATGAATACCCCGCTTTCTTTCTGATCCAGATATTCTGCTGCCTGCCGTGTGTATAGCTCTGCCCCTAGTGCAGTTTCAGAAACACCTGCAAATCCAAGTCTTTGCAGGGCCACGATCAGGCCCTCCATGCCGTAATCAACAAATTCAGGAACAAATGAAGGGGCCAGTGAAACATATACCTTCCTGCTTTGCTTTAGTAAAAGGCGAACACGGTCCAGATCGTTGCGGATTTTCTTGGCGCCGACAGGGCAAATCAGTACACATTTCCCACAAAAAATACATAAATCTTTAATGATAGATGCACTGTCGCTTTCCACCTTGATGGCTTTTACAGGGCACTCGCGGATACATTTGTAACAATCCTGGCAGTTGTTGGTTTCAGTATGGATGGGCTGCGAAATATTCATCAGATAGTGCTGTTAATAAGGGCTTTGGGAGCTATGGCCGTCTCCAGAATCTTAATGACATTTCCGGGCAATACGCCTTGAAAAACAACATTATTGATGATCAGTACTGGTCCCCTGCTGCATCTTTCTGAACAAAGTTCCCCTTTGAAGTCAACTGTGGCTTCTTGTCTATGTTCTTGCAGGTATGCTTTGATAAGGTCAAGGCTTATCTGGTTTCCACGCGAATAACATGAGCTTCCCATGCATATCACAATATTGAGTTTGTTTTCCATTTATAATGTTGGTTAATGATCGTTGATTCAATCACGTTACCAGCCTGGGTTTAAATTCCTTCCGGCTGTTTCTTTTGAGCGCTTCCGCAATTGAGCTACCAGACTTTGGTAGCCTTTATTCAGATCTTGCCCGATACGGGTGTTTTGAAGGATCATATCAGTTGGCAATACGATCTCATCTGCCGAAAAATTCCAGATGGCCCTGGTTTTTGCTGCCACAAACATATCGGCAATGAGCTGAGCCTGACCTGCAGGGGTAGCAATGATCCCCATGCTGATATGCATACGCCAGGCCAGTGAGCTTATCTTGTCAGGCGACATCACTTTTATGAGTCCTACGTTTGCGCCTATTTTCCTGGGATCATTATCAAAAGCCGCAACAATCTTAAGATCGGTATCTCCAAGATTTTTGTTCATCATCAGTGATGTCCCCAACTTTCCGGCTCCCACCAGGAAAGCTTCAGTGTAGTTCTGAAATCCAAGTCGTTCTTCAAGAGCGTCAATCACCGATTCAATGTCAAAGGCAGGCTGATCGTGCATGCCCAGGCCCATAGCTGAGAAATCAGCTTCTACATTTTGAATTTCAAGATTCAATTGGTCAGCAATATGCGGAATCTGAACCTGCATTTTGCCGCGGATTTTCAACAGTCTCAGCAGCGAAAGGTAGATGCCCGCCCGCTTGAGCGTTTCCAGGGATGCAGTTGCCGCCGGCAACTCACAGCAATCACGGTGCAACTTCTGAGCACTTTCGCAGGTCGCTGACGATGTCAAATGTTTTCCGGCATATTCACCTCTCAAAATGATCCGATTTGGCTTATCCATAGTAATTTGTATTCAAAAAAACGGCAGGCCTCCATATCTCCGGGCTAACCCCCCGGATCCATTTCTGATAGCCTACCGATCTCCAAGTCAACTAATCAAAAGTAATACCGCTATTTTCCTTTAGTAGGTTACTTCAGTTCCATAATAAGCTGAAGTGTATAATTTTTTAAAGTCTTCTGTATTGGTTTCGCGGGGGTTACATCCCGTGCAGGCATCCTGAACCGCATTTACTGAAATTCGGTCCACACTGCATTTAAACAGATCTTCGGTTATCCCAAATTCCCTGAGGGTCTGGGCTATGTTAAGTTCTTTGCTTAAGTTAATGCAGAATTGCTTGTAGGCTTCGGTGAGTTCAAGGTCCGTGTTTCCCTCAAGATGAAGGCAATGTGCTATTTCAGCATAGCGGTCAGCACAAACCTTCTTGTTGTAATCGATCACAAAAGGCAGGTAAATGGCATTGGTGCATCCATGAGGGATGTGGAATACAGCGCCTGATTTGTGTGCCATACTATGTACAATTCCCAGCAGGGCATTTGAGAACGCCATGCCGGCAAGGCATTGCGCAATATGCATTTTATCGCGGGCTGCTTTGTCCCCCTTATAAGATTTAACTAGATTTTCCTTAATCATCTGTATGGCTTTCAATGCCAATGGATCGGAAAAATCAGAACGGTTAATGGCCACATAGGCTTCTGTTGCATGGGCAAGTGCATCCATCCCTGTATAAGCAGTGAGTTCAGGAGGCATCGAGTAAGCAAGCGCAGGATCAACAATCGCAATGTCGGGTGTAATTTCAAAATCTGCAAGCGGATATTTAATCTGGGTGCGATAATCGGTAATCACCGAGAATGCTGTGACTTCTGTTGCAGTGCCGCTGGTAGAAGGAATAGCAACAAAGCGGGCTTTATTGCGCAACCTGGGTATGTTAAAAGGCCTGGCTACATCTTCAAAGGTTGCTTCGGGATGCTCGTAAAAAATCCACATGGCTTTTGCAGCATCAATAGGCGATCCCCCCCCAATGGAAACAATCCAGTCAGGCTGATAATCCTGCATGGCTTTTGCGCCTTGCATCACCGTTTCTACGGAAGGATCGGGCTCAACACCTTCGAAAACCTTTGTGTCCAGACCTGCCTCGTGCAGATATGCAAGCGTGCGACCCAAAAAACCGGCGCACCTCATCGAACTGCCGCCGGTAACGACAAATGCTTTCTTCCCTTTTAAATTCCTGAGTTCTGCGAGTGCGTTTTCACCAAAGTAAATATCCCGCGGTAATGTGAATCGTGCCATTTTTGTCATTTTAATGACTTGAAACCAAATTCATGTCATCACCACGTAGTCAACTAATATGCCATAAAACACAATATGTTGACATACAGACAATTAACAGCCATTTTAAATCATAATCTTAAAGAATTGTTAAAAAGTGCACTGGATATGCGCACAAATACTGTCCTATATCATGACACTGTCATGATATAGGACAACTTCGCAGGAAACCAATCATGTCGAAAGGAAAAAGGAGAATGCCGGAGATGAAACATCTGACCATAATGCCTCTACGCCAAAAGGAATGAATAGCATCTACAAAGGGAAGCCGTACTTCTTCATTTTCTGGTAAAGCGCATTCCTGCTGATACCGAGAACCCTGGCAGTACGGCTGATATTGTTCGCACAAGCGGTAAGGGACGCCTCGATCGCATTGGACTCAATTTCGCTAAGCGAAGATAGCCGCAGTTCTTTTACCGGAATAGCTGGGGTTGATCCTGGGAGGCTTAATTTCTGAATTGTTTGGAGTCCGATCATGGAAGCAGAAAGCCTGCCATCGAGGTTCACATATTTTTCAATAAAATTTTCGAGTTCCCTTATATTTCCGGGCCAATCATAATTCATTAGTTTTTCGAAGAGTGGCTTACTGATTTCAGGAACATTCTTCCGCAGGCGAACAGATTTCAGATGAAGGAAATACCTTATAAGGATCGGAATATCTTCCCGCCTGTCGCGCAAGGGGGGCATCAGCATAGGTATGACACTGAGGCGGTAGAATAAATCGGCACGGAAAGAGCATTTATCCACTTCCAGCTTAAGGTTGCGGTTGGTGGCTGCAATGATGCGCACATCAACTGGTATGAGCTTAATACCGCCCACACGGGTAATGGAACTTTCCTGGATCGCGCGCAGCAGTTTCACTTGCATATCAAGGGGCATATCCCCGATTTCATCCAGGAAGAGTGTACCGCCATGAGCTAATTCGAATTTGCCAGGTCGCCCCCCTTTCCTGGCGCCGGTAAATGCGCCTTCATCGTAACCAAAAAGTTCGCTTTCGATAAGCGAGGGAGGAATTGCACCACAGTTCAAGGCAACAAATCCATTTTCCGCCCGGCGGCTGTGATTATGAATGGCTTGCGCAATCACTTCTTTACCTGTTCCACTCTCCCCTTCAATCAACACAGTTGATGGACTGTCGGAGATGGTTTTGGCAAAATCAATCATCCGTTTCACCTCATCGCTCTCCCCGATTAGATCTTCGAAGGTGTATCGCGCATTCATTCCTGTGTATTTGTTTACAACTTTGTACACATGATTCATTTCACGGAAACTAAGTACCATTCCGGTTATTTCCCCATCAAAACTGGTAATAGGATAGGCGTTCAGGCTGAATGCTTCTGATTTCTGTGCAGTATTCAGAAGGGTTTCCTCATCCAACACAATCCTGTTGGATCTGACGATAGCGAGTAATTTTTTCCAGTCAGGAATAAGCATACTGGCTTGCTTATTATCAAGGCTGCCTTCGGGATATCGCAGTAATTTATGCGCCATTTTATTCGCTGATATAAGCTTTCCTTCCGCATCCATGGACACTATACCGAAAGACAGCGTATCCATAACTGTCTTAATAAATGAGGCAGAATTAACAAGTCGCGTTTCGTTGAGACGATTCTCCAGTTCATTTTCAATGGCTGCAACCGCAGCCACTACCAGGCCAAGGGTGTGAGGATGCACCAATTCCTGGCTGCCGGTAAGATTAAGGGTTCCGATGATGCGGCCTTTCTCATCATGAATAGGCGCTGCAGAACAGGTCCAGCGTTGATATGCATCAATAAAATGCTCCTTAGCCGAAACCTGTATTGGGGTGTCTTCGCTGATAGCCGTACCCATGGCATTCGTACCGATGCTTTTCTCATCCATATAGGCGCCGACAAGCATATCCTGGTCCCCGGCCACTGAATGGATTGCACTATTACCATAGACATGCAGTATACACCCATCCTTATCGGTAAGCATTATAAAAAATCCGGATCCTTCCAGAAAGTGGTAAAGTAATTTCAAAAACGGTTTGGCAGTTTCGATAAGGTCGCGGTTTACCTGCAGCATTTTAATAACATCCGCGCCTCTGAGGATCCTGGCGGAGTTTACCCGGTCCTTTCCCACACCTAATTTCCGACTCCGTTCGTGCGATTTACGGATAATATCATCATGCGTATGCTTCTTATCTTGCATGTTTTTTTCGCTACTGGCTTAAGTCTTACTGCCGGTGTCTTGTTGTAACTGATTAACTGCATTTTTGAGTCTTTCCATAGCTTCTCTCAATATTGCAGCTGGACAGGCCATATTCATCCGCATAAAACCTGAACCTCCCTGCCCAAAAGTACGTCCTTCGTTAAGTCCAAGCCTTGCTTTTTTAATCATGAATGCGTTGAGTTCGTCGTCATTCAGACCAAGTTCCCGGCAATCAAGCCAAACGAGATAAGTGGCCTCGGGCCGAATCATTTTTATCAGGGGAATTTGCTCCATGAAGTAATTTTCGCTCATATCGAGGTTGCGCCGCAGGTAATCGAGCAATTCACCAAGCCACTGATCGCCGTAAGTATAAGCAGCCTGGGAGGCCACGTTTCCGAACAGCGTTCCGTGGCTGATGTGCAGGTTTTCAATTGTTTCGGAGAACTTATCGCGCAGTGCTTCATTGGGTATTACCAATGCTGATGTGGCCATGCCTGCAAGGTTAAAGGTTTTGCTGGGTGCAACAGCCGTAATAACAAAGTCGGCGGTTTCGGGCGCTACTGAAGCTAAAACCGTGTGTTTATAGCCGCGGAATACCAGGTCGGAATGTATTTCATCGGATAAGATCAGCATATTATTTTCACGGCAAATATTGAACAGTCTGGTTAGTTCATCCTTTGTCCATGCACTGCCACCAGGATTATGCGGGTTGCAGAGGAATAACATTTTGGCCCCCTGCTTAGCTTTATTGGCAAGGTCGTCGAAATCCATGCAGAGCCGGCCGTTTTCAAGTTTCAGGGGATTATACACCAGATTACGGCCATGTTTCTCCACGGCGGAGAAGAAGGGAAAATAAACCGGTGGTTGCACGATAATGGAATCCCCGGGTTGGGTATACGCCAGCACGGCCATGTTGAGCGCAGGAACCACTCCTGGGCTGAAAACAATCCATTCTTTCTGTACCGCCCATGAATGGCGGCGATCGAGCCAGGAGACCAGCGCCTTATACCACCCCTCTCCACGAATACTATAGCCATAAACTTCGTGTGTGGCACGGCGCTTAACCGCATCCACAATAAAGTCGGGTGTACGGAAGTCCATATCGGCAACCCACATGGGCAGCACACCGGCATCACCAAAGAAGGCTTCCCGCAGGTCATACTTCACACAATCAGTACCCTGACGGGGAATTATTTCATCAAAATCATACATCTTTCATGCCTTTTGCCAGCCCACAAATGAGGATCGATAGTGGGGTGTTTTACTGCAGCAAATATACCCATTCCTTTGAAATAAGTTTCAGACACGCCGGAAATGGATGATATAGCCTTGCCCAAATGAGCCCAGCGACCTCACCAACACCATATAAATAAATAAGTTGTGCGTAAATGCTTTCACACCAAACGAAAATGATATGAAGGCTATTCCATGTGGCATCTAAAAAACAAATTAATAACACATAAAATTATGCCTTCAAATCAGAAAAGTCTGGAGGAACCATTGGCAGCCAACATAATATTCAGATTTCTTTTGTTGGCTATGCCAAACGGAAAATTATTACGCAAACATTTCAGCGTATATTATTCATTTCCGGCTTGTTTAGCAGCCAATGCAGGAGGTTCCAGAGATGGCACCACATTCTTGATTGGTTTGGTTGATTTGAGATACGCAAATAAAGCCTTAAGCTCATCATCCGTCATTTGGCTGTAGCTCAGCCAGGGCATCGGTGGCATTAAAGGACGTGCATTAACAATGCCTTTATATTTACCATGGCGGATGGCGACAATAAAATTACTTTCCTCCCAGTTGCCTGTTCCTGTTGCATCAGAAGTCAGGTTAGCCGCATAGGAAACACCCCAGGGCCCGACCCAGGCAGTTAAGGTGTTGGTGACGGTTAGACCTTTCTTTTCCATTTCCTTGCGGTTTACATCCGGTGCGGGCATTTTTGCAGGATGACCCGAGAGCATCAAAGTTGAATCATCAACCGGACCCTGGGCCGTCATTTTCTTGGGTGTGTGACAATCCCCGCATGCCATGATCGTTGCAAGATGTTTGCCCCATGCCACCTGGGTTTTAAATCCACCGTATTCAGTGACAATAATTGTTGGTTTTTCCTTAATTTCCTTTTCTGTTTTGCCGGTGCATTGCGTCAGCATCAACAGGCATATCAAGAAAAATAAGCCATTCGCCGTAAGCCGTTTTTTCATGTTGGGTTTGTTTTAAGTGAAAATGTTGTGAATTAACTGAAGTTGTGATACTTTTTTCGGGCAAATTTTCCGATCATTTTATAAAGATAAGAACAATCCAATCAAAATAATATAATATTTTCGCTGATTTTTTCATGCCTATTTGTGTTGCATGAAAGGAGAGAGATCACCATTTACGCTTCTGTGAAATACCTGATCTTATTTACGCGGAACATGTTCACTTAAATATAAGTTCCTCAAATCCTTATGCGAATTAGCCTTTATGCGCACAATCCAAATTTGTATATTTGCCCAAAACCGACTACCATGATCCGCAATCTTCAACTATTATTTCTGGGTGCTGCCCTGTTGATGGCATGGAGCTGCAAGCGCAGTGACCAGGAGGCCCGCACACTGATTACTGACCGTATCCAGTATGATGTAATGTTGAAAAACGCAGATTCCACTGCTGACTGGTGGGAGCAGAATATGGATGGCCGCAGCCGCGAAGCATTCGTTAAACTGGTCATGGAAAAAGCGTATTCAGGGGAATACAAAACATATAATTACCTGACCATGACGCCTATTACAGCTGAACAGACAAAGGCTATCGGCAACCATACAGATACACTGAGCCTGCAGCGCAGCAAACCGCCATACGATATGCACGATACAATTGTAAGAAATGAAATGCGCCTCAATGAAATCGTGAAAATAAGATTTCTGGAGGCCTGGTTTTGGAACGAAAAGACTAAACGGATGGAGAAGGAAATCCAAGGCATATGCCCGATGCTTAATAGTTACACTGAATCGGGCGAATTCAGGGGCTATCAGCCTCTATTCTGGATCTCACTCACCGAAAAATTTCCGTTGGCTGGCCCAAAGAAGCAATAAGCCACTTATTCATAATGTATTTACAATACGCTTTTGATTTATTCTGATCTATAACTAAAACCCTGATGTATCAATACCATACCTTGCCCAACGGACTGCGTATCGTTCATAAGCAAACCAAAAGCCCAGTAGCACATGTTGGCGTAATTATCAATGCCGGTTCACGCGATGAATTGCCATCGGAACACGGACTCGCTCACTTTACTGAGCATGTTTTCTTTAAAGGGACAGAGAAACGTAAATTGTTCCAGGTTCTTGGCCGGCTTGAGAATATAGGCGCAGATCTGAATGCATACACTACAAAGGAAGACATCAGCCTCTTCGCTTCTTTCCCAAAAACCTATTACAACCGCACCATCGAATTGTTCTCCGACATTCTCTTCCACTCTGTTTTTCCCGCGAAAGAAATTGAAAAAGAAAAGGATGTTATCATCGATGAAATCAATGCCTATGAGGACACACCGGCAGAAGCCATCTTCGATGACTTTGAGGATATGCTGTTTCCGGGAAACGGCCTTGGACGGAATATCCTCGGAAAGCCTGCCATCCTGCGCAAGTTTCAGCATAAGGATATCAAGGCTTTCACTTCAAAGCACGTACACCCTGCGAACATGGTACTTTGCTCTGTAGGCAGCATCAGTATTAGCAGGCTAATCGAAATGGTCAGCAGGTATTTCAACCAGTCAACCACTCCTTTCAGTCTCATACAAAGAGTATCACCCGGTATATATAAGAACCTTGAAGAGAATCGTAAACGCAGCGTATACCAGGCCCATTGCATGATCGGCAACCGGGCATACAGCAGTTACGATAAACAGCGCGTTGCCATGGCCCTGCTCAACAATATCCTCGGCGGGCCGGCGATGAATTCCCGGCTGAATTTGGCTATTCGCGAAAAACACGGAATCGCCTACAATATCGAATCAAACTACTCCCCGCTTTCCGACACCGGCGTGTTCGCCATTTATCTGGGCACAGATGTTTCATCGCTTGAAAAATCCATAGGACTGGTGCACCACGAACTCGACAAATTGCGACAAGGTCATCTGGGCACAATGCAGTTGCATACCGGCAAGCGCCAGTTAATCGGTCAGATTGCCATCGGCATGGAATTGCATCAGAATGAAATGCTTTCGATGGGAAAGAGCGTGTTGCTGTATGATAAGGTTGAGGGGCTGCGGGAAATCTGCCAGAAGATCAATGACGTTACAACCGCTGAAATTATGGAAGCTGCAAACCTCGTATTTGATCCGTCAAGCATGAGTATGCTTACTTTCACAAAGAAATAATTTCTGCTGCCCAAAAACACTGCTCATTAACGAAGATCATACATGGAAACAACAGCTTATATCACGACAAATCCGGCGCTCGAAAAATATGCAGAAGCCCATACTACACCCGAAGCTGATTTAATTCACAGACTCAACCGAGAGACACATCTGAAACAGCGCATGCCCAATATGCTTTCGGGGCATTTGCAGGGACAGTTTCTGCGCATGATGAGTTTGATGGTAAAACCTGAACGGATACTGGAAATCGGAACTTTTACAGGCTATTCAGCCCTTTGCCTGTCTGCCGGCCTGAAACCCGGAGGGCAGTTGCACACCATCGAAAACAATCCTGAAATGGAAGACTTCGCTTTACGCTATTTTCGCGAAGCGGGACTCGAAGAATCCATCCTGATGCATATCGGGGAGGCAGCTGAAATTATCCCCGGAATCGCCGGACCATTCGATCTTGTCTTTATTGATGCCGATAAGGAGAATTACAGCCTCTACTTCGATCTGATACTCCCGAAAGTACAGGCCGGAGGCTGGATCATTGCTGATAATACGCTGTGGTATGGTAAAGTCATTGATCCGCAGGCGTTGAAAGATCCTGAAACAGCAGGGATCGTGACCTTTAATGACTATATCCAAAACCATCCGGCTGTGGAAAATGTATTGCTGCCCATTCGCGATGGTCTGATGATCATGCGCAAGCTATAATCTCCAGTCGCCCCTTCTGATTTAGCACTTCATGGCATTTAACACCAGGTAAACACAATGATCAGCTTGCTGAATTCTGCCCGGCCTCCCTGTTTTTCGAATCCATCAAAATAGTTACAGGGCCGTCGTTGACCAGCGAAATATTCATGTGAGCCCCAAAAACGCCCTTTACCGCAGCCTTTCCCAGTTCGGCTTCAATGCAGCGACAAAATGATTCATAGAGCGGTTCGGCAAGTTGAGGAGCAGCGGCGCGCATGTATGAAGGCCGGTTTCCTTTGGCCGTGATTGCATGCAACGTAAACTGGCTGATTAACATCATCTCTGCATGCATATCCAGAACCGAAAGGTTCATCACACCATCAGCATCTGCCATGATACGCAACCGGGTAATCTTATGGCTAAGCCAGGCGATATCCCCGGGTCCATCTGACCCTTCAATACCCACAAAAACCAACAAACCTGCACCAATACTGCCGGTTACAGTTCCCTCTATTTCCACTGAAGCCCTTGATACCCGCTGAATAACTACCCGCATCGTTCAATTTTAAAATTTAACTAAAAGCTTTGCCTGATATACAATGCTAGTACTCGGTTGCATCAAGCTTATCATCGTTAAGCATGCCAAGGTAGTTGCGATATCTCTCCGGATGAATTTCACCCGATTCAACGGCTAGCATGATGGCGCAGCCGGGTTCGTGTACATGGGTGCAATTCGCAAAATGGCAGTCGTGCATCCTTTCGCGCATTTCCGGGAACCGCTCACATATCTCCTGGCGTGCAAAATCGATCAGGCCAAATTCCTTTATGCCAGGCGTATCGATGATATAACCCCCAAAAGTCAGCCGATGCATTTCTGCAAAAGTGGTCGTGTGTTTGCCTTTGTTATGCGATTCCGAAATGATACCCGTACGGATGCTCAGCCTGGGCTCAATGGCATTAATAAGTGCTGATTTGCCAACGCCGGAATGACCGGTAAACAAGCTAACCTTATCGGTCAGGGCTGCCTTCAGGGCATCCAGTCCTTCGCCAGTTAGCGCAGATAAAGCGAGCACACCGTAACCGATGCTGGCATATAACTGCATCAATTCTGCCAATTGTAACTTAGCAGGCTTATCGCAAATATCAATTTTATTGAATACAATTGTTGCAGGTATATGGTAAGCTTCAGCCGTCACCAGCACCCTGTCGATAAACCCGGTTGAGGTGCGTGGTTGTATGATGCTGGCCACAACAAAAAGCCGGTCGATATTTGAAGCGATGATATGTGAAACTTTGGATAGCCGGGTAGCCTTACGGATGATATAATTATGCCGTGGATGAATGGCAGTGATGACACCTGACCCTTTTTCGCTTTCGTAAAAAAAGGATACCCGATCGCCAACAGCTATAGGGTTGGTAGTCTTAATGCCAGCCATCCTGAAACGTCCTTTGAGCCTGCATTCCAATGCTGTGCCATCAGCGAGCTGCACGGTTGAATAACTACCGGTCGACCGGATAATGATTCCTTCGAATATCTGGTTTGCTTTACTCAAAATGGCTATCTTTCTGCATGTTCATGTTTGTGTTACTTCATTTTCATTGTGCTTCATTCTGCCGGTAAAATTAGGAACATTTATCCTACATCTGAATTAATCACAAGAATAGGCAATAGGCAATAGGTTCAAATTTCAAGACCTTAAACCTTTAACAATTCAATGAACGGAAGTAAACACGCCAACTCCAGGCACTCTAGGCACTCTAGACCCTATGTTTGTAATTTGAAAATTGGCAAAAGTAGCATAAGCCAAAGAGTATTATTTTTGATAATTAGAGCTATCAATTAAATACCCCCATGACTTATGCTAAAACAAAGTTCGGAATTAAATTTTGAAGGACACAA
>JBBRRV010000086.1:0-12713 GCA_038246075.1 Bacteroidales bacterium
ATGAAGCCGCCTCTTTTGTATGGATAAAACCAACAAACCCCATTTTGTATGCAGGCGTAATATTTCAATGTTCCCAAATGGAAGGGACTTATTTTGTTGATAATATTCATGCATGAGGGTATCAGAACAATAGAATTACTTGGTTATATTTACCGAAAATCCACTGATGGCTTCATTGCGCGATCTCTTCCGGCGAAAAACCATTGACATGATACTCAGCCATGCTGAGAAGCATGGAGCGGACAGTACGACCATGCGCAGGAGCCTGACCGTTCGCGACCTCACGGCCTTGGGTATAGCGGCCATTGTCGGTGCCGGGATCTTCAGTACCATTGGTAATGCTGCTGCCAGCGGCGGTCCTGCCATTTCCTTATTATTTGTATTTACAGCACTGGCATGTGGCTTTTCAGCCATGTGTTACGCAGAATTTGCTTCTTCAATTCCTATCAGCGGCAGCGCATATACATACGCTTATGCTACTTTTGGTGAACTCATCGCCTGGATCATCGGCTGGGACCTTATCATGGAATATGCGGTGGGAAATATAGCGGTTGCCATATCATGGTCGGGCTATTTTGTAGGGCTGATGAGTGGATTAGGGATACATATCCCGGAATTTTTCTGCATCGACTACCTTAGTGCTGCCAGGGGATTTAAGGAAGCATCAGCTCAACTGGCAGGGGGTGTTCCTTTTGCCCAGCTCAACAGTGGCCTGCAGGAAGCATGGCTTGCCTGGAATAGTGCACCTGCTTTAGGCGGTATCCGTCTCATAGCTGATCTGCCTGCTTTCGGCATCGTGGTTTTTATCACATGGCTGGTTTACAGGGGAATCTACGAAACCAAAGTAGCAGGTAATATCATGGTGCTGCTCAAATTAGCCATCCTGATGCTGGTAATCGGTGTTGGCTCATTTTATGTCGATCCCCGGAACTGGAGTCCTTTTGCACCCAATGGCGTGGTGGGTGTTCTTAAAGGTGTGTCGGGTGTTTTCTTCGCTTATATAGGATTTGATGCCATTTCCACTACTGCCGAAGAGTGTAAAAATCCCAAACGCGATTTGCCGCGTGCCATGATCTATGCCCTTATCATCACCACCGTATTATATGTGCTCATTAGCCTGGTGCTTACCGGGATGGTGCGTTCCTCTGAACTGGGTGTAGCCGATCCTTTGGCATTTGCCTTTACCAAACTTCATCTGACCAAATTGTCAGGCATTATTGCCTTCAGCGCGGTAATTGCCATGGCCAGCGTGCTGCTGGTGTTCCAGGTCGGACAGCCGCGCATTTGGATGAGCATGAGCCGTGACGGACTTTTGCCGCCAAGATTTTCAAAGTTGCACCCTAAATTTAAAACACCTGCATTTTCTACCATTATTACCGGAATTTTGGTGGCGGTCCCTTCGCTCTTCCTGAACCTGACAGAAGTGACCGATCTCACGAGTATAGGTACGCTCTTCGCATTCGTGCTTGTTTCCGGAGGGATACTGTTACTTAATCACGGCAAGGAATCGGTGCGTACCGGTGGCAGTTTCAAAGTACCGTATTTTGACAGCCGGTATGTGCTTCCATTCATCTGGCTTGTGGTGCTTGCCGTCTGGGGCAGTTCGGTTTACGCAGATTCGGGCAGTATACCGGTAATCTGGTTTGAACAGGATTTATTTACCTGGCATGGAATCGTGCCCCATCTTCCCCTGGTTATTTACCTTGTGTTTGCTGCCGTATTCACCATGGTGAGTATAATTTACCGCTGGTCGCTTATCCCGGTTCTGGGTCTGCTTACCAATCTGTACCTGATGAGTGAACTGGGTATCACCAACTGGCTCCGTTTCCTGATCTGGCTTGCAGTTGGACTGATGTTATACTTTACTTACGGAAACAAACACAGCAGGTTGAGGGTTGGTCAAGGATAAAAGAGAAAGGATAAAGGAGAAAGGAGATAGGCGATGGGGCGATGGAGAGAAGGGGAGAAAAAAAGAGAATTACACGATTAAAATTGATGGCTGGTTAAACTTATCATAATCTTTTAAAACCAAACGCTGGCGCAAGTCTATGACTTGTGCCATAAAGAAGTAATTTCTAATTTCTTAGTATTCCTTATGTCCTGACAGTCCAGATAAGTCATCTCAGGCAGATTGGCCTTCGGATCTGCGGCAAGTGCCTGGGCGTGAACATTTGTGATAAATTCCCTTGACTTGTTCATGTCATCCGATCGGAACAGAAAGATAACCTCCTCTGAATCCTCCGTATTTTTCCACAAATGTTCCAGGTAGAGCGCATACTCAGCATGTTCTGCGGCATCGGCTTTCAGAATTGCTACGATCGCTTCGTAGGGTACCTTCCTGAGTCTTGCTAAAATATGAGGCATGTCTTATTTCTGAATTTGGAATTTGGAATTTGGATTTTGGATTCAAATATTTCTATGTATTTCTATGTATTTCTATGTATTTCAATCTCATCAATCCCATCAATCTGCTTCAACGTACTTCAATTTACTTCTATTCGTATAGCAGTTTAATTAAACGATTGCATTTCGTGCAACCTGTAATAAATGCCTTTTCGTGCAAGCAATTCGGCATGTGTACCGCGCTCTGCGATGCTGCCCTTTTGAAGCACTACAATTTCATCTGCATATTGGATGGTAGAAAGCCGGTGGGCAATTACAATTGAAGTCCGGTTCTTCATCAGGTTGATGATGGCTTCCTGCACCATGCGTTCCGATTCGGTGTCGAGTGCAGATGTGGCTTCGTCGAGGATGAGGATCGGGGGGTTTTTGAGTACTGCGCGGGCTATGCTGAGGCGTTGCCGTTGTCCGCCGGAAAGCTTCAGGCCCCGGTCGCCAATATTCGTTTGGTAGTCATTGGGCATTTTTTCGATGAATTCGTGTGCATTGGCTACTTTGGCGGCGGCGATAACCTCTTCGGGTTTTATATCCTTCATGCCAAAGGCGATGTTTTCGAAAACCGATCCGTTGAAAAGGATTGTCTCCTGCGATACAATGCCCATCAGACCCCTTACATCTGAAATGACGTAATCGCGGATGGAGACCCCGTCGATTGTAATATCGCCGCTTTCCGGATCGTAGAACCGGGGCAAAAGATCAACCATGGTTGATTTTCCGCCTCCTGACGGACCAACAAGGGCAATCATTTTTCCTTTGGGAATCAGCAGATTAATATGGTTCAGCACCATATCGGTTTCATACCTGAAAGTCAGGTCGCGGTATTCTATCTGGCTTTCAAACGATTTAATGGATTTTGCATCCTTTTTTTCAATGATTTTTTCATCGGCTTTCAGGATCACTTCGATGCGTTCCACTGATGCTGCCCCTTTCTGAATGTTATAGGCTGCCGTTGTAACACTCTTGGCCGGTATCAGTAATTGGGAGAAGATGGTAATATAAACCAGGAAAATGGTAGCATCTAGTTTTGAACCGGGAGTAAGGATGATGTTGCCGCCATACCAGATGATAAACACTGCCACAGTGATGCCCATCAGTTCACTAAGTGGCGAAGCCAGGTCGCGTTTGCGGTAAAGCCGAATCATCAACTTAGTATAGTTATGGTTGGTTTCCTCGAAACTCCGGCGTGCCCATTCTATGGCATTAAATGCTTTGATGATGCGCAATCCTGAGATGGTTTCTTCGATGAGTGAAAGTAATTCTCCCATTTTCTTCTGCCCTTTTGTGGAAGTGCGTTTCAGACTTTTGCCAATCTGTCCGATGATCAGCGCACTCACCGGCAGCACAACGAGTACCATCATTGTAAGGGAGGAATCCAATATGAAAAGGGTCACAATATAGGCTATCATTGTAATGGGGTCGCGGAATACGGCTTCGAGCGAACTCATGATCGACCATTCCACTTCCTGGACATCGGAAGTCATGCGGGCCATGATATCACCTTTGCGTTGCTCGCTGTAAAACGACAATGGCAGAATCATTACTTTCAGGTATAAATCATTGCGTATATCTTTTACCACACCATTGCGAATGGGAGCCAGGTAAAACATGCCCATATAACGGAAAAAGTTTTTCAGGAAGAACAGAATGATAATGACCCCGCAGAAATAAGCCAGCGTATGCATTTCCCCATATTGTCCGATCATTTTACTGATAAAAAAGTAAAAGTTCTGTTTGAGCGATTCAAAATTCATCGCCAATTCAGGTGCTGCCGATATCGGCTTTTGAAGCCTGAAGAGTATATTCAGTACCGGAATCATGGCTCCGAATGAAACCAGGGAAAACAGCACACCCAGTATATTGAACAGCACATTTAGCGCTGCAAAGCCCAGGTATGGCTTCACATAACGCAATACTTTGAAAAGGTTTTTCATTGCTGCAAACTTACGGAAAAACATTATTAGTTGCTTAAGGCAGAATGAACAAGGTATAACCGGTATCAGGTACCGGCGAAGCCTGTTCAATTTACTGCGCAGAGACAAAGCAAAATAGCTTAATTTTGTACTATGGAAACAAAACGCCAACTCAAGATATCCCGTTTGCTGCAAAAGGATCTGGGAGAGATTTTTCAAACCGAAAGCCGTCTTTTATTTCACGGAAGCATGATCACGGTTACAAAAGTTTATGTCACCAACGATCTTTCGCTGGCACGTGTATACCTGAGTCTGTTTGGTCCTCAGGAAAAACAGGTTGTTTTTGGTGAGATCAACAGGCACCGCAAGGAGATACGGCATCAGCTTGCAGTGCGCGTTAAAAACCAGATACGGGCCATTCCTGAACTGGAATTTTTTATTGATGATTCACTGGATTATATTGATAATATTGAAAATCTGCTAAAAAACAGTTAAGTTCCCCAGGCTGGTATCCTTTACCTCCTGGATTCCTGAATGTTCAACCAAGTTTATTAACCTTTAATTGCTTCTCCATTTCTTATAAAGCCACAATGCAGCTTTAAAGTCCCGGGAATGAAGTGCTACAGCCGCTATGGAATACGATCCGATCAAGAAAAGCCTTGGAAAAGTCTTTAACAGCACACCGGTGCTGCGCATTTTGTTTTATAAATTACTGGACCTGCTGCTGTTGCGCACTTGGCATGTAAAGAAAGAAATTCGCGAATGGAGCCGGGGGCATCATGGCCCGGCAATGATACTGGATGCTGGTATGGGTTTTGGTCAGTACAGTTACTTCATGTCGTCGTTCAATAAAGAATGGGAAATAAAAGGTGTGGATGTAAAAGAAGAGCAGATAGCTGACTGCAACGCGTTTTTTCAAAAAATTGGCAGGAAAAATGCAACGTTTGCCTATGCCGATCTTACTGCTTTCGGTGAGCCTTCGAGTTACGATTTCATTCTTTCGGTCGACGTGATGGAACACATTTTGGACGATACTGCCGTATTTCGCAATTTTCATCGTTCGCTGAGCGACGGAGGCATGGTGCTTATTTCCACGCCATCTGACAAGGGAGGAAGCGATGTTCATGAGCACCACGAAGGTTCCTTTATCGGAGAACATGTCCGCGATGGTTACAATATGCAGGAAATTCAGGAAAAGCTGCGCGCATCGGGGTTTTCCCGCACCGAAGCCAGTTACCAGTATGGAAAGCCAGGGCAGATTTCCTGGCAGCTCTCCATGAAATACCCTATCCTGATGCTGGGCGTTTCAAAACTCTTTTTTATATTGCTTCCGTTTTACTATATCATCACATTTCCTGTATCGCTTCTGCTTAATTATGCCGATGTCAAAGGAAAACACGATACGGGAACCGGGCTTATTGTGAAGGCATGGAAATAATCTTCAGCAATATTGAAAAAGCTCCAATTTGCAACCCTATGAGAATCGTCAGATTATTTTCCATCTTAGCATTCATTGGCATCGGCATTTCATGCTATTCCCAATCAACAGGCAGCAATAAGGCCATCGACAATCAGAAGCCTAAAATTGCATTCTCCTTCGACGACGGGTCCACCAAGGATATGCCCGGGTATAAGCTGGAAGTATGGAATGAAATGCTGCTGAACAACCTAAAGAAGAATCAGCTTAAAGCGGTATTATTTGTAGCCGGCAGTAACTTAACTGGCGCAAAAGGGAGCTATATCCTGAACTCATGGGATAGTGCAGGCCACAAAATTGCGAACCATACTTATTCGCATTACAATATCAACAGCGACAAAATTTCACTTCCTGACTTTGAAAAAGATGTTCTGCGTGATGATTCACTCATCAGGAAGTATAAAAATTTCTATCCTTATTTCAGGTTTCCCTATCTGAAGGAAGGTAATACTGAACAAGTGGCCAACGGTTTCCGTGAATTTTTACATGAACACAATTATAAAACCGGGCATGTGACCATCGAAGCTTCCGATTGGTATATTGATAACCGGTTGGTTAAGCGTTTGCAGCAGAATCCGGATGCAGACATTTCAGGCTTTAAGGATTTTTACCTGGAACACCTGTATAACAGGGCTTTGTTTTACGATTCGCTATCTACGGTTTTAACAAACAGAAAAATAGCGCATGTAATATTACTCCATCATAAATTGATTAATGCGCTCTTTCTGGATGACTTAATTCAAAAATTTAAAGCCAATGGCTGGGAAGTAATGGATGCAGCGGAAGCATACAAGGATGACATCTATAAGCAGGTTCCGACAACTATCCCTGCCGGGGAAAGTCTGATCTGGTCTTTGGCGAAGCAAACGGGTAAATTTGAAAAAGTTTTAAGATATCCCGCCGAAGACGGTCCTTATGAGAAAGAAAAGATGGATATGTTGGGTCTTTAGAAAGGGAGACGGGACAAGGGGACGATGGGGCGATTTATTTAAACAATTACTAACAATTTAAGCGTGAATCTCCAGTTTTTTATTGCTAAAAGGTACCTGCTTTCGAAAAAATCCCATAATATCATCAATATTATTTCGGGAATTTCTGTGGCAGGGATTACCGTGGGAACGATGGCGCTTATCATTGTATTATCCGTTTTCAACGGTTTTGAAAACCTGGTGCAATCCCTGTATAATGCCTTCGATCCCGATTTCAAAATAACGATTAACGCGGGAAAAACATTTAATGCAACTGATCTTCCCGTGGCAGAAATGCGGCGTATACCGGGAGTGGTGAGCTATTCGGAGGTAGTTGAAGAAAATGCCCTTGTGCGTTATCATGCCAAACAATACCTGGCCACGATCAAAGGCGTAAGCGCCGGGTATGAGAAACAAAGCGGGCTCGATACGCTTGTATTAGAAGGGCATGCATTGCTGCAGCACGATAGTTTTAACTATGCTATAGTCGGCAATGGCGTAGCTTATTACCTGGGCATCGACCTTACCAATCCCGACGAATTGCTCAATATTTATGTGCCTAACCGCAGCAGCAGTATTGGTGTTTCTCCCCAGGAATCCTTTACCAGCCAACCCGTAATGGTTTCAGGGATATTTTCTGTACAACAGGATTTTGATTCTAAATACGTAATTATTCCCTTGCGTTTTGCCCGGCAACTTCTTGGCTATGACCAGGAGCTCACCTCCGTCGAAATTCGTCTTGGAAAACATGCAGATGTTGCCCGGGTTCAGGGAAAACTTAACACTTTGGCAGGCGGGAAATTTATCGTAAAGAACAGCTTCCAACAGCAGGAAGTCCTGTATAAGATCATGAAATCGGAAAAATTAGCCATCTTCCTCATCCTCTCATTTATATTGCTTATTGCCACATTCAATGTGATCGGGTCACTGTCTATGCTCATCCTCGATAAACAGAAGGACATCGCCGTCCTGCGCAGCCTTGGCGCCGGGGATCAGCTGATCAGGCGGATCTTCATTACCGAAGGCATGTTGATAACCTTTACAGGTGCCTTAAGCGGATTGTTGCTTGGCTTCCTGGTCTGTTATATACAGCAGCGTTTCGGCCTGGTAAAACTCCAGACGGGAAGTGGTTCTTTTGTCGTTGATGCCTATCCCGTTAAACTTTTACTCACCGACTTCTTGCTCGTATTTGTAACAGTATCCTCAATAGGAATGGCTGCCGCCTGGTTTCCTGTGAGGCGCATTTCCCGACGCTTTCTCGATCAGCCGCTCTGATAAAATCCCGATCCTCTCCTTTTTCTGCCGTTTGCTACATTTTAATCGCTGGTTTTATGAGCTGATGAATTGTTTCGCGCTGGAAAAGCCGTATTTTTGATCATCATGTTCAACGAAACACGCTGTATCATATCTCAAAGTTTGTCATGAAGCGATGCATTCCACCTTGCCGTTTGTTTGTAACCCTGGTGGCTGTTATACTGTCGCTTTGCGCGCGCGGCGGCAATGATATTGTTTTAAAGCAAGGAAAAACCAGCAGCCTGGTAATAAGCAAAAGTTCTTACCTCCATTTGGAGGTTGTAAATACACTTTCGGTGTTGCAGCACTTTGATACAAAAACCCCGGGGGGCGAATTTACAAAATTGCAGGCTGCGACATATGATGGAAGCAATACCTATGGCAATCCCCAGTTGCCTGTTCTGCGCAAACTGATTGAGATCCCTCTGGGCGCGCAGCCTTCAGTGAAAGTAATCAGTTATACAGTAACAGAATACAGTTTGGCGGAGTTAGGGATCAACCTGCCGCTGTTCCCCGCGCAGCCTCCTGTTTCGAAGAGCGGAACGAATTCCGGATTTATTTATAATGCTGCAGCTTATCAGCAAAATTGTTTTTCAGCCGGTGATCTTGCGGCAGTTGATGTAATTGGAATACTCCGTGGCACAAGGCTCGGCAGGCTAATGATCTCGCCGGTTCAGTACAACCCGGTTACAAAAATGATCCGCGTTTATGATAACCTTGTCATCGATATCGCTTTTACCGGTGCTGATGTTTCACGCACCTTATCTGAAAAGCGCAGGTTCGATTCTCCTTACTTCCATGCTGTTTTTGACCGCACAATTAATTACAGGAATTCCGCTGACGAGCCATCCATATGGCTTAAATATCCCATTAAATATGTGATCGTTTCACCCATTATGTTTCATGATGCCTTGCAGCCTTTTATAGCCTGGAAGAAAAAGAAAGGATTCAATGTGGTGGAAGCATATACAAGCGATCCTGGAGTGGGAAATACGACCATTTCAATAAAGAGTTACCTGTATGGCCTCTACACAGCAGCAACCCCGGAAGATCCCGCGCCTTCATTCGTGCTTTTCGTTGGTGATGTGGCACAGATACCTGCATTTCCATGCATTGAAGGGCATGTTACTGATCTTTACTATTGTGAATACACCGGCGACTATCTGCCTGAGGTTTATTACGGGAGGTTTTCCGCAAACAGCCTGGCTCAGCTGCAGCCGCAGATTGATAAAACACTCGAGTACGAACAATACCTGATGCCGGATCCATCGTTTTTGGATAAAGTTGTGATGGTTGCCGGCGCCGATGAGAATTACCAGATGAATTGGAGCAATGGCCAGGTAAATTATGGCACAGAAAATTATTTTAATGCTGCCCATGGGCTGACTTCATTCACCTACCTGCAGCCCGAACCTGCAGAAGGGCATTATGCAAGACAGATACATCAGGATTTTAGTGATGGTATTGGTTATGCCAATTATACCTCACATGGCAGTTCGAACGGATGGGACGATCCTGCATTCAGGATTTCCGATATTGCGGGCTTGCAGAATGCGCATAAATATCCACTGGTGGTTGGAAATTGCTGCCTTACAGGTGCTTACAATATGAATTCTTTTGCGGAAGAACTCCTGAGAGCCGAAGGTAAAGGAGCTCTTGGTTATATAGGCTGCTCGAACAGCAGTTATTGGGATGAAGATTACTGGTGGACAGTTGGTGTTGGGCCCATATCAGCTCATCCCACTTATGATGGCAAAACTTTGGGGGCATATGACAGGACTTTTCATGACCATGGAGAGTCTTATGAAGAATGGTATTCCACAATGGGCCAGATGGTATTTGCAGGAAATCTTGCCGTTACTGAATCGGGTTCAAGCATGAAGCAGTATTATTGGGAAACATATAACCTGATGGGAGATCCTTCACTCATGGTTTATTTTTCCCGCCCCCGCGCAATGACAGTAACTTATAACAGGCAGATGTCCCTAGGTTCCCAGACGTTTACTATAAACACCGAACCTCATGCCTATGTGGCTGTTTCAAAGGGTGGTGTGCTTTGGGGTGCTGCTGAAGCTGATGCCGGCGGGACTGCTGTTGTTTTGCTAAAGACAGTTAACGTTCCTGGACTGGCAGATGTGGTTGTTACGAAACAAAACCGACAGCCTTATATGGGAACAGTAGAGGTTTTAATGCCTGCGGAGCACTATTGTTTCTCTGATTCCTGTTCCGGCACTGAAGGCATGAAAGTGCAAATGGCGGTCTATCCCAATCCGTTCAGCGGCAAATTAAATGTATCATACAAGCTCAGCCGCGAATCGAAGATTAAACTGGCTATATACGACGGATTGGGAAATGAGATTGCTGTTTTATCTGAAGCGAAAACAGAGCCTGCCGGAGTGTATAACATTGAAGCTGAACTAATGGATACGCCTGTTGGTGTTTATTTCTGCAAACTGTATACCGATAAAGAAGTCATTGTCAAAAAGATTGTACACATAAAGTAATAAGGATTTTTTCAATCGCGTTTTGTACTATTTTTTAACAAATAAGAGGCTCCGAAGAGCCTCTTATTTGTTTTTGTTGAAGACAACCACCATTAAATAATGGCACAAACAGGAACTAACCTGAATGTTTAAAATACATAGAAACATTTAGCTTCCGCATTTAAATTCACCTCGTAATCAGGACCCCGGGTCCTGGACCTTGAACCTTGTACCTTGGAATTTGGAATTTGGACCTTGGACCTTGGACCTTGGAATTTATTTTCTCTCTGGCGGAAACTGTTTTTGCCTTTTATGGCTGGACCAGTTTCAGGTTGTCGATGTCGTTGGCATCGAACTCATCGAAATAGTGTTTCTGAATGGCTTCTACCTCTACTTTACCTTTTGCCTCGGGGAGATCTTCTATTTCCTTCTCGGAATATTTAAGTTGCATATCGCGCATGGTAAGTCGCGATACCAAAGCTTCCCAGAACTGAGCGTCATCATATTCATCCAGCTGTTCCAGCAGTTTTTCTTCAAAGGCCGGAGTGAAATTGTAATAATCAGCTTCCTTGTCATAATCCACAAGGTCGGTGCTTTTTTTAACACCTGAACTTGCCAGGATGAGCTGCTCGAGGTTCTCGAGATTGCTCGAACGTTCTTCATTGTCCTCAGCTTCAGCTACCCATTTTCCAAAGTAGAGGATTGACAGCAATTCGTGGTATTGGTCTTCGGTAAATTCGACGGTGATTTTTTTGTCGGGCATGGTTTTGTTTTTTTAGACGCTTCGCTCTTCATTGTGCTAAGCTATTTTGGTAAATGTAATTACGTTGAGGAATCTTTGTAACCTTTTATTTGTTAATATTTGTTAATCACTTTAGGCTGGCCGGTCATACGACTTCTTTAATACACGATCCTGCCAGCATTGTTTTGGGTTAAAACTTTTGCCGGAGATGCGGTAATTTAGTATTTAGCGGCAAACTGTGCAATGGGGATTTCTCCTGTCTGCCAGGATCTGTTTTTTATAATATGCTTTTTTATGGAATATATACTTCAAGCAATTTGGCTGAAGGTGTTGGGCTGAGCATAATTTCGCCGCATGTGGCCGGTATCAATATGGTTTCTCCCATGGCCAGATGCTCTTTGTGGCCGGCTGTATTGACATCGCAGGAGCCCTGCGTGCAGAGGTAGATCACAAAAGAATCGAGCAGGGTATAGTCTTTTTCAACCGGTTTGTCGAAATCAAGCAGATTCGTTATGAAATAGGGCGATTTAACGAGCGAAACGGTTTGATTCGGTTTTTGCAGGTAGTGTGTCTTGTAATCAGGGTATTGATTGAAATCAATGGCTTCCAGCGCAAGATCGTTGTGAAGTTCGCGGGGATTTCCTTTATCGTCCACACGACCGAAATCATAGATACGGTATGTGAGATCGCTGGTTTGCTGTATTTCGGCAATAACAAGACCTGGTCCTATGGCATGCACGCGACCCGCGGGGATAAAGAAAACATCTCCGCTTTCTGCCTTTTCAATATTCAGGAGATCTTTCAGGCTATTATCTTTAAGGTGGCTGAGGTATTCTTCTTTATTCACCTTTTGGTTGAATCCGCTGATCAGTTCTGCGTTTTTGTCGGCATCCAAAACATACCACATTTCAGTTTTGCCACTGCCGTTATGTCTTTTTCGTGCCAGCTCATCGCCGGGATGCACCTGGATACTGAGCCAGTCGTTGGAATCGATTAATTTGATGAGCAGCGGAAACTCCTCACCGAACTGTTCAAAAACCTTTTCGCCAACAAGTTCACCCATGTAAACTTCAATGAGTTCGTCCAGTTCGTTCCCGGCAAGGAATCCGTTTTGAACCATGCTTATATTTCCCGGGTATCCTGATAGTGACCATACTTCGCCGCAATTGGGAAGCGGCTCAAAATCGAGGCCATAGAGCGTCTTAACTTTTGCTCCTCCCCAGATTTTATCCTTGAAGATGGGTTTGAATTTGAGCGGATATAATTCTTTCATTTAGCTGCAATTAATGGTAAGTATGAAATTATCTGATAAATCATTTCGTGTTTTAAAACGATAAAATTACAATTTTATTCAAACAAATAAATGGCTGAATAGCTGCAATGTACAAACATTAGTCCCATCCATACCTGAAAAATCATATCTTTACAACACAGTGTAAG
>JBBRRV010000087.1:0-12711 GCA_038246075.1 Bacteroidales bacterium
CATCCCGACGAGTTTACCGTTTTCATCAATCATGAATTTCTGAAAATTCCAGGTGACTTCGGCATCCATTACACCATTTTCAGCTTTCGAGGTAAGCCATTTGTAGATAGGATCTGCATCATCACCTTTCACGGAAATTTTTTCCATCATTGGGAAAGTGACCTTATAATTCTCGGTACAGAAGTTCTTTATCTCCTTATTGGTTCCCGGCTCCTGACCTCCGAAATTGTTGGCCGGAAATCCAATGATCACGAAATTTTTCGATTTGTATTGATCATAAAGTGCCTGCAATTTAGCATACTGAGGTGTGTTCCCGCATTGGGAAGCCGTATTTACCAGAAGGACTTTTTTCCCTTTCAGGCTTGCGAGACTGAAAGGTTTTCCGTCGATCGTCGTTGTTTTAAAGCTATAGAAGGATCTTGCCGGCTGGGCAAATACGGCAAAGCTCATCAGCGCCAGCATTAAGGTTGCATAAATTTTCATAGTTTATTAAATTAATGAGTTTGTTTAATTGTTCGATACTTTGAATGGTTTATAGGTTTGATCGTTTGAACGTTTGATCGTTTGAACGTTTAATCATTCAGCGTTGACATTAAACATCAAAAACATACTAATTGTTCAACTAATTTTGGCATCCCGTTTCCGGATTGTCTTATTTTTGAAATTAAATAATAGCCAAATGGATGTTTCAACTTTATTACTTGAAGAGCATTCCCGGGCTCAGACAGATTTTGTTGCAGCAGTGATTTTTGACCACCCTGCTCTTTTCCGGGAATTGTGGAAACTCCTCATGGCAAATGAAGAACCGTTATCGCGCCGTGCCGCGTGGGTGATAGACGTGTGTTCAGAAAAGAAACCGGAGTGGATTGCCCCGCTGTTAACAAAAAAAACAAACCACCTTCGTCCATAAACAGGGCGAAGGTGGTTTTTATCGTTTGGAAAGGCAGAGTCTATTTGCGTTTCCCTTGCTGTTTCGACATTTCTTCAAGCCGTTTTTGAAATCCGGACTTAACGACAACCCTCTTCTTGTTTTCCTGGAGCTGGGCATGCAGTTTATCTTCATTTACAAAGCGGCGGATAATGAACATCTGGGCAAATGTGAAAAGGTTGGCCAGCAGATAATAGTAGCTCAATCCTGATGAATAGCTGTTAAAGAATCCCAGGAACATGATTGGCATCAGGTACATCATTGTTTTCATACCCGGCATCTGCTGGCTGGAAGCCATCATGTCATTGTTCATCTTGGTATAGAGTATGGTTGAAATGGTCATGAGCAGACAGAAGAGACTCACATGATCGCCATAGAATGGAATCGTGAATCCGAGATTCAAAATGGAATCGTAGCTTGAAAGGTCATGTGCCCAGAGGAAAGCTTGCTGTCGCAACTCAATAGAAGCCGGGAAGAATCTAAACATGGCGATCAGAATTGGCATTTGCAGCAACATCGGCACGCAGCCTGCCATTGGATTTACGCCTGCCTTTTTATACAGTGCCATCGTGGCCTGCTGCTTTTTCATGGCATCATCCTTTTTGGGGAATTTAAGACCGATTTCATCAACCTCAGGCTTCAGCAAACGCATCTTGGCCGATGAGAGATAGGTTTTATAGGCGATGGGTAACAACAATACCTTCAAAAGAACCGTAAGAATGAGAATGATAATTCCGTAATTGAGGTTAAATCCTTCAAGGAAGTTGAAAACAGGCAGAACTGCAAAACGGTTGATCCAGGCGAGGAGGAAGAAACTCCAACCCAGCGGAATCTGCCGTTCGAGGTTAAGGTCAAGTTTCCGGAGTAATTTGTATTTTAATGGTCCTGCCAGCATCGACATATCCACTCGCTGGTCCTTTGAAGGATCAAAAGGAATGATGATGGATGATTGCATATTCTTAACCGACCGTCCGACTTTTGATTTGCTTGTCGTAACAGTCTCCATCTCGGCGCTGTTAAAATTGGAATTCGAAATTAACGTAACAGCAAAAAACTGTTGCTTGTAGGAAATCCATTTTACCGGTGTTGTAATCTTTTCCTTTTTATCCTTGGTCTCGGAGAGGTTGCTCACTTCCCCGGTGTTGTCCATATAAAATATCGTAGCCTGGTTTCGTTCGTTCTCAAGATTTTTCTCCTGCCTTATCAGGTTAACTTTCCAGTCCAGATTGAGGTCCCTTGTATTCTGGGCCATTACATCCTGCATGCCTGCAAACTTTGCAGCTATGCCAATTCTGTAATCGTCGCCTTTTAAAGTATATACAAATTGAATAAAATGCTTGGGATCAGCACCGGAATCAGCGGAAGGACTGAGTTGCATAACAAATTGCAGGGAATCTTTACCGCTTACGGTATAATTGCCGCCTGCAACGGTTTTTCCATTGAAGTAGGGCTTAAAATAAAGATCATTGGTATTGATGAATTTAAGATCCTGGGTATAGAATTCAAGTCCGAAGCGGGAAGAATCGCCATCAAAGAGAGATAGTGGCAGTGAATCGTAGGTCTGATATCTCTTCAGGAAAATGGAATGAATCTTGCCCCCTTTGGCTGATATTTTCAAGGTCATCAGTTCGTTAGAAACCGTATAAAAGGCATCTTTTCCTATTGCTGAGGAAGCAAAGGACCCGAACTTATTGTTATCGCCATTACGGGGAGATATTGTTGAAGTATCAGCAACAGCAGCCTTTTGCGCCGTATCAGCAAGTGCCTTGTTTTTTACGAGAGCCTGCACTGCGGCAATGGAGTCGGCCTGGCGCACAATGGCAAGCGAGTCATACGATCTTTTCATCAGGAGGACTTCCTTTTTTGAAGGAGTTGTCCAGTAGCTGTAACCGATAAGGATGACGAAAATTAACAGTAAGCCGAAAACAGTATTTTTATTCATTGATATAAAGCGGATTAGTATGCCGAAAATTCGGGCAAAGATACACTAATTAGGAGAATTTAGACTTTTTAGTTATTTCGTAATTCTGCGCCTGTATGCCATTGCAGCTTTGACAAAATGAACAAAGAGCGGATGCGGATTTGCCACGGTACTTTTATATTCGGGATGGAACTGTATCCCCACAAACCATGGATGATCCTTCAATTCGATCATCTCCACCAGGTTGTTCGCTGTATTCATGCCTACAGGCAGCATGCCGGCATTTTCATAATCAGCAAGGTACTTGTTGTTAAATTCATAGCGGTGGCGGTGACGCTCGCTGATCTCCGTTTTGCCGTATATGGAGTGCGCCAGAGATGTTTTGCGGATTGTGCAGGGATATGCACCAAGGCGCATGGTACCGCCCTTTAAAAGAATTTTTTTCTGCTCTTCCATGAGCGCAATCACAGGATAAGCCGTATCCGGATTCATTTCGGTGGAATGTGCATCTTTAAATCCAAGCACGTTCCGGCCGAATTCGACTACAGCACATTGCATGCCCAGGCATATACCCAGAAATGGAACTTTATTTTCCCTTGCATAACGGATGGCGATGATCTTGCCTTCTATGCCGCGTTCGCCAAATCCCGGAGCTACAAGAATGCCATCCAGGTCCTGCAGTAAATGCTTCACTGTCGAATCATTGATCGTTTCGGAATGCAGCATTTTCACATTTACCTTGCATTGGTTCACTGCGCTGGCATGAATCAAAGACTCACTGATGGATTTATAGGCATCCTTGAGTTCAACATATTTGCCGACAAGTCCAATGGTCACTTCCGACAGCGGATGTTTAAGTTTGTAAAGAAAGTCCTCCCATTTAGCCAGGTCGGCAGTCTTGCGGGTGCGTATCCTGCAAAGGCTCAGCACTTCCTGATCAAGTCGTTCATCGCGCATCAGTAGCGGAACATCATAAATTGTCTCCGCATCGATTGATTCAATAACTGCAGTAGGCGAAACATTACAGAACAGCGCGATTTTATCTTTCAGATTTTGAGAAAGGTGTTTTTCGGTCCGGCATACGATGATATCAGGCTGAACGCCCGACTCCAGCAATGTTTTAACAGAGTGCTGGGTTGGTTTTGTTTTAAGTTCACCGGCCGCTGCCAGATAAGGCACAAGGGTAAGGTGAATGACCACACACCTGAACCCCATTTCCCATTTCATCTGTCGAACAGCTTCAATATAGGGAAGCGATTCAATATCGCCGACTGTTCCGCCAATCTCGGTGATTACGAAATCATAGGCACCACTGTTTCCCAGTATCTTTACCCTGCTCTTGATTTCATCTGTAATATGTGGAATAACCTGAACGGTTTCGCCTAAATAATCACCACGTCTTTCTTTTTCTATCACTGACAGATAAATGCGGCCAGTTGTAACATTATTTGCCTGGGATGTTGGCACATTAGAGAATCGCTCATAATGTCCAAGATCGAGATCGGTCTCTGCACCATCTTCAGTCACAAAGCATTCGCCGTGTTCATAAGGATTAAGTGTCCCGGGATCGATATTGATGTATGGATCAAGCTTTTGAATTGTCACTGTAAAACCACGTGCCACGAGAAGCTTGGCTAATGAAGCGGAGATTATACCCTTGCCGAGTGATGAAGCAACACCACCGGTCACAAAAATGTACTTTGTTTCTGACATAATTACTGAACAATTATCTTTTTAATATTTTTTATACACCCGCCAATGTTATCATCGCTCCGGATCAGATAACATTCATTTTTGTAACCATGATTTTCAGTCTTAATAATCCAGGTCCTTTGCAACTTTGAAATAACTATAATTCAAACAATAGTAATTGACGTTGATCAACCCCATGGTTATCATCACGGTAAGCCGAACGATTTTTATCGTTCGTTGAAATAAAGGACTTTCATGGATTGGAAACCAGCCGACTGATGACTGCTTTATGGAAAGCAAAGGTACGAATCCACATGGACCCCCGGCATTTCCGCTAAAATTTTTACGTATTGCATTAACACGGAAGGAGATGCAAAAAGGAAGGATGCTGAAAGATCAGGGTATGTCAGGCAACTTTAGCCTTTTCCACACATTTCATGATCGTATCGTAGATGAGTACTTTATCGTAGGGTTTGGCCAGAAAATGATTCATCCCAACTTTAAGACTTTTTTCACGGACCAGGTTTTCAGTATAGGCTGTAATCGCAATAATAGGGATGTCAACATTATAAGTACGAATGATGCTTGTAGCTTCAAAACCATCCATCCTGGGCATATCAATGTCCATTAAAATTACATCATATCCACCCTTCAGGTATTCTTCCACGGCTTCAACACCATCATTTACAATCATACAAGCCCACCCCATGCGCTTGATAAGAACCCCTATAATCTTTTGATTCAGGAAATTATCTTCGGCTATCAATATCTTCATCTTATGCTTTCTGAAATAATATCATTAAAATTACTTAACGGGAACATTCCCATGAGAATTAAACGACAAATTTGGTTGCTTTATATATCCAAAAAAAGTAAAATGGTTATACCCTTTTGAACATTTTTTTTATTTTATTTAATAATTAACAAAATATGGCACTTAAAATTGTGTATCAGCAGTAAATTAAGTCGCTGATGAAAAGCAAAAGTACTGAATAAAAAATGAAATACCCATGAGCAACTATGCGCAGCGACCTCACGGCCACCATTAAAATAAACAATTTGTGAGTAAACATCTTCATACCAGTTGAATATGGTATCAGGCTGTTCCATATGACCCGTGAAAAAAAATAATATCTTATGAAATCAATAATAACGATAACTCTTCACCTGACCAATATGCTTGGCGAGCCTGATTACCTGGCTGGTATAACCAAATTCGTTATCATACCAGAGGTAAAGCACTATATTCCTGTGATCGTCGGAGACGAGTGTTGCTACGCTATCGAAAATGCAGGCACATGAATCGCCGATACAGTCGCTGGAAACCAGTTCGCTGGATGTTGAATACCTGATCTGTTCGATAAGTGTTCCTTTGAGCGATGCAATGCGCAACATTTCATTCACTTCCTCGCGTGTAACTTCGCGGCTAACGTTCAGTGAAAGAATTGCCAGTGAAACATTGGGCGTTGGAACCCTTACAGAGTTAGCGGTAAGTTTATTCTTCAGGCTGGGGACAGCCTTTACAGCAGCCGATGCTGCTCCTGTTTCGGTAATCACCATGTTGAGTGCGGCTGATCGGCCTCTGCGTGCTTTTTTGTGGTAATTGTCCAGGAGGTTCTGGTCGTTGGTATAGGAATGAATGGTTTCGATATGTCCACGAATGATGCCCAACTCGGTCTCGATCACGCTCAACGCTGGCACAACGGCATTGGTGGTGCAGGAGGCTGCTGAAAATATGGTTTCCTTATCCAGGTCGAGACTTTCCTGGTTCACACCATAAACGACATTTGGGATATCGCCTTTGCCCGGGGCAGTCAACAATACTTTGCTGATCCCTTTGGCTTTCAGATGGCGGCTGAGATTCTCCCGGTCGCGGAATACGCCCGTATTGTCAATCAGCAAAGCATCGTGAATACCATAGGCAGTGTAATCTATATCTTCAGGATTTTTTGCACTCAGCATATGAATCACATGTCCGTTTACATGAAATGTCTGATCATCAATATGCTCAACGGCAATTCCATTAAATTGGCCATGTACTGAATCCTTGCGGAAGAGTGAGGCTCTTTTGCGTATGTCTTCATCGGAGGCAGAACGGGTAACAATGGCCCTGAGACGCAACTGCGATCCGTTGCCAGAGCCATTGATCAACTGACGGGCAGCAAGCCTGCCAATCCTGCCAAAACCATAAAGCACCACATCCTGCACTTTTTTACTGCGCGGAGCTACGCCTACGATATAATGCAGTTTCGATTTCAGAAAATCATTCACATCAGCATAGTTCCCTTTTTCCTCAATCCATTCCTGGTTAAGCCGGCCAATATCAATACGCGCCGGTGCAAGGTCCGTATTCAGCATGGCTTCTGCAAGCATCAGCGAATCCTGTATTTTTAACGGTTTCTTAATAATCAGGTCTGCGTATGAATGCTTGCTGAGAATTGAACTGGCGCTGCGCTCGAGCAGCTGGCGCCGGAACAGAATTAATTCCACCGACTTATCGAACCATAACCTGGCAATTACACTGATAAACGCAGTGGCCGCTTTTTCATCTGATATCCAGTTTTTAAGTGTGTGCTCAAAATGCTGGTTCGCATGATTGTTTTCCTGGTTCTCCATGTGGTGCACGTAAATTTTGGTTGATATTCCGCTTTGTTTTATGCATAAATGCTGCTTCAAAGATAAAAAAAAGGGGATTACTTTTTTTTCAAAAAATAATCCCCTCAAATTTTATAACAAAACCGGTTATTGGCCAAGATAGGACTTGAGCAGTTTGCTGCGCGAGTTGTGCTTGAGCCGGCGTATGGCCTTCTCTTTAATTTGCCGCACACGCTCACGGGTAAGGTCAAATTTAGCTCCTATTTCCTCGAGTGTAAGCCCATGATTCATGCCAAGTCCGTAATACAGGTTCACTACATCACGCTCTTTTTCGGATAAAGTAGCCAGTGAACGTTGAATTTCCTTGGCCAGTGATTCCCGCATGAGTCCTGCATCGGTTACCGGAGAATCTTCATCAATAAACAGATCGATAAATTTGGTATCCTCATCATCCGTCAAAGGCGCGTCCATCGAGACGTATTTGGTAGATATTTTAAGCGCTGCATCAATTTTGTAATGTGGTATTTCAAGTGCCTCAGCTATCTCTTCCGCTGATGGCGGACGTTCAAATTTCTGCTCGAGACGCGATGATTCCTTCTTGATTTTATTGAGCGATCCTACCTGGTTAAGCGGAAGTCGCACAATACGCGATTGCTCAGCCAAAGCCTGAAGGATGGACTGACGAATCCACCAAACTGCATACGAAATGAACTTGAATCCTCTTGTTTCGTCAAATCGTTGTGCAGCTTTAATCAGGCCCAGGTTACCTTCATTGATCAAATCGGGAAGACTTAAGCCCTGGTTCTGATATTGTTTAGCAACAGATACTACAAAACGCAAATTTGCCTTGGTAAGTTTTTCCAAAGCCCACTGATCGCCCGCTTTAATTCGCTGTGCTAATAATACTTCTTCATCAGCGGTAATCAGTTCTTCTTTACCGATGTCCTGAAGGTATTTGTCAAGCGAAGCGGTTTCACGATTAGTGATTGACTTCGATATTTTAAGTTGTCTCATTATTTTTCATAATTATTGTATTCGTATGACTTACAAACAAATATGTGTCTGAAGTTGAAAATTGCAAAGTTAATATTTAAACGTTTAATGTACAATATTTATTTTGACTGATTTTAAATAGTTTACTTTTAGTCATTGTTTTTTCACAAACCGAATCCGTAATATGCGCGTGTGCGGTTAGGATAAATTCCCCCAATAAGGACTCCTCCCGATTTATTAGCCAAAGCTTGTTTTATATCTGAAGGACTGTGTACCGGTTTTTTATCCACCTCTGTTATGATGAATCCTGGCTTTATTCCTGCCTCCCTCAGGATACCATCTTTTAAAGCGGTAACCTGGATGCCGTGATCTATGGCGAGTTTTTTCATTAATTCAGAAGGTGCAGGGGTGAACGATGCGCCAAGCAATTCATCAATATTTTGAGCCTCAGGTTTTACGACCTTCGTGTTCCCTTCCTTATTGCGCAACTTTATATTGTATGCCATTTCCTTGCTATCGCGCGATACAAGAACATTTACCTTGTCGCCGGGCCGGTGTTGACCGATCAATTCGAGCAATTCAGAACGGCTGTTAACAGCCTGACCATTGATGGCAACAATGATATCACCTTTATGAAGACCCGATTCCTGAGCAGAGCCATTATCGAGGACTTCGGCTACATATACGCCGCGTAATTCTTTTAGTCCCTCCTCCTTGGCTAATTTACTATCAACTTCCTGTATGGAAACACCAATAAAGGCGCGCTGAACTTCGCCGAACTCCATGAGGTCTCCAACAACCTTTTTTACAATATTCACGGGAATCGCAAATGAGTAACCGGCATAAAACCCGTTGCCTGAGGCAATGGCTGCATTTATACCGATGAGTTCCCCCCTGGTATTCACCAGGGCACCACCACTGTTGCCACGATTAACCGCTGCATCCGTCTGGATAAACGATTCGATAGCCGAACCGTCGGGGGTTCCCAGGATGTTAATGTTGCGGGCCTTTGCACTCACAATGCCGGCGGTAACCGTTGATGTAAGGTTAAATGGATTTCCAACGGCGAGTACCCACTCCCCTATTTTCACCTCGTCGGAATTACCATAGTTGATATAAGGAAGATTCGTTTCATCTATTTTAATCAAAGCCAGATCTGTGGAGGGATCGGTGCCAATGACACGCGCAGTATAAGTGCGCTTGTCGTTAAGGGTAACTTCAATATTTGAAGCATCCTGCACCACGTGATTGTTTGTAACAATATATCCATCCTTTGCAATAATGACTCCCGAACCTGAAGCCATCAAAGGTTGCTGATCATTATCAGGTGCACGATCGCCAAAGAGATCCCTGAAATTGAAATAATTATCGTACAAGCCGTTTTTGTGGGCATATTCTGTTGTGATGTGTACAACGGCATGAACAGTCAAATTGGCAGCCACAGTAAAATCAGGTAATAACTGGCTATCGGCCACACTTGAATAACCAGCTAACTGTGCAGGCACCTGGGTTAAAGGAACTCCTGTAACAGGAGAATGCCTGTTCTCTATAAGACTGTACAATCCTAATGATATAAAACCACCGAGAACGGCTACTATTAATAAACTGGCAAATCTTTTCATGTGTTATTATTTATTTTTTACGGGTCACATTGAATATGCCATGATTATACGAATATCATCTTCAGTTGATGATTAACCCATCATGGCTATTTCATCGCTTCACAGAATTTATCAAGTTATCTTAACAATTTATTTGCTGTTTAGTTTGACTTAAAACGCAGCAAAATGTTATCATTTAAACCGGTAAATTTTTATTATATTTTTATTATAAATCCTCAAACGCAATCATAATGCCAATATTGTCGTTATAGCTGTTAAAGAATGTTAATTAACATGTGCACCTTTTGATCAAATTCCCCAGGCTTGTCATATGTTTTTCAACACAGTGATGAAAGGTCCAATATGATCATCTTCGCTATGCAAGAACATATTCCTATGGGCTTTGGATGCTAATTTATATCTTTGTGATGGTGGAGGTAGTAAGACTCCTGAAAATAACAGAAGCGTTACCGGGAATAAGAAAAGCAAGTATACTACATGGTGAAATATTCCTGTCAGCGAATCCAGAAGTAACAATCGAATATTAAAAAGATAATTTGCAACATAATAATAAGATGACAGCCTGCAATGAAACTTAAATTTCAAAAATACCAGGGAACCGGAAACGACTTTATCCTGATCGATAATCGCAATGGCCTATTCGCCTGCGATAATCAGGCGATTGCACTGCTGTGTGACCAACATTTTGGTATGGGGGCTGATGGTTTATTACTGCTCGAAACCATTGAAGGGTATGATTTCAGGATGGTGTATTACAATTCCGACGGAAGTCCGGCCACTATGTGCGGCAACGGTGGAAGATGTATTGCTGCTTTTGCAAACCGTCTTGGCCTAGTAGGGGCCAATGCGCATTTTATGGCAGCAGATGGCCCTCATGACGCCAGGATTGAGGTCCTCGACGATCATACTTCCCAGGTAGAATTAAGCATGAAAGATGTTATCCCTAAAGAAGTCGGAGACCATTTTGTCATTCTGAATACCGGGACTCCACATTTTGTCAGGTTTGTGGAGGAGCCTGACAGCATTGACATCATGACGGAAGGTGCCGGCATCAGATATGCTCCTGATTACGCACCAATAGGAATTAATGTCGATTTTGTCAGCCATGATGATGACCAGATTTATGTCCGGACCTATGAAAAAGGTGTAGAAGCCGAAACCTTATCCTGCGGCACCGGTGTGACGGCTTCGGCCATAGCTGCATCTGTATTTACCGGTCGCAACAGCTATGAGGTTACCACACGCGGAGGTAAGCTTGCCGTGCGCTTTGAAAGAAACGGAGTAACTTTTACAAACATACGGCTCTCGGGACCGGCAACATTTGTATACAGTGGCGAAATCAACATCTGATGGAATTATGACAGGTCCGGAAGTACATTTGCGTGCTGTGGAACCCGCCGATATTGAAATGCTTTATGAATGGGAAAACGACCCTGAAATCTGGCATTTGGGAAATACCCTTGCTCCCTTCTCGCACTTCGTGCTGGAGCAGTACCTGCTGAATGCCCAGAATGATATCTATACGAACAAACAACTCCGCCTGATGATCGACCTCAACGTTGCGGGGATCATCAAACCGACCATCGGAAGCATAGACCTTTTCGACTTTGACCCTGTAAACCATCGCGCAGGAGTTGGAATCCTAATCACAGCTGCTTACAGAAGCAAAGGTTATGCATCTGAGGCCCTGGGCCTTTTGAAAAATTATGCATTTACTGTGCTCGAACTGCACCAGCTTTATTCCAATATTGATAAAGAAAATAATATCAGTATTGCATTATTTAACAAACAAGGCTTTGTAAAATGCGGTGAAAAAAAAGACTGGCTCCGGCACAGGGGAAACTGGCACCATGAATTGATGCTCCAGTGCATTAATCCTAAAGAGGCTTAACACTAAAATGCTAAATTCCTACTGATATGAAAGATTACTATGGTGTCGTCCGCCGGCGGAATAAGAAACGTTCTATATTCAATCGCATTTTACGCAATTTTCTGCTTCTTCTAATTATAGCGGCAGCCGGTGTGGGATATTATATTTACCATTCCTTCTACTCCGACAATGTATGGGTGGAAGGTAAATCCCCGACCTATGTCTATATCCCGACCAATTCAACATTTGAGCAGGTGAAGTCGATCCTGTATCATAATGGATTGATCATTAACCGGAAATCCTTTGAATGGGCAGCGGAGTTTAAGAGATATCCCAACCATGTCAGACCTGGTCGCTACAGGATAGTAAATGGCATGAGCAATACCAGCCTCATCAATAAACTTCGCTCGGGCAACCAGGATGCAGTGCAGCTGATATTCAACAATATCCGCAATAAGGAAGAGCTTGCCGGACGCATCAGCAAGGAAATTGAAGCCGATTCCACATCCATCATCAGATTGCTGAAAGATTCAAGTTATGTGGCAAGTTTAGGAATGACGCCCAGTAATGTCCTGACGCTTTTCATCCCCAACACATACCAGGTTTACTGGAACATCACCGCGAAAAGCTTTGTGGACCGGATGGCACAGGAATACAAGAAATTCTGGAATGCGGCGAGGGTGGCAAAACTGACCGATATACGTCTAAACCGCACAGAAGTAATGACTCTGGCCTCCATCGTGGAAAAAGAGACAAACCGCGACAAGGAGAAACCGGATATTGCCGGTGTGTACATTAACAGGCTGCACATGGGCTGGCTGTTGCAAGCCGACCCCACACTGGTATTCGCACTCGGGGATTTCTCGATAAAGCGGGTATTAAATGAGTATAAACGCATCAACTCACCCTATAATACCTATATGTATTTAGGACTTCCTCCAGGCCCCATATGCCTCCCCTCCATTTCGTCCATTGACGCTGTGTTAAATTACCGCAGGCATAATTACATGTACTTCTGCGCACGCGAAGATTTTTCGGGATACCATAACTTTGCCGTAGATGCCGAGGGACATGCCCTTAATGCATCGCG
>JBBRRV010000088.1:0-12699 GCA_038246075.1 Bacteroidales bacterium
AAGGCACTCCCAACTTTAGGCACTTTTTTAAGGCACTTCACTAAGGCACTTCCTATTAACGGTCATCCGAGTAGTTTTGGTGCCAAAGCGGATAGGGTACCACCGGCCGGCTAAGATCATCCAGGAAATTGAAATCATCCCCGCCAAGTTCAATATCACTTGCTTTAAAGTTACTAAGCATCTGTGCCATTGTGCTGGCGCCAATGATAGCTGAAGTTACGGCAGGCTTTTTCAGGATATAGCTTAGGGCTGTCTGGGCGATAGTGGCATTGAGTTTTTTGCTGATCCGGTCGAGTTCCTCAACAATGGCATATCCTTTGTTTTCGTCAACAGGCCACCAGCGAAGTGATTTGGCATTCGGATCTGAACGTCGGGACTCCTTTGGCAGCGGCTGCCCCCTGCGGTATTTTCCTGTGAAGAATCCGCCGGAAAGCGGGCTCCAGCATAAAATTCCCATTTTCTGGTCGAGGCACAGCGGGACAAGCTCGTGTTCGATGTCCCTTGTACCGATGGAATAATAGAGTTGCGTGGTAACAAATTTTTCGAGGTTCAGTTTTTCGCTCATGCCAAGCATCTTCATCATTTGCCATGCCATGAGGTTGGAGCATCCGAGGTAGCGCACTTTTCCGCTCTTTACCAGCTGGTCGAGGGCGCGCAGGGTCTCTTCAACGGGTGTGCGCGGATCAAAACTGTGGATCTGATAATGATCGATATAATCGGTACCCAGCCGCTTCAGACTGGCCTCGCAGCTTTTAATGATATGATGCCGCGAGAGCCCGACATCATTCTGACCGCTTCCAAGCCTGAAACGCACCTTGGTCGCAATAACGGCTTCATTTCTGCGGGCGCCCAGGGCTTTGCCCAGGAGTATTTCAGCTTTGCCGTCCGCATAAACATCAGCTGAATCGAAGAAATTGACACCGTGGTCAAGAGCCGCGCTTACAAGCTCATCGGCCTGTTTTTGTCCAACATGTGCAACCTCGTTATGAATGGTGTCGCCGCCAAAGGTCATGACACCCAGACAAATTTCCGAAACTTTGAGACCTGAATTTCCTAGATATCGATAGTTCATGATTTGTTCTAATTAAGGAACGTTTGAATTTACGACCATTTATAAATACGCTCGCCCACAACGAAAGATATCAGTCCAATACCCGTCATCATCGCAATGGCGGGGCCGGTTTCGTAAAACCCGGCTCCTTCGGTAAAAATGCTGCGGATACTGTCGGCAAACATGGTGAGCGGCATCAGCCGGATAATCGGAATGGTCCATTCAGGAAAATTATAGTAGCTGAAAAATATACCTGAGAGCACCATCATGGGCATGGTTATGGCGTTGATCAGACCATTGCCGACTTCAGTTTTGGAAGTGCGTGACGATATGAGGATGGCTATGCCGATAAACACCAGGTTGCCGCTGACCAGCACCGCTACGAGTGCGGGGATACTGCCCTGCACGCGCATGCCGAAATAGAAGTAGGCAAAGAGGATCAGAACAGCTGTTTCGGTGAATGTAAGCGCCAGCCGCGATATAAATTGTGAAGCCAGGAAATATGATTTTTTCATGGGTGTGGCAACCATACGACGCAGCAATTTCTTTGAACGTTTCTCGATCAGCGAATAGCTGATCCCCCAGAGGCAGGAACTCATGATACCCATAGCCATCAGACCCGGCACCAGGAAATCAATATAGCGTGTTCCCTTGACGGTGAGGGGTTGGATGGATGCAGATTCTCCTATCAGATTTTGATTGCTGAATAAGGCTTTCAGATTGAGGTATATCAGTTGTGCCTCGGCATTGGCGGGGTCAAAGTGATATACAGGCTGAGCCTGGCGGTCGTCGAGGATTAGCGAAATACTGCCCCGTTTCAGCAGCACAATGGCGCTATCCCATGAAGTTGAAAAAAAATTGAAGGTCGTTTTACCCAGTTTTTGATTCTGTACGATCAACTCATGCTTATGGGAGGCGCCACTATGGGAGGGAACCAATTTCGCGCGGGTTTCAATCAATGTATTCAGTGCTGTTATCTGGCCGGCCTGTCCGTTGATTACGGCAATATTGCGCACAGTATCCTTCTGACCCGAAAAGGCGATGCCCAGGCCCCAGGCCATCAGAATGGGAAACAGGAAGGACCAGAACAGGGCTGCCGGCTCACGGTAGAACTCCTTGAATTGAATGAATGTGAGTTGGATAAACTGCTTCATATTTTTGTGATCAGTTATGCTCTTCGTGCAGGCGACGGCCTGTCATGGTTATAAAAAGATCGTCGAGGGTCATTTGCCGGCTGCCCAGATGGGCAAGTGAGACATTGTTTTCCTTTAAATACGCCAGTATCAGGGGCATGGATTCCACAATACTGTTGACGCCCAGATGTAAAGAACTGCCGTCGGTTGATGGTGCTATATGAGTGATGCCAAAGCGGCCATTCAATTTTTCGTAGTCGAAAGGTTGGGTAAGGCCAAGTTCGATAATTTCACCCAGACCGTTTTTCTGTATGAGTTCTTTCATTGTTCCCTGGGCAAGGATACTGCCCTGGTGCAGGATAATGATGCGGTCGCAGAGATATTCTGCTTCTTCCATATAATGCGTGGTAAGGATCATGGAAGTACCCTTTTCCTGTTTGAGGCGCATGAGGATCGTCCATATTTCCCGGCGGGCAGTCGGATCGAGGCCGGTGGTTGGTTCGTCGAGCAGCAGAATCCGGGGTTCATGCAGCAGGGCCAATCCCAGTGCAAGCCGCTGGCGCTGACCACCTGATAGATTTACCACATAGGACTTTGCCTTGGTGCCCAGGTCCACCAGATTGAGAATCTCGGTAATGCGTGAATCAGGTATATCGAAGAAACTTGCAAACAGATCAAGGGTTTCCAGTACAGTTAACTTGTCGATGAACCGTGTTTCCTGGAGCGAAATGCCGAGCATGCGCTGAAGTTCGGTCCGGTGATTTTTCCAGGATTTTCCCATGATCAGGATGTCACCTGAATCCTGGAGCTGCAAGCCTTCAATCATCTCAACCAGTGTTGTTTTTCCTGCACCATTGGGACCGAGTAATGCAACAAATTCTCCGTCGGCGACTTCCATGCTTATTCCTTTTACCGCATTAACATCCTTAAAGGATTTTACGATATTGCTGACTTTGATAGCGGGCGTAACCAGTGAAGAAGCGTTCATATCCTGATAAAACGGTTAATTAGCAATAAGTGTTCATATGGAGTTTAAGTTTTTGGTGGGGTATGCCACTTTAAAGGTAACATTATTACGCCAAAGAAGTAAAGATATGACGAATCAGCATAGAAGCGAAAGGTTATCTATGCAATCCGGTTTTGGCTGAATGGCCCGAATTACCCCTGTGCCTGCCTTTTTGCTATTTTTTGGCGTATTGCGCTGAATGGTTGAAGTGCCAATGAGCTGCGCATGTGTTCCGAGATGTTTACCTGGCGGCCATATACAAGGCATGCTGTGAGGAAGTAAATTCCGGATTGCATCCACAGGGACATGATCTCTTTTCTTGTTTCGAAAATGGTTGCGCCAAGCGAGTTCATTTTGATAAATCCAACCATGGCATTGGAGGAAGGGAATATTTCACGTACAGTCAGCCATAGCGGGCTGAAATTTGATAAGGGCCATATTATTCCTGATAAAAATAACAAAGGTATTGATGTGAACAGGTAGAGCATCATGGCACTTTCCCTGTTTTTGAAAGCCACCGACAGCGTTATTCCGAAAAATATGGTTGATAACAGAAACGGCGTTATAAGTGCAATGATTTCAACAAAATCAGCTGAATGTGCATAACCGAACCACCGAGGAATCATACCCAGCATATATACACATAGCAGCGCATAAATGGTGAAATAGGCGGCAGTTTTGCCTGCCACTATACGCAGTGTTCCCATCCGTTTTCGATCAAATGGAACCAGGTTGCCAAAAGGATGGCGTTCGCGGGCAGTGCCGGCCATAATACCAATAGCCAGGATCAGCGTTTGCTGAATAATCAGGATCAGCGCGGCAGGTATGCCATAGCTCGCAAAACCTCCTGACTGATTGGCCATGGCATTATCAACAAGTTTCAAGGGTTCAGCAGTCACTTCTGCCTGCTTTTGGGTTAATCCATCATTCATAAGGTTGATTCGCTGAATCTGGTTCCCTGTTTCGAGGGCTACAAAGTTTGTGCCGGTCATCACAGCTTTATAATACAGAAAATATCCCATATCGGCATAAGCTGAAATTGTTGTCTGGCGCTTCAATGCGATGTCAGTGCTGAATGTTTCCGGTATCTGAATGATTCCGTGTACTTCCCGTTTCTTGAACAGCAATATGGCTTCATCCATTGATACACATTTTGAAGTTACTTTCAAATCAGGAGTAGCATCAAGACTCCGGGTTAACCGGCGGCTATCCGATGACTGCGAGAGGTCGACCACTGCGATGGGCAAGTCCCGCACCACTTCAGGATAATATATAAATGAATATAGCAAAGGATAAACTAAGGGAACAGCAAAAATAATAACCATCACGCCTACATCCGAAAATATAAGCTGGAATTCGCGCAACCAGATCCTGAGCGTATTGTAGAGCCCTTCCCTGATCTGCCGGAATATATTTATGTTATTACTTTCCATTGTTTGCATTTTTTAATTGCAGCTTTAAACAGCTGGATTGCTGATCGCTAAGGTGGTTATCGCCTGTTTTCAGCAGGGGTTTCATGTACGTTTTCGATAAAGCGCTGATAAATCAGCGCTGATTTAAGCCGGCTGATGATGATAACAGGCAGCAGTATGAATAACAGCAGGTAGAGATACGATACCAATGCGTATTTTAATTCGAATCCGGCAAGTAGCTGGCTTTGAAATATATGCATATAGTGCCTTACCGGGAACCCGCTGGCCCAGTATTGAAATACAGGTGGCATCGACTCGATAGGAAAGGAGAATCCACACAGCGTGAGTGCCAGTATGCCGTAAAATGCAGCCAGGTTGATGGCGTGGCGCAATAGCGGAAGTAATCCTATACAGAAAATTCCGATAGCCTGATAAGCGAGCACAAATAACAGCGAACCTAGCATCAGCCATCCCAGGCTTGTTTGCATAGGTATCTGCATCACCTTATACAGCATGAAATTCTGAAACATCATTATGGTAAAGAACATGACGGTATAGGGTAATAATTTCCCGGTCAGCGCTATAACGATCGATTTATGCGAAAGTCGCAGCCAGGCGTGTGATGTTTTTTCCTTTATCTCGATGCCGATACTATACACTGTCATCAGCAGTATGAATAGTTGTAGCATAATCGGCAGCACGATGGTAGAAATATAAATTGAATAGTTTGCCGAAGGGTTGAACAGCAAGTGTGTATTGAGCTGTATGGGCTGTGCCTGCGACATAATATATTCTTTTTGCTGGCCCATGGCTTCACGTTTCTGAATATTTATACCTCCTGACAAGGTGTGCAGATTAAATGTCAAGTCGCTCTGCATCAGTCCACCTACAATCAGGAATCCGTTTTGGTAATAGTAACTGATTACTGGTTGCCTTGACGCATAAATGTCGGCCTGCAGGTTTTTTGGTAATACCACAAAACCATTGATTGTGCCTGAACGTAATTCCGACATGGCTTCAGATTCTGATTGGAGGTAAGCGGTGACCTCACTAATGGGTGTGACATCAATCGTTCGGGAGATTTTGCGCGAACTGGCAGTTTGGTCGAGGTCAACAATCGCAATTGGCATTTTTGTCGGAACACCTTCTCTGAAAAGCGAACCGAAAAATAAGATCGTCAGTATTGGAAATACCAATACGACTAAGAAGTATAGTCCGCGCGAAGTCATCCGGTTTATTTCCCGTTTCGCAACTTCCAGAATTCTTATTACTGTTAATTTCATACGTTATTATTCATTTTTCACGGGTCATATGGAATAGCCTACTATCATTTTCGGTTGGTGTGAAAAGATTTATTCATGGCTATTTCATGCATGCGTGATTATTTTCCCGGGGGTCACTTGGAATTACCTGCTTCACTCAATTTTAGTTTTTCATAATCAACCATAAGGCTCATGCCGGGGCGCAGGCCTTCAACAGCTGCAACCGGAATGGCGCGCACTTCAAAAGTTTTGACATCAAAACCGCCATTTGTTTTGGTTGCTTTAAAAGTGGCATAGCTGGCCATAGCTTTAATATAGTTTACTTTCAGCCTGATAGTTTTATTTCCCAGGGCGGGTACAAAAGCATCAAACTCCTTTCCGATCCTGATACTAGCGAGTAAGTCTTCGCGTACATTGAAAACGACCCAGATATCGTGCAGGTCCACAATATTCATTATGGGGGCTCCCGACCCAACAAGTTCACCCTGTTTTGGAAAAACATCGGATACTTCACCGTTGATCGGAGAAACCAACATCGTTTCCGAAAGATAGGATTCCACTTCCGAAACCGCGCCTTTTGCCCGGTTAACCATGGCAACGGCAGCAAGTTTGTCTTCTTTTTCGGCACCATTGATGGCCATATCGTATTGCGATTTTGCTGCTTTAGAAGTTGCGATGGCTGCCTGGTAATTGGCTTCAGCCTCGTCGCGTTTTTGCGCAGGCACAACACCTTCATCAAACATATTCTGAATACGGTTGAAGGTTTTACCGGCCAGCTTAACACCGATTTCTGCTTTTTGCCAGAGTTCATAAGCGCCGGCAATCTGTTCAGCGCGTGCGCCCTTGTTTGCTTTCTGATTCTGCGCATTTGCAGCATCCTCGGCAGAAGTAGCCTGCATAAGTTTTGCACTAAGTTCAGGGCTGTTCAATAAAACAAGCGTGTCTCCTTTCTTTACGGTCATACCTTCAGATACCAGGAACTTGCCAATACGTCCCGGAACTTTGCCCGAAACACGCACCTCAGTTGCTTCTGCCTGACCTTGCAAAACGATGGGCTCCGGTTTTAAAACGATCCAGCCAACAATACTCACTGCTGCGATGACCAATAGTAAGGTTGAAAATGCGATAAGCATTCCTGAATGTCTTTTGTTTATTGTTTTCATTCGTTACAAATTATAGATTTATGGACAACTTAATTTTTATTCGATTTTGTTTTAACGGATGTTTGACAGCACCAGGTCTCCGGTGGCCTTGTAACATTCCAGTGCCGACTGGCGCTCTGCAAAAACAGCCTGGAGGTATTCCAGTTCAGAATTTTGCATCTCAGTTTCGGTTGCCAGGCGTTCTGTAATATTAATGATCCCCTCGTTATATGACTTCTGAGCCAACTCAAGTGCTCTGCGGGCAGCCTCTCGCTGTTTATACTTGTAAGCCACCTGAGATAACGCTGACTTGTAATTTGTGCTGACTTTGGTTTGGTTAAGCTGCAGCAACTCGCGTGCTTCTTCGCGTGCATTCTCAGCTTTCTTCACCTCCAGTTCTGCCTGATGTACTTTAGGCGACCCTCCTGAGCGGTTTAAAATTTCCCACTTAAAACCTACTCCAGCCATGAAAGTAGGGCCTAAACTTATTTTATCAATCTTCATATCCATAGGTATAGGGGCTTTCATGTCAGCGTCGGCATTAAAAATATGATCATAGCGGGCTGATGCTAAAGCCTGAACTTTTGGCAGGTAATTGGATTTCTCTGACCTGAGCATATATTTTTGAGCTTCAACTCCTGCAGAAAGTGCACGGAACTCAGCCCTGTTGCTGATGTCGGTACTTGTATCAGCATACATTAAAAGTTGTAAATCAGGATTTAATGTTTCGAATGCTGATGCGGGTTTACCGGTGAGTTGAGCTAATTTTTGATGCAGCAGTGTTTTTTTGCTTTCGTATTCCGCAAGTTTAGCTTGCAGGTTTGCATCGGCAACAGCTATTTTTAAGGTATCAAAGGATGTGGCCAACCCGTTTTTCAAGGCGGCGGTTGCATATTTTTTTTCAGCGGCCAATCTTACAATTGATTCGTCGAGCACACGTTTTGACTTGTTAAGCAATGCGAGCTGGTCGTAATAAGTAATCACCTCACTGATTACATCTGCTTTACACTTATCAGCCAATGCTTCCTGGGCTTTTATTTTTTCGGTCAATGCCTTCGAAATATTTGGCACCTGGCCGCCGCTATATAGCAGCATTTTTGCAGTAGCATCAACCCCAACATAGTTACCATAGAATTCTCCTTCCATGTTTTTAGAAAAGGATGGCATCTGCATCCCTTGTTGTACCATTAGTTGCTGAAGTTTTGTTATTTCACCGGTCAGGCCGGCTAGGTTAGGAAACATGACAGGAAAGGCGGGGTTAAGCATAAATTCCTGGAGTTTACTGATGCTTTCAAAACCTTCAATGTCGCCGGTTTTTGAATCAACCGAAGAATAGGCATATAGATATTTACCGCCTAATTCCAATTTCGGGATATAGGCAGAACGGACGGCTTTTTTTTGGATTTCAGCAATCTTTGTGTCAATGTTTTTTTCTGCCACCTTGTAATCTTTATTTATAGAGAGCCCGATAAGTTCCTTCAGTTGAGGCGATACCAGGATTGATTGCGCATTAACACTACTTATTACCAATGCGCTAATCGTAAAGATTAGCATGAGAATTTTTGTTTTCATTTTAAGCTGTTAGTTATTGTTATGCATTTCTTTGATATGGATATGATTAAAGCGCGTACTTTTCACAGTATATCGCCATGTTTACTGATGTATTTCAGTCATGACGGATAACTCAAAAGGGATGAGCGGTATGAATTTTTATGAGTTGGTTTTGAATAAAGCAAAGATTTAATGGCCGAAAATTTCAACATTTAAATTTTGGATTAGAGCGAATATGTCGGAATGCTATCAAAGGATAATGATGCTTAACAGGAGACTGATCGGTTAGCGGATGATGATTCCATAAAGCAGGATATCAAGCATCCTGTCGAGGTGGCGGTTCAGATTTTCGCTGCGGCTTGTGGTAAGCAGCGGAATTTCCAGGCCTTTCATGGCTATTACAATCACGATGGCAGCTAACTCTGTATCTTCTATCAAAAAGATTTTCTGTTGCACGCCACTGTCAAGAATGGCCTGTACCATTCTTAATTCCTCGTTATTGTATGCCTGACGGATCATTCCAATGAATTCCAGGTGAGAAAGTGTATCGTTATTGATGGCATCATAAAAATTATGAAGTTTTTCATGCGATTTCATTCTCACACTGATATAAGCCCGCAGTTTTTCACGCGGATCATCATGATCATTCACTGCATCCGTCACCTGGGCCCTGAGCGAAATTGCCTCTTTTTCTACAACCGCCTGGTATACCTCTTCCTTGCTGCTGAAGTAATAATAGATAGAACTTTTGCCTTTGTGAGCTGCATTGGCTATTTCGTCCATGGTCGTCTTACGAAAACCGAATTTATAGAAGATATTAGCCGCTACATTGATAATGGCCTCGCGGACTTCATCCTTTACAGGATTTTGGCTATTGGACTTATCGGATATTTGAGTCATGGTCGTTTCGACTAAAATTGTAAAACCGTACAAAGGTATTTTAAATTTCAATACTCCATAATGAAAAATAAAAAATAAATTTTTCAAGACAAATGCTTTCGCCTGAATCAGCTGTAATGAGCCAAAGGACTTCATATTGCGTTTATCTGCAGTTGTTTTTGAGTATATTTGTATACAACTATAGCGGTTTTCGACGAAGCACAGCATCTGAACGCCATGTCATGCATACACTTTTAAAACTTTTTTCTATTCAGACATGTTTAAGTAATTAAAATGGCATCTGTAATCAGTTCGTAGGATCAAATAATGTGCATATGAACGGTAAAATTGTACCATTTATAGCCGGAATCATGCTGTTTTGCGCCTGTTCTTCACTTGACCAGCGCGGAAAAGATCCGAATGACAGTATTTCAAGGGGAACGGCAAGAATAATTACAGATGACCATACGCCAGCAACCAGACTGCCGGTCTGGGCAAAAGCGCTCGGATTAAGCGAACCTAAAAAAATGCATCTGGTAAAAAATGCATCTCACCTTACTTCGGCGGTGGAACCCAGGGAAGGGTTTAACTCAGTAACACTTGTGTATACAGGAACATATGAAAACGCCATGAGCCAGGCCAGTCGTATCGCTAAAGCTGCCAGGTTACCGAAAAGCAAGGAGTACAAAGCGCTGAAGAGGCAAGCCAGGCTTGCAGGACATAACTATAAAGCTAAGGGCATCTCCTATATGAATTATGATTTATCTACAAGGGACATCAATTTTTTGATTTATGTGCGCGTAGACGCAAAAGGCAAGCTTACTTTATCTGCGACAGATATGAAGCAGATGAACTATCAGCTGAAAAGACACGCTTTTGAGAGAAAAGAAAGAGTGAAACTTGTAAAATGAAAAGCTGACTACCATTAAATAATGGCACAAACAGGAACTAACGTGAAAATTTGAAATACATTGAAGTACATTGAAGTATATTGAAGTACATTGAAGTACATTGAAGTATATTGACGTATATTGACGTATATTGAAGTATATTGAAGTACATAGAAATACATAGAGATATATAGAAATAGATAGAAATACATGGAAATACATAGAAATACATTGAAGTACATTGAAGTATATTGAAGTACGTTGAAATACATAGAAATACATAGAAATAATTAGAAATAATTAGAAGTACATTTAAATACATTGAAATAGGTAGAGATACATGGAAATAAATGGATGAAGATTGATGAGATTGATGAAGCCCGGAATACATAGAAATACATTGAAGTACATAGAAATATTTGACTCACAAATCTGAATTTATTGGTGCCTGGAACCTGGGACTTGGAACTTGGAGCTTGGTATTCCTCTAACAAACAGCTATTTATGCGCAAAGAAACAGATTCGCTTGGCAGCCTGGAGATACCGGAAGGGGTGCTGTATGGCATTCATTCGGCAAGGGCAGCATCAAATTTTCCCTGCAGCCAGCCATTCGCGTCCGAATGGTACAGGGCTGTCGGGTTGGTGAAACAAGCCTGTTACATTACATGCAAGGAATTCAGTAAAGCCATTAAGCAGACCTATCCGGACAGGCAACTGCCTTTTCCATTGCTTACGGACCTGGTGCTGGATCAACTGATCCTGTCGGCAGCCGAGGTAGCTGAAGGAAAGTATTTTGAGCATTTTATTGTGCCGGCTATCAGCGGTGGGGCAGGAACAAGCATAAATATGAATGTCAACGAGATCATCGCCAATTCGGCATTGCAGCGCATGGGCGAAACAGCAGGCCAATATGCTGTGATAGATCCGATTGAAGCAGCCAATATTTTTCAATCCACCAATGATGTAGTTCCTACATCCCTGAAGGTTGCAGTGATGCAACTGCTTACCAGGCTTGAAGAAAGCATAAATGCGCTTCGCCATGGTGTGGAAGTGCTGGAGACAAAACACCGCAATCACCTGCGTATTGCTTACACACAGATGCAGGAAGCGGTGCCTTCATCATACGGACTGTTATTCAGCACATACAGTGAAGCGCTTTCGCGCGACTGGTGGCGGGTTTCGAAATGTTTTGAGCGCATTAAAGTAATTAACCTTGGCGGAAGTGCGATAGGCACCGGCATGGGGGCACCTCGTTTCTATATTATGGAAGTAGTTCCGGCTTTACAACGTCTATCGGGATTACCCGTCACGCGAAGTGAAAATTTATCAGACACTACAGCCAATCTTGATGTTTTTGTAGAAGTACATGCCATTCTGAAGGCACATGCCGTGAGCCTGGAGAAAATGGTATCGGATATGCGCCTGCTGGCATCGGATGTTGCCCAGCGCCACGAAATCAGTCTGCCACAGCAGCAGGTTGGCAGCACAATCATGCCTGGCAAGGTGAATCCTGTGATCCCGGAATTTGTCATCAGTATCGCGCACAAAGTATACAGCAATGATGTGCTGATCACATCACTGAGTGCACAGGGCTGCCTTGATCTGAATGCTTACCTGCCAGCCATTGGTGATACCATTATTCAAAGCCTGAAATTGCTGGAGGCTGCTAACCGCACCTTGTTGCAGAACCTTTTCGGTGGCCTGGAAGTGAATACGGAAACCGGCCTGAAGCGCCTGTATAACAGCCTTTCCGTTACAACAGCGCTGAGCCCTTACATCGGCTACAACAAGGCTGCACTTCTGGCTAAAGAAATGAAACGTGCGGCCATAGATGTCATTGAAGCCAATAAGCACCTGAGGCTCATGGACGAAACAAAACTGCTGTCGTTGCTGAAACCTGAAAACCTTTTAAAGACCGGATTTACTTTAGGGGAAATATTGGATGATGGTTTGAAGTAGGTTGAAGTATATGGAAGTACATTGAAGCACATGGAAGTACGTTGAAGTACATTGAAGTACATTGAAGTACATTGAAGTACATTGAAGTACATTGAAGAACATTGAAGTACATTGAAGTACATTGAAGTACATTGAAGTACATTGAAGTACATTGAAGTACATTGAAGTACATGGATGAAGATTGATGAGATTGATGGGATTGATGGGATTGATGGGATTGATGGGATTGATGGGATTGATGGGATTGATGGGATTGATGGGATTGAGGGGATTGAGGGGATTGAAGTAAATTGAAGAACATTGAAGTACATTGAAGTACATTGAAGTACATTGAAGTACATTGAAGTACATTGAAGTACATTGAAGTACATTGAAGAACATTGAAGTACATTGAAGTACATTGAAGTACATTGA
>JBBRRV010000089.1:0-12502 GCA_038246075.1 Bacteroidales bacterium
GTAGGGTTGCAAAATGAATTTTCATCCGGATCAATGTAAAGGCTCACTTTACCAAATAGTTCAACATACTGATCTTCCAAACTTCTGATTGTACCCGAATTCGGTTTATACCCTTTTAGGTATGAATTGGACTCTAGATTTAATATGCCTTTGTGAGGTGGTATTTTCTTATTCCCGAAGAAAGTATTGGGCTCATAGGTTATTTCACTATACCCTTTTGTCGGGTACACCACCTTCTTCAACATTCCAATCCGGGCGTAAAAGCTAACCGGCGATCTGTCAGCTGCATTATAAAAGTTATCATAAAGGACGTTATCATCAGGTTTGGGAATCAGGGTGAAATTTTGTTTATTATTAAAAAAGCCCCAATGATCCTGGCTGAATGATAACCTATAAGGAAAAAGCGAAGGATTATCATATTCAAATGCATATTTGTTCCGAATATCTTTGAAAACAACTTCCTTTAAAAATATCCTTTTGTTTGGAGTACATAAGTATGAAAGTGCCATGCTTTCAATTGTACTACCAGAGCTATTTAAAAGTGAAATTTTACTTAAATGAGAATAACCTGCTATTTCCGGGTCGTTTTGTTCATACGCAAAAACGACCTCTCCGTTTATGGCTGTATTACTGCTGATCGAAGCCAATCTTTTGCCTGACAGGTGGCTGAAATGTTCAAAATGTTTAATATTGAAGGTTGTAGATGGCCAGATCCGGTTATTACATCCGCCACGAAAAGGAATCAGATCAATTGATTCTGAAATTCCTGAGATATAAGAATATGCTTCACCCGCATAATGGAAGTAGATTTCATCACCATTGGGATGAACCACTTTTGTCAGATACCAGGCATTTTCAACAAATTTAGGCAATGAATGTCCCAGTCCATTTATACGGCTTTCGGTTATTTCACTGTCTAGAAAAACATATTTCAATCCGTCGGGCGTGGTGATCCTGAAGCCGCATGCGGGACCCTCGCAGTAAGTTTCAATTTTTAAGGCCTGCGCCGGTATAATCAGAATTCCGGTATTGTTATTATCAAAAATAAACTGACCGGAGTAACCGTTAAAATTAAACAGATACAAATCCGGTTCCGAATCGCTTCCGTCGGCTGCATTTTTAAAATAATCAAGTGCTAAACCATTATTTAACGATAAGGTGGCTATATCCTCTTCCGGAATAAACAATTGCTCGTCCTGATCATCTTCATCCCTCACGATCCTTGAAATCAAGCCTCCTGCGCTGAGGTTCCACCCTAATCCTAAGACAGATGCAATCTGATCGACCTTAATTCCATTTGAACTGTAATCCAGAGAAATTGGGATCGAGAGATTCTTCGTTTTATAAGTAAATACAGGGATATCAATATTGATAGTTCCCGAGAAGAGACCAACGGGTAATTGTCCAAATTTACTGACCTCATATGCATTTGGAGAAGGCGGGATCATATTTGGCAATCCCGTATTTTGATCCTGTGCCTTGAGCAAACTGGCAAAAACCATACACGTAATGATCAGTATGACCGCTCTCAAAATGTTAAGGCGAAAACAAAAAATAAATGCGCTCCTTGCAATAAACATTGGTGACATTTTCAATATTCTTTATTTCCATCAATAGAAAAGGGCTTGCTTGAAAATGAACTTCAGGAATTTTACAATAATTTGATCGCGTAGCCAGATCAGGCCATTGAGAAGTGTCAGTTTGATGATGGTATATTCACCATCTTCACTCAAGTCATTTACGTATATTCAAGAATCAGATCCAAAAGGACGGCTTGTATCCTTCTGTTTTAGGAATTTAAATTTACGCAATTCCGGATTTAATTTTTTACGTTTTTGAATAATTCCACTCCAAAAAAGGTATCACATTATACCTATTTAGTGTAACCCTCAAGAATATAAGTTTATAAATTTATTTCAAGATTGTTTAATATTTGACACCTGTAATATTCGAAATAAAATCAATGAAATTTGTTATATTTGTTATTATCCATAATAAAGCATTATATGATAGTTCATCTCGAAAAATTAAGCACTACCATCATGAAGGCCCGTTTCAGGAAAGGGTTTTCGCAAACTTTTATGGCGCACAAATTAGGGATTTCACAAAAATCCTATTCTCACATTGAATCCGGACAATGCAAACTGGATCTGATCAGGTTCCTAAGAATAGCCGATTATACCGAAATGCATCCCATGTTTATCATCGAGAAAATCATCGAAGGAACGGCATCGTGGGAAACCATAGAAACAAAAGAGGCCGCCCTGGCCAGGGAGATCGAAAAACTTGAGGCGCAGATCGTCTACCTTAAATCGCATAACACTTTCCTGAAAGAAACCGTTAACAAGCTCTTGGACAAAACTGCATAGAAAGGCAATAGGCATCAGGCATCAGGCAATAGTTTCGGAATTAAATATCGTTGGTTAGCAAAATATACTAAACGGAATAATAAACGCCAACTTTAGGCACGCTAGGCACTTCATTAAGGCAATCGGCAATCGGCAATAGGCAATAGTTGGATGACGAACACTAATAAATAATGACGCAAACAGCTGTTAACCTGAAAAGTTGAAATACATTGAAGTACATGGAAGTAAATGGAAGTACATGGAAGTAAATGGAAGTATATGGAAGTATATGGAAGTAGATGGAAGTAGATGGAAGTAGATTGATGAGATTGATAAGATTGATGTAAATCGAAATACTTAGCAATACTGTAAGCCACACCTTGGAATTTGGAATTTGGAACTTGGGGCTTGGAACTTGGAACTTGGGGCTTGGAACTTGGAACTTGGGGCTTGGAACTTGGGGCTTTATCTCATCTTTTAACCCTTTTCGCAACCTTATCCTTTTTATGCTAATTTTACAGGCTGCTGACCTGAATAGAACATGCCCGGGAAACTTGTCAACTTCCTATTCCTTATACTGCTGTCGCTTCCCCTGAGCGCGCAATACCGCACGAACGTGCACTCCATCTCGCGCCGCGAGGGGCTGTCGAATGGTGCGGTAAATACCATCGTGAGGGATGCCGAAGGCTATATCTGGTTCGGCACCTGGAACGGGCTGAACCGTTACGACGGCAGCAACATGGTCACCTATCTGCCCGGCAGCAACCAGAACTCCATCCACAACCACGTCATCCGCGAACTATACCCCACCGCGGCAGGTCCCATCTGGATGCTTACCAACAAGGGTCTTGGCCTGTACGACAACCTGCACGACCGCTTCACGGCCTACTTCACGCGCGAATCGGAGCAGATGAATTACGAAAACGACATTGCCATCGCCCATGCCGATGGCTACGGCACCCTGGCCTCCGTTTTCGGCCGCGGCATCTTCCGGTTCGACAAGGCTACAAAACAATTCAGCCAGATCGCGTTCGAAAAAACTTCCCGGGTGGCTTCGCTCACCATCAAACGCATTCACCTGGCAGGAAACAAGGCCTATTGCATTTCTTCTAACAGCCAGTTGCTGCTGCTCTCCGGCAACCGGCTCACACCGATACTGCAACTCCCCTTAACGGGAACCTTGTCCTCATCCATTGCCGTGCTGATCAATAACCACCCCTGTATCCTCATCACCCAGCGCACCGGGGCAGCCCTGATGGTCGACCTGCAGGCAAAGGAAGTTCTGCAGCTTAGGATCCCGGATGATATCATTACCTCCTTCTCCCTCTCCCAGGGGAAAAACCGGCTTTGGACCGGCACCGAAAAGGGCAGGATCTACAGCTTCAACCTGCTCACCCGCACTTTTGAACCACTCAACATCCTTACCGACCAGCTTGCCAACAATCCCATTGCCACCCGCATCCTGAGTATTTACGAAACAGATCCCGACATCTTATGGATCGGGACCGACGGGAACGGGGTCTATACCCTTAAGCTCACGGAATTCCCCAACAAGAGCCTTTCCTCAAACCAGCTGGCTTATCCCATTGTGAGAAGTATCCTGGTGACCCGAAAAAGAGACGTGCTGGTGGGCACCAAAGGCGGGGGGATCGACATTTTTGATGCCACCGGAAAGCATATCCGGCAGTTGTCCGTCAAAAACGGCTTAAGCAATAACTCGGTGCTTTCGTTTCACGAACGTGCCGACGGGTCGATATGGGTTGGCACAGACGGCAAAGGCGTCGATATCATTTCGCCCGATTACAGGGTCATCCGCAATTTCCCGCGTGATTTCAAGGTCGCGGTGCCGCTGAATTTTGCTTCGGTGTACCGTATCATTGAGGACAGCGACCAGCGGATCTTCCTGGGGACCAGCGGATACGGAGTCGTCATGGTTGAATTTGCCAAATCAGCCGTTTCGGTGCCTGCCAGCTGCGAACAACTGGTTCTCGACCGAAGTGTCACCCCGGGTCAGCAGAAACAGATCGTTTATGCCCTTGCCGCTGAAAAGCCCGGGGTTATATGGATAGGAACCAGGGGACTGGGCGTATACCGTTTCAATACGATTACCAGGAGGGTCATTGCGCAGTATACCACCATCTCGCACCCACAACTCATCAGGAATGATGACATCCTCTCGCTGTTCATCAGTCAGGGCAATCAGGTATGGGTAGGCAGCAGCAACGGCATCTTTGGCCTCTCGGCCCTCTCACCCGAGGCTGTTGGCCCGGCAGGAATCAATGTTCTGTCCGGCCTCTCGGGCACCAGCATTCATGCCATACAGCTTGACGGATCAGGCAACCTTTGGATTACCACCAACCAGGGCCTGTCAATGTATGATACAGGAAGGAAAAAAGTCAGAAGTTTCAACGTGAACGACGGCCTGGTCAATTTTGAATACAGCGATGGTGCCTCTTTTTTCGATGAAAACACCGGAAAACTTTATGCCGGCGGCACCATGGGGGTCGACATCATCCAAACCGACGAGATCAAATACGCTTCCTATTTCCCACCCATCGCCCTGAACCAGCTTTTTATTCGGAACCAGCTTGTGGTGCCGGGAAACAGCAGTGTACTCAGCAGCAGCATCAACCACCAGGGAAGCCTGAAGCTTAAATACGACCAGAATTCAGTCACTTTTTATGTTTCGCCCCTCGCGTTCTGGGGACAGGAGCGTCACAGGATATCATACAGACTGAAGAACTTTATGGATGAATGGACCGTCAGTCCGCAGAACCAGCCCATCAGTTTCTCCAACCTGGCGCCGGGCAGGTACCTGCTGCAGCTACGTGTGAGTGACGAAAACGGAAACTGGTCGAAGGAGATCAGGGAAACTGAATTGATCATCACCCCCCCGTTCTGGAGGACATCCTGGGCGATAGCCGGTTATATCCTGCTGTTCATCGGCATTCAGCTGTTTATGTTCGCTGCCTTGCGCAGGCGGGCTGTACGAAAAAAAGAAGTGGCATTGCAGGAATTCAAAACGAAAAAGGAAGCGGAATTGCAGGGTTATAAAATTGAATTCTTCACCAACGTGGCGCATGAGTTTCGCACACCCCTCACGCTCATTACCATGCACATCCTGGCCATGCTTGAGGATACCCGCAAAACGATTGAGAACCCGCGACTGTTAAAAGTATACAACTACAGCATCAAGCTCCAGAAACTGGTGCTTGAAATCATGCAGTTCCGTAAGCTTGAAAAGGGGAAAGAGCCCCTGAACATCCAGCTGGCAAAGCCCTCTGAGCTTATTCTAGAAGTTGTTTCCGACCTCGAACTTCTTGCACAGCAGAGAGACATTCATTGCGAGGTTATTGCCGCGGATCCTGATCTTCTTTTCAAAACAGATGCCGATAAGTTTCAGCGTATCGTTACCAACCTGGTGTCGAATTCCATCAAATACAATAAACCCGGCGGGTCTGTCAGCGCAAGAGTCAGCTATAAAAATGAAGCGCTAACAGTTGAAATAGAAGACAACGGCCTGGGTATCAAGCCAGAATATACTGACAAAGTTTTTGAACCTTTCGGTATCTCCTCCGCCCGCAAGAAGGGAAGTTTCCCCGGCTACCGCTCCACCGGTCTTGGCCTTGCCGTCACCAAGGGACTCGTTGAATTGCTGCAGGGAACCATCCGTTTTGAAAGTAGTCCGGGCGAAGGCACCAAATTTACCTGTGTATTCCCCGATATACACCCTTTAAGCGCAGTTGATCTGACCAGGGAGCCTGCCGATGAATTCAATGAAATGAGTTTCATGGATGACCCCGGACCCGATAAGCCATTGGGAAGCCCGGAACCGGCTGACGGGAAACCTCTGATTCTGCTGGTGGATGATGACCCTGAAATTCTAACCATGCTGAGCGATTTCCTTCAGGCTGATTACAACATCGTGTTTGCCGAGAACGGCCTTGAGGCATATCATAAAGTCTTATCCGACCATCCGGATCTGATCGTTTCAGATGTGATGATGCCCGAAATGGATGGCATTGAGCTGTGCAGCAGGCTGCGCGAAAATTTTGACACGAGCCACCTGCCGATGATCCTGCTGACGGCCAAAGCCGATATAGAGGACAGGATTGCCGGCCTGAAAGCCGGGGCCGATTCCTACATCCCCAAACCTTTTCACCCCGAGCACCTGAAAGTCCGCATTGAAAAGCTGCTGCAGCTACGGTTCAGCATTAAGAGCCATTTTGGTAAAAAGGATGACAATCCCGCCCTGGTGAAAGAGATTCCCGACCCGTTCTTTCAGAAAATGCTCAGCTACATCGATGAGAACATCGACGATGAGCGGCTCTCCTCGGAAAAACTTTGTGACAAACTTGCCATCAGCAAGTCCTCACTGTATAACAAGACCAAGTCGGTTCTAGGCACCACGCCTCACAGCCTGATCAACCAGCGTCGTCTGAGCAAGGCCACTACCCTGCTCAGGTCAACTTCCTTATCGGTGAGCGAGATCATCGATCAAACCGGCTTTGCCAGCAGAACGCATTTCTACGAGCTATTTGGCAAGGCCTGTGGCTGTTCGCCTTCTGAATACAGGAACAAATCGACGCAAAATTATCCCGCAGTTGTAAAACAGGATCGATAAAATAAATTCCAGGTCCCAAATTCCAGGTCCCAAGTCCCAGGTCCCAAATACCAATTCTCAAGTCCCAAAACCGAAGTACCCGGTTTCGCAACCGTTTCCGCAATCGATTGCGCTTTTCAAACGTTCATGCTATACCTTTGCATACGTTTTTGTCCCAAAAAGTATATAATTGTCCGTATAGCCTTAAATTTGTACTATATAGGACATATTCAGGAATAGAGCGTACACAGGTTTGGGACTATCGATTGTAGATTTGTTAAAGTAAAAGCAGACTATCATGGATATTGCAAAACGATTCACGCAAAACCCGCTCCTTCATCCGGCCGATCTCAAGCCTGGAATAAAAGGAATGGAAATTGTCTGTCTGCTCAACCCGGGCGTTTTTCAGTTTGAAGGTAAAACATGGCTGCTGTTGCGCGTTGCCGAGCGGCCCAAACAGATCGAAGGTAAAATCAGCTTCCCGGTATATAACAGTGCCGGTGGAATTAATATCCTGAGTTTCGATAAAAACGATCCCGACCTGGATGCTTCCGACCCGCGGATCATCAATTATAAGCAGAAGGATTACCTTACCACCCTTTCCTACCTCAGGCTCGTTTGCAGCGATGACGGAATAAATTTCCATGAAGCTGACGGATACCTGCCCATCTTCGGCAAAGGTGAACTTGAAACCTTTGGCATTGAAGACTGCCGGGTAGCAACGATGGCCGATGGCTTTGGCCTTACGTTTACCGAGGTATCTGAATCCGGCGTTGGTGTAGGGCTCATCACCACCAACAACTGGAAGAACTTCAGCCGCAAAGGCATGATCTTCCCTCCACATAACAAGGACTGCGCACTGTTCGATGAAAAGATAAACGGTAACTATTATGCCCTGCATCGTCCCAGCAGTCCTGAACTCGGGGGAAACTACATCTGGCTGGCCGAATCGCCCGACCTGGTGCATTGGGGCAATCACAAGTGCATCGCCAAGGTGCGCCCCGGCAAATGGGATTCGGCGCGCGTAGGAGCAGGCGCAGCACCCATCAGGACCGCAAAAGGCTGGCTTGAAATTTATCACGGGGCCAACAGCGACCATCGCTATTGCCTGGGCGCCATGCTGCTCGACATCAATGACCCCTCAAAAGTGCTGGCACGCAGTGAAACGCCTATCATGGAGCCCATTGAGCCATATGAACAAACCGGATTTTTCGGAAACGTGGTATTTAGCAACGGCCACTATGTGAAAGGTGATGATATCTTTATGTATTATGGGGCAAGCGATGAAGTAATATGTGGCGCCAGATTCTCGATAAAACAAATTTTGGAAACGCTGAATTCATAAGGAAAAGCTACAAAGTTTAATCAAGTAAGCCAATTTGATAATAGACATTTTATGAAGAAAAAAATTTTGGAAGAGTTTAGCTTTTTTATGTCTATGCCCAGGGATATGCGCCTTGTGCTTATTACCAATATGATTTACGCATTTGTTATTCCCATTATTGACATCTTTGTTGGAGCCTACATTATGCGCAGCTCCAATGACCCTTCGATGGTGGCAGTATACCAGCTATGCGTTTACACGGGGATACCCTTTGCATTCTTAATTAACGGATTTTTACTGAATAAATTTAATATATCGCATCTCTACAGCTTTGGTATGCTGCTAAGCGGTGTTTCCATGATTTTCATGATGACACTCAGTAATATAGACATGGCAGGAGTATCCATTTCCGGATTTATAATGGGTGGTTCATTTGGTTTCTTCTGGGCCAATCGCGATTTTCTAACCCTCGATACCACAAACGATACAAACAGAAATTACTATTATGGTGTGGAGACCTTTTTCTACACCATAACATTTATCATCGTGCCTGCCGCTGTTGGCTGGTTCCTGATAAAAAGTACTTCCCTGGGCTGGTTTGGCGGAAGCATACAGGGTGCCTATAAGGTTGTAACGACGATAGTGTTGCTACTCACTATTCTGTCCAGTATTGTAATTCATCTGCATAGATTCAGGAATCCCAAGCAAAAGAAGTTTCTTTACCTGCATTTCACCAGGCTGTGGAAGAAGATGCTTATGCTTGCCTCATTAAAGGGGATGGTCCAGGGCTATCTGGTTACTGCTCCGGCCATTCTGATCATGACTTTAGTTGGCAATGAGGCTGCATTAGGGACTATCCAAAGTATTAGCGGGATACTGACTGCTTTCCTCCTCTATTTTCTGGGAAGAACAACAAAACCAAAACACCGGATTTACATTTTTGCCGCAGGTATGACCATTTTTCTCATAGGTGCCCTAACCAATCAGATACTGTTTTCTGCCATTGGAGTAATTGTTTTTGTTCTTTGTAAAGTCCTGTTTATGCCCTTGCACGATATTGCCTACTTCCCAATTCAGATGCAGGTAATCGATATGTTGTCGGAAAAGGAGAATCGCAGCAAGTACGCCTACATCTTCAACCACGAGTTTGGACTGTATCTGGGTCGTTTCTTCGGACTTGTCCTGTTTATTGGCCTGGCTTTCTATGTTTCTAAAGATTTCGCCCTAAGGTATTCGCTTGTGATTGTTGCGCTTATTCAGATGCTCGCCATCCCACTGGCAAAAGATATCATGAAAGATTCTTATTCTGCAGAGAAATGAAGAAAATAATGTTCATAACAGCACTGGTATTTCTTGCAGGAGTCATTTCATGCAAATCACAAACCGGCGTGCCTGTGGCTCAGACTTCTTTGCCACGAATCGACCAGATGCCTGCTTTGCCAGAGCCTTTGAAAATTATCGACTGGAAGCGAAAAACAATGCAGTTCGACAGTCTTGTTTTCAACTTAAATAATAATGCTTCCTATGGCCCGCTGATCTGGCTCGACAGTTCGCGACGGAATATGGACCAGGTTACATACGGCCTCTATACAGTGATCGGCGATGTACGCCAGGGTCCGGATAAAAATAATGGTGAGTTCCATGAAGCGCTCACTTCACTGGGCTCGCTGCTAAGTGCAGGATTGGTAGGAATCGATAAAACCAGCCAGCATGGATTCAATTATGTGAAAATGGCGCAGAACTATTTTAACACCGAGAATAAATGGAATATCGTCATGAACAATACGAATCCGGCAGTAGCGATGGCCGGGGGTGGTTATGGCCGCGACTGGTGGTATGATGTTTACCCCAATGTATTGTATTATGGTGTTGCCGCGCTTTTCCCCAACGTAACAAATACAACCATGATCCAGCGCAAGGTGGCCGATCAGTTCTATAAAGCCGACTCTACCCTGAATGGAAACTACAATTACTCCTATTTTGATTATGCCAATATGAAGGGCATGAACAACAATGTACCCAAGCAACAGGATGCTGCCGGCGGACAAGCCTGGGTATTGTATTCGGCTTACCGGAAATTTGGCGACGAACGCTACCTAAAGGGTGCCAAAAGCGCCGTGCAGGCCCTGGTGAACCAAAAGGAAAGCCGCTTTTACGAAATTTTGCTGCCCTTTGGCGCCTATACAGCCGCCCGGCTGAATGCCGAAAACGGAACCAATTATGATGTAACCTTGTTGCTCAACCAAACCTTTGATGGCTGCCAGTCGAAAGACGGCCGTTACGGATGGGGCGTTATCGCCGAAAAATGGGGCGATTACGATGTGTCCGGGCTGCAGGGCAGCATCACCGACGGCGGCGGTTACGGCTTCTTTATGAATTCAGTGGCCATGGCCTGGCCCCTGGTACCCATGGTAAAATATGCACCAGAGTATGCAAAAGCCATTGGAAAATACATGCTGAACGTGGTGAATGCATCACGGCTGTTTTACCCCGACCAGGTTGACAATGCGCATCAGTTTCTTCCCGGCGAAAAAGACCTCACCAAAGGAATCATCGGGTATGAAGGCATCCGAAAAATGGATGATTACGGCAACCCGGCGCTAAAAGGGATTTCTCCCGTTTCCACCGGCGACGGACCCAAATGGACGGCAGGTCAGCCCAAAGAAACCATGTTCAGCCTGTACAGCACTTCTATCGTCGGCGTTTTCGGGGCCATTGTCCATAAAACCAATGTTGACGGTATCCTGGCCCTTGATTGCAATGCCACAGATTTTTACGCAAAAAACACATATCCTGTGTATCTTTATTATAACCCCTATAAAGAAGTCAAAAACGTGACCTATTCATCAGCAAACAAAGTTGACCTGTATGATATCGTTTCGAAAAAATACCTGGCTCAAGGTGGCAGCGGTGCTGTAAATCTTAAGCTGCCTGCCGGAGAAGCCGCACTCGTTGTAGTTCTTCCCGCAGGAACACGACTGACATCTGAAGGGTCAAAAACAAAAGCAGGAGACACAATTATCGCATATAAATAACCAGATATGGCACAGAATGATAAAATTTTACAAAAACCAATGATATGAAAAGACTGTTATTTTTAGTGATGATCCTTTCGTCGTCCTTTTCACTTTTTGCCCAGCAATCGGTTGAGGGAACGATAACCGATGCCTCGACCAGCGAAACGCTGATCGGCGTTACCATTCAGATTAAAGGAACCACATCGGGGACCACGACTGATATCAATGGTAAGTACCGCCTTATATCAGACCAGTTGAATGCTTCATCGGTACTGGTTTACTCCTATATTGGGTATGTAAAGACGGAGCAAATTGTGGGCGCCCGCAAGGTAATTGATGTATTGCTGAAGGCTGATCTGATCACCCTGGATGAGATGGTGGTGATCGGTTATGGATCTACCAAGAAGCGCAATGTGCTGGGAGCTGTTGCCAAGGTAGACAGTAAAGAGCTCACTAAATTACCGGTATATGGCGTTGCCCAGGCCTTACAGGGCCGCGCCGCAGGTGTTCAGGTGACACAGAATACCGGTGCTCCTGGTGAAGGTGTAAAGGTTCGTATCCGTGGCGTTGGCTCCATCAATTCGGGCAACGAACCGCTCTATATCGTCGACGATATCCCCACTGCCAATGCGCTTGATATTCTCTCGCCGGGGGACATTGAAAATATTACCGTACTTAAAGATGCATCTGCCGCAGCCATCTATGGCTCCCGCGCCAATAACGGGATCGTGCTTATCACTACTAAAAAAGGTACAAAAGGCAAAACTAAGGTCACATACAGCGGGCAAACAGGATTTCAGAAACCTATCAGGCTCACCAAAATGGTCAATACAAAGGATTATATCACCATCTATAATGAGGCTGCTACCAACGACAATGTATTCCTGCCCACGCTGCAGCGCAGGCTTATCACACCTGCTGATGCAGCAGGATTTGCTGACGTTAACTATCTGAAAGAACTGTTTCAGACGGCACCGGTCAATTCGCACGAACTCTCCATCTCCGGAGGGAACGGAGCGACCAATTATGTGATCTCCTCTTCCTACTTCGACCAGAGAGGCATGATCAAGAGTTCAGGCTACACCCGTGGAACGGCCAGACTGGATGTCAATACCGAAGTAAATAAATGGCTCAGCGGCGGAATGAGTATGTTGGTGGGTCTGTCGAAAACTGATCTCATCGGCAGTTCAGGCGACGGTGCCGGCGGTAA
>JBBRRV010000090.1:0-12495 GCA_038246075.1 Bacteroidales bacterium
TTGTTACACTTATTTTTCCGCCCTGGGGTTCAACCAATTGCTTTACAATGGCAAGTCCCAAACCTGTTCCTCCATAAAGCCTTGAAGTGCCGCTGGAAGCCTGCTGGAAGTTTTCAAAAATCTTATCAATTTTACTGTCTGGTATACCAATTCCTGTGTCTGATACCGCAAATTCAATGGTGGCGTTCTCTTTATCCTCTTTCAATAAACGGACAGAGACAGTGATTTTTCCTTCAGTTGTAAACTTGATAGCATTACTTACCAGATTTAAAATGATCTGGTGCAAACGCACCGGGTCGCCGACCAGGACTTCAGGAATATTGGGGTCGTATTCTTTCACCAGTTCCAGATTCCGCTCCCGGATTTTTGTTTCAAACAGATGAAGCATTGCTGAAATGGATAAAGCCATTTTGAAAGGCGTTTGCTCAAATGTCATTTTTCCTGCATCAACCTTTGCCAGGTCGAGAATATCGTTAATAAGCACTATTAACGCATCGCCACTCATTTTTACGGCCTGTAAATATTCTTTTTGTTTAGGTGTGAGGTCGGTTTTCAACAATACCTTGGTAAAGCCGATGATCGCATTCATAGGGGTGCGAATTTCGTGGCTCATATTTGACAGAAATTGCTGTTTTGCTTTCACTGCGTTTTCGGCAATGAGTGTTGCACTCTCTGCTTTTATCTTTGCATCTTCAGCAATTCCGGTTGCCAGCTCAGCAAATACGATTGCTTCGGTCAGCTCTGTTGCAATTCTTTTTTGGTCGGTGATATCTCTGGCCACGACAACAACACCTATTACATTGCCACGATCATCTTTATATACTGATCCATTGAAAAATACATCGGTAAGTTTACCCTCCTTATGGCGAAGTGTAAGCGGAGAATCGGCAACATATCCTTTTGCGAATACTTCCTGGTATACTTCACGTGCTTTTTGTGGTTCGGTAAAATAATCCAGGAAGTAGGAGCCCCTAAGTTCTTCCCGCGCAATGCCGGTAATATTCACCAGCGCCTCATTCATATCTGTTATCTTCCCTTCGTTATTGATGGTAACCAGGGGATCAAGACTTGCTTCAATGAGTGAGAGTGAGTATTGGGACAGCAGTTTTACAGATTTGCTGAAAGCTTCAAGTTCTTTGTTTTCAGTTTCGCGTTTTCCTTTTTCTTCATTTTGAAATACCAGTTCCTTGTCAGCAATAACTAACTCAGCTGCACGCTTCTCTTTTTCTTCGGTTTGGAAGACGAGTTCTTTGTCGGCAATGATTAATTCTGCTGCCCGTTTCTCTTTCTCTTCGTTTTGATAGTCAAGTTCGATGTCAGCAATGACTAACTCGGCTGCCCGCTTTTCTTTCTCTTTGTTTTGAAATAACAGTTCTTTGTTTGCAATGACTAATTCTGCTGCCCGTTTTTCTTTCTCTTCGTTTTGGAATAAGAGTTCTTTGTTCGCAATGACTAACTCTGCTGCCCGCTTTTCTTTCTCTTCGTTTTGGAATAAAAGTTCTTTGTTCGCAATGATTAACTCAGCTGCCCGTTTTTCTTTCTCTTCGTTTTGGAATAAAAGTTCTTTGTTGGCAATGATTAATTCAGCAGCCCGCTTTTCTTTTTCATCGTTCTGAAAGGCAAGTTCTTTGTTGGCAATGATTAACTCTGCCGCCCGTTTTTCTTTTTCATTATTCTGAAAGGCAAGTTCTTTGTTGGCGATGCTTAATTCATCTGCCCGTTTTCCTTTCTCATTGTTCTGAAAGGCAAGTTCAGCGTTGGCAATGATGAGTTCTGCAGCACGTTTCTCTTTTTCATCGTTCTGAAAAGCCAGTTCTTTATTGGCGATGCTTAACTCATCTGCCCGTTTACCCTTCTCATCGTTCTGAAAGGCGAGTTCTTTGTTGGCGAGCTGTAAATTTAGTGCCCATTTTTGCGCTGCAATGTCCCGGGCTACAATAACCACTCCCAATACATTTCCTTCATCATCTTTATAGATGGATCCGTTGAATAATACAGCGGTATGCTTGCCGTCTTTGTGGCAAAGTGTTAGCGGGAAATCGGCAACGGAACCTTTCGCAAAAACCTCCTCGTATACTTCACGTGCTTTTTGTGGCTCAGTAAAATAATCGAAGAAGTCGGTGCCGGTAAGCCTTTCGCGCGTGATGCCTGTAATGTTTGCTAAGGCCTGATTCATATCGGTTATCTTGCCTTCCATATTGATTGTAATCAACGGGTCAAGACTTGCCTCTATCAGACTCCTGGCATAATGAGATTCTCTTTCCATTTATTTTGTAAGACCTTTGTAAGTGTTAATTCGTGTTGCCAACTCCAACTTCTTCAATAGGGCTTCTTCTTTTGTCCTTCAGTTGTTTAAAATGAGACGGTGAAAGACCGGTGACTTTTTTAAATTGGTTGGATAAGTGGGCTACACTGCTATAATTCATCTTCCAGGCAATCTCTGTAATATTCTGTTCCCCATAGATGATTAACTCCTTAATCCGTTCAATTTTATGGGAGATGATAAATTGCTCTATGGTAGTTCCCTGCACTTCCGAAAATAAATTTGCCAGATATGTATAATCGTAATTTAATTTTTCGCTTATATAATCTGAGAAATTCGTTTTAATGAGTTCATCAGAATTATGAACCATGTCGATGATTATATTTTTTATTTTTTCGATCAGAACGGACCTCTTATCGTCCATTAACTCAAATCCGGAGTTAAATAAAGCTAATCTGACCTGCTCACGCTGCTCTGTAGTGATGTTTTCCATGATCTCAACTTCCCCCAGATCAACAACAATGAAATGAAGACCAAGCTTTTTCAAGTCTTCTTTAACCGCCATTTTGCAGCGGTTGCTAACCATGTATTTGATGTAAAGTTTCATTTTAGCTGTGATATGGTGAAAAGTTTTTGTGGACCGTTTAGCTGTTATTGTTGAAAAGTATTCACTTTGTTGATGCCTTTAAGATTTCACAATTTGCTTTGTTCAATTAAGTTTTCCAGCAGTCGTCCTTATAATTTCTGAAGGTGATGGTCAATTAAAGCAGGGGGGCGTTTGAGACACTTTTTTGAGGGCCATTTAACAGATCGCACGAAGATAACTGTTTATTAGCTCCATAACGCATAAAGTTCCCCGGGCAGGCAACATTTCCAGCATTGCACTGGCACGTTTGGACCGCATTGGGTACAGCTGCCGTTATACGGTCGTTGGGTGAGAAATTTTAAAAACAGAGAATAATAGTTTACTTTATTGAATTTATTTATATATTGCTTATAAAACCCTGATGATCTCCGGCATATCAATTAATGTCATTTACTTCCTTAAGTAATACTTAACCGCTATTTGGGGCACATCAGCAAGCTATTCTTTTATTTTATGCATAAAATACTTTTGTATCAACAACCTTAACAAGGTCTGGTTGAAAGGTTTAGAAATATAATCATTACATCCGGCCTCGACTACCTTTTCTCTTTCACCAGTGAGTGCATTCGCCGTTTGTGCAATGATGATAATGTCTTTGTTAAAAAGGCGGATTTGTTTTGTGGCTTCATATCCATTTAGTTCCGGCATATCAATATCCATGAGCACCAGATCAATATCAGGATGATTGCGGCAGGCTGTAACAGCCTTGATTCCGTTGTTCACTTTTATAATTTCTTTGCCATACATTTCTACTGCTATTGAAATTAACATTTGCGACAGTTTGTTGTCCTCGGCAATTAATATTTTCAGATCATGGATATGATTCTCTTCAGTATCATTAATAAAATCATCTGTTGTTTTTATTTCTTCCACTTGGGCATTGTAAGGAAGCGTGAAATAAAATGTTGAACCAATTCCTTCATGGCTATTCAGCCAGATTTTACCGCCGAGTTTTTCCACATAGGCTTTTGAAATCGACAGGCCCAATCCGGCACCTTCAAAATTCCGGACAAGTGATTCACTGGCCTGCCGGAATCTTTCAAAAACGATTTTTTGCTCGTCATCACGAATACCCGGACCGGTATCTGTCACATAAAACTCCAGGTATTTCCCCTTCTTCTCATATCCAAAATTAATAGATCCTGCCTGGGTGAATTTAATGGCATTTTTAACCAGGTTGGTAAGAATTGCATAGACTTTTTCGCGGTCTGTATTGATGCAGGCCTCTTCATCCGGTAAAGTAACATGATAGCATAATTCCATCCCTTTCTCTTCAACTGCCGGCTTGAAGAATGTATAAATATATTCGATCTGCCTGTTTATATTTGTCTGAGAAGTGGTAACTTTCATCTCCCCGGATTCTACTTTCGAGATACTTACAATATCGTTCAGGATGTTAAGCATGCGGATTCCACTCTCATTAATAATGCGGATATACCTTTGTTGTTCTTCACCCGTCAGATTGGTTTCTTTTAGCAAATCGGTAAAGCCCAGGATCCCATTCATGGGTGTGCGTATCTCATGGCTCATATTTGCCAGAAAAGCTGATTTCAGGCGGTCGCTTTCTTCTGCTTTTTTCCGGGCGTTAACCATTTCCTGCTCTGTCTGCTTGTGGTGGGTGATATCAAAGCTATTCATGATATAGCCAATGAATGCCCCGCTGCTGTTAAAATTTGGTGTGCCTAAATCATTGATCCACCGGTATTCTCCGCTATTGTGGCGTAAGCGATATTCCACGTCAAAGGATTCATGCTTATCGAAAGCATGACTGTAAGTTTGAAGAAAACGACCGATATCTTCGGCATGAACTCCTTCGGTCCATCCATCGCCTGTCTCCTGTTTGATGGTACGTCCGGTGAAATTCAACCAGGGCGTGTTAAAATAATTACATAATTTATCAGCAGTAGCGGTACGGATAAGTGACATCCCGGAATTGGCGAGGTTACGGTATTGACTTTCTGATGCAATGAGCGTTTCTTCTGCCTGGATTCGCCTGGTAATGTCAATAATGGATAACAGGCATTGTTCTTTAGTCCTGTTAACGATGCCTGAAATGCACACATGAACGGTCTGGCTGTCCTGTGATACTATGGAAATTTCACATGATTCCTTGGTTTTGCTTGTAAATACCCTCTGAAGAAAATGGCTGAAGGTTTTTTTTGTGTCATCAGAGACATAAAAGCTAAACTGGCGACTTTTGACCAGTCCGGATTCAGTGCCCAATATGCTGGCACCGCTGGTGTTTAACGCGATAATTATCCCTTCCCTTGAGAGGGTAAAATATCCTGATGTTGAAAAATTATATAAATCGCTGTATTTTTGGGTTGCCTCCTCTGCAGCTGATCGTGCCAGCAATAATTCCTTTTTCGCTGTGTCAAGCTCGAGATGGAGCAATTCAATTTCCTGAATGAGCTTAAGCGCTTCGGGATCAATGAGCTGTAAATCAGGTTTTGTCTGTTTTTTGTTCACTATCGTCTCTGCCTGTTGATGCATGTTTTTGCTTGCTGTTTTGGTAACAGACTTTTTCATAATTTCCTCCTCGTTAACATAGTATTAACAATTCTCAAGTCACATTAGCTATGTATGATCATGTTGTTCATGATGGCTTCATTGTCAAAGTTCAGGTATAATAGTCTGTTTGATGTTAAACTTTGGACAGGCTGCTAACGAAACATCGCGACACTTTGATCGGTTCTGCCGTTCTCCGACTTTATCCATCCCCGGAACATCCCTGGCGTATTGAAAGGCAAGGCCATGTTGCCTTTGCGGTCGAGGCAGATCACACCGCCTGTCCCGCCTTGTTCCTGAAGTTTTTTGTTGATCACAAAATCTGCAGCTTCCTGAACTGACATTCCCTTATATTTCATGAGGGCGCAAATATCAAAAGCAACCACGTTCCTGATGAAAAACTCACCATAGCCGGTGGCAGAAACGGCACAACTTTGATTGTCAGCATAGTTACCTGCCCCGATAATAGGGGAGTCGCCCACCCTGCCGAATTTCTTCATCAGCATGCCTCCTGTGGAGGTTCCGGCAGCAAGATTTCCACTTTTATCAAGGGCTACACAGCCTACGGTTCCATGCTTCGACTCAGCTGCAGCAGTGGAATCCATGCTGACCTTAGCTTTCAGGTAATCATCCCAGCGTTTTTGCGTGAAGAACCAGGAAGGGGCAACCAATTCGAGGGATTGTGCAGCGGCAAACTGTTCAGCTCCTTTTCCGGTAAGCATCACAAAAGAGGATTTCTCCATGACTGCCCTTGCAGCTGATATCGGGTGCCTAACCGTGGTTATCCCCGCCACAGCCCCTGCCAGATGATTACTCCCATCCATAATACTGGCATCCAGCTCATTCTTTCCCTCGGCATTGAAAACCGCACCTTTGCCGGCATTGAACAGCGGGCAATCTTCCATGAAACGGATGCAGGCTTCCACGGCATCGAGACTGCTACCTCCATTGCTGAGAATACGCTCGCCAATCCGAAGCGCCTTATCCAACGAATCCCTGTACATTTTTTCTATGGGAGCCGGCATAGTTTCCTGTCGTATGTTGCCCGCCCCTCCATGGATAACAAGGGCATATTCAATCTTGCCTTGCTGCGCTAATGAAGGATTAATGGTCAGCAACAAAGCCAGGCTGGTGAGTAGCAGAATTCTTTTCATCAAATTTTAACTTTAACTGTTATATGCTGATCGAGTGGAACCGCTTTCTTCATTTACTTATAACTGCTTATTGCCGTTTGATTTACGGGTTTATAAGGTAGCGTGAAGTAAAAGGTCGAACCTTTGTTTAATTCTGAGTTGACCCATATTCTGCCATGAAGGATTTCAATATCTCCTTTACAAATTGCAAGCCCCAATCCAACACCTTCATATAATCTCGATAGTTCAATTTCCGCTTTATGGAAATTTTCGAATATTTTGTTGTGTAAGTTTGCGGCAATCCCAATTCCGGTGTCCTCGATAAAAAATTCCAGTTCATCCGATCTCAGGATGTAGCCAAATTTTATATGTCCTTTGTCCGTAAATTTAATCGCATTGTCCAGGAGATGATTTATGACCTGTCGGATTTTTACAGCATCTGTAAGGACTATACTTAAGGAGTCGGTTAGCCCTTTCTTTAATGAAAATGATACAGTCTTTCTGATCAATGGCTCAAATGAAGCATATATTTCTTCCATAAAATTATTGAGGTGTATTTTGCTTTCTCCGGCACTCACATTTCCTGTTTCAATCAAAGAAATGTCAAGTATGTCATTCACAATTTTTAACAACTGGTTCGAGCTTTTGGTGATAATTTCCAGGTATTGCATTTTTTGTTCTTCTGTCACATCCTTATTACCTAATAACCCTGTAAAACCTATGATACCATTCATGGGAGTGCGTATCTCGTGTGAAATATTATGCAGAAATGCAGATTTTAGCCGGTCATTTTCGATGGCTTTTTGTTCAGCATTTCTGATCTTGACAAGGTGCCTCTTTAATAAGAAATATAATAAAATGGCAGTAATTAAAACATAGACCCATCCCTTGAAAATTTGCAGTTCAACAATGGTATCTGAATCTTTGATAAAATAGTACAGTAATTTATCAGAAAACAGTATCCACAAGCTTCCAACAATAGCATAGATAAATGTGACCTTATATTCAAATTTGATTTTTTGCATCTGAGGAAATCTTTTAGCATCAGGGTCAGTGTTCTTCGGAATCCGCACGAAGGGAGATAAGCCAATGAATCTTAGTCGATTCTTAGCAGATAAAGTTACATGGTATGCGCTTCATTAACGCCAATTCCTGTCAGATATTATAGGATCCAGCTTGACACATATTTATGAGGTAACTCAAGAATATGTCAAACCGGTCACTTGCAACCGGAAACCTGACAAGTATTTTCTGACAACGTTGACCATCAGCTGTAAATTAAAAACTGCCATTTAAACAGTCTGGTCTTCTGATCCGACAGTTTCAGAAAACATTACCTGTTTTTCTGCGATGACCAACATTTTTATCCTGGGGGCTTATTCAGATTTCCGGAATAGATATTTGGCAGTATTTTCTTTAAGATCTTTCAGGTTAATCACTTTACCGTATCCGCCATCAACCAGTGTCGCAAGTGTACTGTAATGAACATCTTCGGCTTTGATAACCTTATCTCCAAATTTCAGATCTTTTGTCGCACATGCATCCTGCACAACGACGCATTCGAAACCAAAGTCATGCCCGGCCCTTACGGCAGCTTCCAGGCACATTTGTGTCTGCATGCCAATAATCACCAAACGGTTAATATTGTTGTTTCTCAAATATGCCAATAAATCAGTTCCCAGGAAACTGTTGACCTCCTCTTTTGTAATCACTTTCTCACCCGCAAGCGGCTCTACATTTTTATGGATTTCAAATCCTTTATTGGTTTTATGGCGGATGTGCACCACCAATTGTTTCTCGTCTCTGAAAATCTGAAGCACTTCTTGTGCCGCCAGACTTGCCGGTTCGGCATTTACCAATCCGGGGCGGCCATCACCCGGGAAATAGAAATTCTGGATGTCAATCATTAACAAGGCAGTCTTCATGCTGTCGCTTTTCTGTTGGGCATTTACAGAACAATGGAAAAACAAAATGGTTAAAATTATACTCAATATTTTTTTCATAATCAAGGATATTTATTTTTAATAAGATGCATTCTGCAACCGAAAAGTAAAATTAATGAAGATATTGGCATAAAACAAATGCTTGTTGGGCCTGCTTCAGTTATGACCGTGGAATTTATTATTTTCAACAACTTATTTTCGAAATAGGCAACAATGATGCCACACTAAATCCCTTATCTTTGTGCCATAAATTCAGGATTATGACACTTATCAGGAGCATATCGGGCATACGTGGTACCATTGGCGGACAACCGGGAGCAGGGCTCAGTCCGGCAGATATCGTTAAATATACGGCCGCTTTTGCAGCATTTATCAAGAAGAGCCGGGGAAATGACCGTCCCACGTTTGTAATCGGCCGCGATGCCCGCATATCCGGCGAAATGGTAAATCACATTGTAGCCGGAACCCTGCTTGGATCAGGTGCCGATGTGATCGACCTGGGGCTTTCCACTACTCCAACCGTGGAGATGGCTGTTACCGGCTTAAAGGCCGATGCCGGCATTATTCTTACTGCGAGTCATAACCCAAAGCAATGGAATGCCCTCAAGTTGCTAAATAACCTAGGTGAATTTATTTCTGCCGAAGAAGGTGCCGAAGTGCTTAAACTGGCTGAAAATGAAAGTTATAGTTTCAGCGGTGTCGACGGGCTTGGGAAATATTCCCAGGACGATACCTGGATTGACAAACATATAGCGCTTATCCTGGCGCTTCCTTTGGTGAACTGCGAAGCCATTAAAAGGGCCGGTTACCATGTGGTGGTGGATGCCGTTAATTCGACCGGGGGTATTGTTTTACCCAAACTTCTTCATGCCCTGGGCGTTAAAAAAGTAACGGAATTGAACTGTGTTGCCAACGGACATTTTGCCCACAACCCCGAACCGCTTCCAGAAAACCTGGCTGATATTGCAGAATTGGTAGTGAAAGCCAAAGCTGACCTCGGCTTTGTGGTGGATCCGGATGTTGACCGCCTGGCCATCGTTTGCCAGGACGGGGAAATGTTTGGTGAGGAATACACGCTTGTGGCCGTCGCGGATTATGTGCTGAAGCACCAACCGGGCAATACAGTTTCGAATATGTCATCTACACGTGCTTTACGCGACATCACAGAAAAGACCGGTGCAACTTACGCTGCTTCAGCTGTGGGTGAAGTAAATGTGGTGGAAATGATGAAAGCACAGCATGCCGTTATTGGCGGTGAAGGTAATGGTGGTGTCATTTACCCTGAACTTCATTATGGCCGGGATTCGCTGGTTGGTATCGCACTTTTTCTGAGTCATCTGGCCACTTCGGGCAAAAATTGCTCCGCGCTTCGTTATGGTTATCCGTCCTATTTCATCTCCAAAAATAAAATCACGCTCGAGCCCGAAATGAATGTTGACGAAATTCTTGCACATATTGTGGAGAAATACAACAAACAGCCGCTGAGCACCGTGGATGGTGTAAAAATTGAATTTGACAAAGAGTGGGTTCACCTGCGCAAATCCAATACCGAGCCTATCATACGCATATATTCGGAAAGCGATACCCTGTCGAAAGCTGAAGTGCTGGCACGAAAGATAATCGGCGACATCAGTTATATCCTGAAAGACTAGGAACGGTATTTTTTATATTCAATAAATCAGGCAGAACAGAAACTGTTCATAATTCTTTATACATTTACCGGACTTATCTTCCTTAAAATGAATGCGAATGGCAGCGCGCAAGCAAAAGTATAAGGTTACATACAGTAAAGTTGAACTCAGAATCCCTACTGTGCAAAAGAAGCGTTTGAAAGCCTATTGCATAGCCAGTAATACAACGCCCAACAAGGTTTACAGGAAAGTAATCCGTGATTTCATCGATCTTCATGCACATGCTGCCATCCATAAGCAAGCGGAGTATATCGAAAACCAGATGACCATTTTCGATGTCTGCGAGGACCCGACGCCTGGCTTTGGCACTGAAAAGCCAATCATCAGTAAATCATAATGGCTCAGACCGGAGCTTACTTTCAGCTGACTGAAATATATTTAACTGATAAACAGCTAGTTATATCGACTAATTAAATTCCAGATTCCAGATTCCAGATCCAAATTCCAAGGGATCATTTGATTCGAGGAATTACAACATCGGTATATCGATCAGCAGCAGGTCAGAATCGGAGATAGCCTGAACGGTTATCTCAGCCGTTTCAGAAACGCCGATGGCATCGCGCGCGGTTAGCATGTTGCCGGCTACTGTCACTTCGCCTGAAATGACGAATATGAAGATCCCATTCGTTTCCAATTTCCGCTTATACACAATTTCGCTTTGTGCTGAAACAGAAGCCCGCGCCAGCCATGCATCCTGGTTAATCCAGATGGTATCGCTGTTTTTATCAGGCGAAATATAGGTCTGAAATACATTCGGGGGTGGGGGAGAAGCGAATTTTCGCTGGTCGTAGCGGGGGACTATATTTTTTTGTTTTGGGAAGATCCATATCTGCAGGAATTTTGTTGGCTCGTCGGCCAAATCATTGAATTCTGAGTGTCGGATACCCGTTCCCGCCGACATGATCTGAATCTCCCCCGTCCGGATCACGGTGCTGTTTCCCATGCTGTCGAGATGTTTGAGTGCGCCCTGCAATGGAATGCTCACAATTTCCATGTTGGCATGGGGATGTTCCTCAAAGCCGGTACCGCCTGCGATGGTGTCATCGTTAAGTACACGCAGCAAGCCAAAGCGCTCGCGCAGCGGATTGAAATAATTGGCAAAATTAAAATGGTGAAAGGTGTTAAGCCATCCGTAATCGGCATGGCCACGATCAGCAGCGCGGAAAAGCTCTATGGACATATCTGGCAATTTTTTATACTAAACAAATTGAGGTGCAAAAGGTTCCAGCGTGGAGCGCAGTAGGGAGCTGAAGCTATCGTCCCAGTGTCCCTTCGTAAGGAAGGCGGTTAACGATGGAGCGCCCCAGTGTTATCTCGTCGGTATATTCCAGGTCGTCGCCAATGGCGATTCCGCGAGCGATGGTAGAAATCAGCAGGTTATATTCTTTCAGTCTGCGAAAAAGGTAAAAATTGGTTGTGTCACCTTCAACAGTTGTGGAGAGTGCCATAATCACTTCCCTGATTTCGCCGGGGGCTACTCTTTCCATCAGTGATCCAATGTTTAAATCGTTAGGTCCTACCCCTTCCATCGGCGAAATAATGCCTCCCAGCACATGGTACACTCCATTATACTGCCCGGTATTTTCGATGGCCATCATGTTGCGCACATCCTCCACTACACACACCAGGGCATGGTCGCGTCTGGGGTTGGCGCATACCTCACACAAATCGCCGTCCGAGATGGCATGACATTGTTTGCAGTATTTTATATCCTGCCGCATGCGGATTATGGCATTGCCAAGCGCCTCAACCACAGCTATATCCTGCCGCAGCAAATGAAGCGTGAGCCGCAAGGCCGATTTTTTACCGATGCCAGGCAGTCGGGCCAGTTCATTAACCGTGGTTTCAACCAATCGGGATGAGTAAGTGTTCATAGCTAACAGCGTTCGTTTGTTCGTTACCTTTGTGCACAAAAGTACATCAAAATTGAACTTCGTATCCATACAAAACAACGTGCATAGTGCTTTATAAATGTGCAATTGCAGGGAACTGGCGCAGCTTATCAGATGATTATAAGGCTCCCGGCATTCCAAATGAACGATTAATTTAGCATTTAAAACATATGAACCGAACTGGTTTCTTTCGCCTGCCCGCAGCTATAATACTGCTGATGATCACACTATTGAGTACACCTTTCAAACTTTCAGCCCAGATTTCAACACGTGCAGCTGAGAATAAGACTGATGCGCAAGGACTAAAACAGGGTTTCTGGCGAAAAACCGACAAAGAAGGAAAAGTGCTGTACGAAGGACAATTCAGGAGTAATGTGCCTTATGGTGAATTCAGGTATTTCTATCCTGACGGAAAGAAA
>JBBRRV010000091.1:0-12379 GCA_038246075.1 Bacteroidales bacterium
AAGCAGTAACTGCACTTCTGATCCTGTGCCAATTAAAATGATATCCGGCTTTGTTTTTGATTCCGAAAGAATGTAAGCGCCCTTTTCCAATTCGATGGCCTTTGTATATTTTCCCTGGTCAATTACCATAATTTTCTGGCGGGTTAAAATTAACGCGACCGGTCCACCGGAATGTTCAATTGCTACACGCCATGCTTGGGCGGTTTCGTTTGCATCTGCCGGACGAATTACTGTTATGTTGGGCACAGATCGTAACCCGATGAGTTGTTCTACAGGCTGGTGGGTGGTACCGTCTTCTCCTAATGCTATACTGTCGTGGGTAAAAATAAAGATAGATCGTATTTTCATTATCGCCGCTAGTCGGATGGGCGGTCTCATGTAATCGGAAAATATCAGGAATGTAGCACCAAAAGGAATGATGTATTTACTAAGCGCTAATCCATTTAAGATAGCACCCATGGCGTGTTCCCTGATACCAAAGTGAAAATTGCGACCATCATAATTTGTGGCTGAAAAAGATTTGTAGTTCTCCAGGTTGGTGTCGGTAGAAGGAGCAAGATCCGCCGAGCCTCCTACTAAATTCGGCAAATAATCAGCTAATGCATTTAATACTTTGCCTGAGGCTTTGCGTGTGGCCACTTCTTCTCCCGCATTAAAAACCGGCAACTTTTCTTTCCATCCTTGCGGCAATTTACCGCTACTCGATAACTCATATTCATTAGCCAGTGCTGTATGTTTTTCCTTGTACCTTTTATAAAGATCGTTCCATTGCTTTTCTTTATCTATTCCTTTCTCACCCGCTTCGCGATAATAAGCTAATACTTCGTCGGGCACAATAAAATATTTATCAGGGTCAAAGCCAAAATTCTCTTTCACGAGCTTCACTTCTGCTTCGCCTAATGCAGAGCCATGTGCAGCGGCCGTATCTTGTTTATTGGGGCTGCCATAGCCAATATGCGTGTGCACTTTTATCAGGGAAGGGCGGCTTGTTTCCTTTTGCGCATTTTTTATTGCTGCTGACAAGGCATTTAAATCATTGCCATCGTCAACCACCTGAACATGCCAGCCATATGCTTCAAAGCGTTTTGCCACATCTTCATCAAATGTAAGATCGGTATTGCCTTCAATACTTATATGGTTGTTATCATACAAATAAATCATGTTGCCTAACTTTAGATGCCCGGCTATTGAAGCGGCTTCGGAACTTATCCCTTCCATCATATCGCCATCGCTGCAAATAGTGTAAATCTTATAATTGAAAATATCAAAACCAGGTTTATTATATCTGGCTGCCAAATATTTTTGTGCAATGGCAAATCCCACACCATTGGCAAATCCTTGTCCTAATGGGCCAGTTGTTACTTCAATACCCGGTATTAATCCATATTCAGGATGCCCCGCCGTTTTACTATGCAATTGACGGAATTTTTTAATATCGTCCAGTGTGATGGGATAACCCGTTAAGTAAAGAAAACTATATTGTAACATGCAGGCATGGCCGGGTGATAAAATGAAGCGATCCCTGTTTGCCCATTCCGGATTTCCGGGATTATAGTTCATCATTTCCGCCCATAAAACATGGCCAACAGGCGCAAGCCCCATAGGCGCTCCTGGATGACCGGAATTTGCTTTTTGAACTGCATCTGCGGCAAGTATCCGAACAGTGTTGATACCCAACTGTTCAAGTGTTTGTGTTTTCATGATCTTATAATTAATCTGTTTTGTAAAAACCTATTCTGGTTTAAAATCACTCATTTACTGTATTTAATCTTTATTCTTTTCCAGTAATTTAACTTTGTTGAGGCGCCGCAGGAATCGTTCCTCATCCTTAAATGAGGTATTGATAGATGCCTGCACCAATTCGCAGGCCAGCGAAAATCCAGTGATCCGGCCACCCGTTGACAAGGAAATAACAAAATCAGGGAATTCATCACTGTTGTTCAAAACGAAATCGCCAAAATCCTTTATTTCATATCTTTTCTCTTTAAGAAAAACAGCTAAATGATTTATAAGTTCAAATCCCTCATGGTCGCGAGCGATGCCTATTTCCCTTTCATCTGGTTTAATAATTTAATTCATCTGGTTTAATACAATGATGTTCATTATCAAATTCCACGAAAACATCTATAAGCAATATTTATACTTGAGTTTCCTTCTCCTTCCATAAAACCGCTCCTCCTTTTATACCTTCTTTATTATCATCAATACTTATATTCTTGTCCAGTTTAAAATTCAATAATCGTGCATTGCCTCCACTGATATAAAGATGGTCATAATTAAAAACTGCTTTCAAAATATCAATTACTTTCTTCACTCTTTTATTCCATTTCTTTTTCCCTGTTTTCTTTAGTGCATCTTTTCCCACATAATCATTATAACTTTTATTTTTCGTGATTGGGTGCAGGGATAATTCAAGATGCGGCATTAATACTCCATCCTTTAAAATGGCTGAACCAAAACCCGTTCCTAATGTGATTATCATTTCCACTCCTTTACCGGTTGCCAGACTCAAACCCTGCAGATCAGCATCATTTATGAGCATAGCAGGTTTACCCAATACACTTTCAAGTTGTTTGCACAAGTCATAATCTTTCCAAAATGAATTTCCGAGTTTTGGTGCCGTCTTTACAACCCCATTTTTAATATATCCGGGAAAACCGGCAGTTATTTTATCATATTCCGGAAGGCGTTTTGCAATATCTGCTATTACAGCCATCACTTTTGCCGGAGAAGAAGGTTTTGGAGTTTTTTCAACTTCATATTTTTTTAAAAATTCTCCATCATTATTTAATATGGTAGCTTTTATATGTGTGCCACCAATATCAATAGAAAGGATTTTCTCGCTTTTTTTTGTCATGATGTACTTTTATTTTCATGTTAACAATGAATAACACACAAGGTTATAAGATACTTTCGTGGCCTGACCATCCTGTTTTTTCCGATAACTTCTCTAATTACTTATTTCCCTATCCATTTGTTGAAAAACCAGGAAATAAAAGCATACCGCCATCTGCAAAAATAGTAGTGCCGGTAAGGTAATCCGATTCATCGCTCGCCAGCCAAACTGCTACTTTTCCTATATCTTCCGGAAGCCCGATGCGGCCATAAGGAATAAGCGTGAGTAACTTTTTCAGTGCTTCAGGCGTACTCCATGCTTCTTTATTAATAGGAGTTTGAATAGCACCGGGGCCAATTGCATTCACCCTTATTTTTTTGGGCGCCAGTTCCTGAGCCATACTTTTCATCATCATTTCTATTCCACCTTTGCTTGTTGCATAATTTACATGACCGCTCCAGGGTATTATCTGATGTACACTGCCCATACAAATAATTTTCCCCAGCGCACAACTTCTTTCAGGAACTATTCCCCGCTTTAAAAATTCTTTTACAGCTTCGCGGGCGCATAAAAACTGACCTGTGAGATTTACATTCATTACCAATTGCCAATCTGCAAGACTCATGCTTTCAAAATGTGAATCTTTCTGCAATCCGGCATTATTTACCAAAATATCTATTGTACCGTATTTGGCAAACATTTGCTGAAACATTGATTTTACCTCATTCTCATTACTTACATCTGCTTTAATTGCTATTGCATTTCCTCCATTATCTGTAATTTGTTTTACAACATCATCTGCAGCTTCGGGATGAGTTACATAATTCACTACTACTTCAGCGCCATCATTAGCTAAGGCGATGGCTACAGCCTGGCCTATTCCACTATTAGCCCCCGTTACCAAAGCACTTTGTCCTTTTAATTTGGGATTGTATTTCATTGAAAAGGTTTTAAAAGATCAATATATTGGTTTTTTATTGATTTCATAACTCACCCGGCTTCTTTCCTTTGCGCCAGTGCTCCTCGATTTCTTCAAGAGTCTTCCCTTTTGTTTCAGGAACCAGGAAAAAGGCAAAAAACCAAGAACCTATAGTAATCGCACCAAACAGCCAAAAAGTACCAGGCTTGCCTAAGATGTTTGTAAGCGATAAAAATGTAAGGGCCACCACAAGGTTAGCTGCCCAATTTGCCATAGTACCGAGACTCATCGCCTTCCCGCGGATACGCAAAGGATAAATCTCTGAAAGTACCAGCCAAAAAACGGGCCCTAGTCCGACTGCAAATGAACCGACATATATCATCAGGCTAATGACTGCGATCCACCCAAGGCTGCCTGAAAACTGCGGAAGCTTAAATGCCAATCCTAAAACAAAAAGGCTAATGGTCATTCCCGCGAGGCTTATCAACAATAACGGCCGGCGGCCGACTCTGTCTATCAAATGCATTGCGATTAAGGTGAATACGACATTGATAACCCCAACACCGACACTGGCTAAAATGGCTACCGATGCAGAAGATAATCCGGCGAACTTAAATATAGTCGGGGCATAATAAATCACCGTATTGATACCGGTTATTTGCTGGGCAATAGCTAACCCGATTCCGACAATCATCGCAGATCGCAGGAGCGGGCTTAGCAATTCCGACCAATTCCCTTTTTGTTGGGAGATACTATGTTGTATGTCCTTAAATTCATTATTAACTTCCGTAGGGCGACGGATTTCTTTCAAAACTTGCAGAGCTTCTTTTTTTTTGCCCACCGAACTTAACCATCGGGGGCTATCAGGAATGAAAAGTAAACCTATTCCAAATGCAATAGCCGGTATTGCCGCCAAAGCAAACATCCAACGCCATGAACCGGAGCCTGCAAAAGCATAATCAACTAAGTAAGAAATGACAATGCCTGATGTTAATGCTACCTGGTTAACAGATACGAGTTTACCCCTGATTTTTACAGGAGCTATCTCTGAAATATAAAGCGGAGCGACGAAAGATGCAATGCCAATGGCCGTACCTCCCACTAAACGAGCTATAATCAAGACGGCTACCCCGCTTGAAACTGCAGCACCAACGGCACCAATGCCAAAAATAATCGCTGTTACAATTAATAATCTTCTTCGGCCGAATTTATCTGCCATCAATCCTCCCACTGCGGCGCCTATAAGTGAGCCCAGTAAAACAGCACTAACAACAATTTCTTCCATACCTGATGAAAGAGAAAACTCGCTTTTAATAAACAAAATAGCGCCAGAGATAACCCCAATATCATAACCGAATAGCATACCACCCAAAGCCGAAATGGCTGTAGATAGATAAACATAGGGTTTTGCATGATTTTCAGCGCTATTTTTCATCGGTATTTTACTTATTTCGAAGGACCAATATGAATTTCGAAATCTATTCCCTCCCAACGGTTAACCTCTGGCCAATAGAACGTGAATTTAATTTGTCTTCCTTCTGAAAGTGATTCGGTTGGAAGATCGAAAAAGTAAATTCCAAGTATCTGCCGGCTATTTTTTATATCGTGAACTGTTTTCCAATCGTCATCACTCCAATGAATAATTGCATTTGCCATCGTTTCGATTCGCAAAATTTTACCACAGGGTATAGTGCGTATCTTATGGTTAAATCGCCATATCATTCGTGGTGAAACTGTTTTACTGTTTATATATCGTTTTACTGTTTGCGGCGGCAAATCAAAAACTCTCCCGTCAATTAGTGAACGCTGTAGTTTAAGATATTCAGCTTGTGCCCAAACCAGTGGCATTGCTGAACCTGAAGGTCGACCAAACTGTAGCTCGTATTTCGGGATATCGGGTTTATCCCATACCTGTTCAGAAATTAAGCCACTTTTGTTGGCAAATGATTCCATTGTAACCTGTAAGAATTTTGCCTTATCTTTTTCGCCTGCCAGCAGTTCAAAATGAGCTCTTTCCCCGGTTAACAAAGGCCAAATGCGGCCAATCCCGGTGCCGTCAAATGGAGATCCATCTTGATGTTCTCCATAACCATCGTCGTTGTAGCGGTGCCATGAAGGCCCGGTAGGCGTTTCAACTTTGAGCATTGCATCAATAATTTTAATGGTGTTCTGCATGCGTGGGTCATTTGCAGACCTTATGCCAAAACGAGCCAGGGCAAGAGCATCCGGGCTAACCAAGTGACTGGCAGCAAGCGTATCTTCAGCAGCATTTACATTTCTTACATGCACAGTTGTTTGAAAATTAACTGTACTGTCATTATTATTGACCGGTGCAATTCGGATATAATATCCATTAACATTATATTCACTACACCAATTTGTTCCCATTACGTACATCCATCGCTCAATTGAATCGTTCCAAACATCTGCGATTTCACGGAGATAGTTTCCTGTGTCAGTTTCCTGAATAGAATCAGCTATATCAGCAGCCACAAGCAATGCAGCGATTTCAGCACCTACTGTAAAAGGCGAATAACCAGGATCTTCTTCCCAGCGATCCTGCGGACTAACAGGTCCATTGCTTGCAAGATAAGCAGCTGCCTGCCTTACCATTGGCCAGAACAAAGCTAAATCGGTATCCTTAAGCGCTTTCTCACGACGGGCCATATCAACCAATAGAATTGGCAGGGCAGTTTCGTCCATTTGAATTCCATCCCAATAGGGCGTCCCATCCAGCCACATATTCTGCGGCCAGTGCCCGTCAGGCCTTTGGGTAGTTTGTAAATAAGTTAATACCTTTCTTACATCCTCGTGAGCCCCTATGGCAAGTAAACCACCAGCGGTCTCTACCATATCGCGCGACCAAACAAGGTGGTAACCACCCTGGTTGTCATCTCCATTACTAGCGCCCCATGGTGTTGACAAACTAGCAATAAAAGCGCCGGGAGATCCTTTGGATTCGTGCGCTCTGATAACTGCGAGGCTTTGGGCACAGAGCAAACCAGAACTCAAATTGCTTTTTACTGATGATAAGTTTACTTTCATCCATTGATGCCAGCCAGCTATATAATCATGCTTTGCTTTCTCAAAACCTTCTTTAAGGCTTGCAATTACATTCTTTGCCGCCATCTCCGGGTTATTTCCAAAACCAAGCGCTGTTACAAACTCTCCTTTTGATTCTGCTAGTTCAATTCCCGCAGTCAGGGCAACATTGCCGTTTTCAGCTCTGGTGTATTCCCAGGTCATTTTTTTGTGTGCACTCAGGTCATGCCAACCATCGGATGTACCGACGAAGCCTGCAGATTTCTTTAACCATTTAGCGGAACAAGCTAAGGCTAATACATAGTCCTTATATTGGGCAAACAAAATTGGGGTTCCGTTTTGTTCTCCAATCCATGCCGTATTGCCGCTACCCTGGTTTCCCAAATGAGGCGATAACAGAATATATAATTGATAATCGGATAGTTTACCCTTCTTCACCGTGAATTTTACTTTTTGAAGAACAGTGTCTCTATATGGATCTGTAACGATCACCTTTTCAATAACATACCGGTCATCACGACTGGAATTGGTTAACTTAAAGGCTGGCACCCCTTCTTCAAGCCAATCTACTTTTGAGTCTGCTTCACGTTTCTCTTCCGAAAAAAAATCTTTACCATCCGTAACAATAAAACCCATATCCCTTATGCAAGCCTTATCTACATCCGGATAATATACCTCGTTCAAAATTCCGTGACTTAGCGTGAACCAAACGTGACTCATATTGCTAAGTGCGGTTCCGATGCCGGTCTTCGCACTTGAAGTCCATCGTGCGGGACTTCCCGGCGCACCAGGTGCATTAGAAGTTTGATCACAGTTTACATAAGGGATCTTCCTTGTTTTATTGATTCCTAATGTTTTCATGGTGAATAGTTTAATTTGTACCAATGGTATCTTTTAACATTTGTTTAGCGATTTCTTCCTTTTAATCTTTGTTCCTTTCCAGCGCAGCAACTTTGTTAAGGCGTCGAAGGAATCGTTCTTCATTCATAACATTAATAATTATTCAACTCTGTACGTCAACCTACCATCTACAATATTGGCGGGTTGGGTATAAGGATGTTCATCTGCCTTTTCAACGCCCATAATATGCATTACTTTCCAGCCTTCTGCCTTTAAATAATCTGATACCATGGAACGGTGGCAGCGCCACCATACTGCTTCGGAACACATATAGGCAGTGCGTTGCTTCAAAGCAATTTGTTCCAATTCTATTATGCCTTCCAGGAAAGTTTCCGTTTCCATAAAGTCTGCATAGCCGCGAAAAGCCGGATGCCGCCAGGAAGTGTTTTTTGAATCAGGATGAACTTTTCTCCTGCCACCAAGATTTTTTAAGTGGATGTATCGAAAGCCAAGTTCAGGCAAAGAAACCTCCAGGGCTTCCTTGTTAAAATGAGGAACCCTGCGCGAGCCAGGGAAACTTCTGATATCAGCCACCGCTTCAATCTGAAAAGATTTCAGCATAGCAATAAATTCATCTAATGAATGGGTAGAATGCCCGATGGTCCAAATTGCCCTATTTTGTCGAATGGCGTTCAAGTGGCATACTTTTACATTCAACCAACCTTCAATAACACATCTCTTAATACGACGGCATGGTTTATTTCAGTAGCTTTTGCCGCGTACAATAAACTAAGTGTTTCATTTTCTGCTACTTTACGTAACCCATTCAATTCGTCTTCTTTTCCTTTCAATTCTTCGTGATACCGGAGTGCAAATTCCTCAAAATGCTCCTTTTTATGGTCAAACCATTTTCTCAGCTCGGGGGAAGGGGCAATTTCTTTGACCCAATTATCGAGCTTTGCATCTTTTTTGGAAACGCCGCGGGGCCAGAGTCTGTCTACCAAAACCCGATAACCATCATCTTCTGAGGGGTCTTCATAAATTCGTTTAATTTTAATTTTCCTCATTTTACCTCGTAATTTTAGGGTGTTTGATAAGATCCCGGAACAGTACGAAAACTAATGGCCAGAGGGTTCCATCCGTTTATGGCGATAATGGCTAAGGGGCTACTTCTGCATAATTTAATCTTGGTTTCATGAAATACTATTTTCAAATCTATTCCTCTTCTATTATCATTTTTGGATCGACATTGAGATTGGCTAAAACATTCTTAATTGCGTCTATCATTGGCGGTGGACCGCATACATAAAAATATTTGGTAAAATCAGTTACTTTACTTTTAAGAAAATCTTCAGTGATGTAACCGTGGTCATAATGATCAGATTTATCCTGTGACAGGATGTTAATAAAATTGCCGCCTAATATTTTTTCGAACTCTTCTTTGTTGATAATATCCTCCTCTTTGTCATTAGCAAAGATGAGTTTACTTCCTCCCATTTTATTTTTGGAATGAAGGTTCCTGAGAATGGAAATAAAAGGGGTTACTCCTGCTCCTCCGGCTATAAAAGTTCCCTCACCCTTATAATTTATAGCTCCCCATGAGTCCCTGATAATCAATTCATCACCCTTATTCAATTTCAGTAATTCATTTGTCACTCCCTTATGTAAAGGATAGGTTTTTATTGTAAACTCCAAATGATCATCTTCCGGGAGACAGGTAAATGTAAATGGCCTTAATTCGTCCTGCCATCCGGGTTTATTGATGCTCACATCTGTGGCCTGCCCTGATTGAAAACTGTATTGAGGCGGCTTTTGGATTACGATCCTAAGCACATTGTGAGTAGCATGTGCTACTGATTTTACTTTCAAAATATGTGTTTCCATTACTGTAGATTTTATACTATTTATTTTTTAAATATTTCATATTTTATTTCCCATTATTGACCAGGGAAATAAAATTCATTTGATTTTGTACATCCTGAAACTTTCCCGAATAGCTTGATGTAATTGTGCTGGCATTGGTATCCTTAATTCCGCGCGAACGAACACAAAGGTGCTCTGCATCAATAATTACGGCTACGTCTTCTGATAGCAATGCTTCTTTCAAACCTTCAGCAAGCTGGTTGGTGAGCCTTTCCTGCACCTGCGGGCGATTGGCGTAATATTGAACCAGCCTGTTTATTTTTGACAGACCAATTACTTTTCCACCAGAGAAATAAGCAACATGAACTTTGCCGATTATTGGCAGGAAATGATGTTCGCAAAACGAATACAATGTGATATTTTTTTCGATTAACATTTTGTTGTACTGATACTTATTTTCAAAGAGTTTCGTATTTGGTTTGTTCACCGGGTTTAGTCCTGCGAAGATTTCCTTCACATACATTTTGGCAATTCTGTAAGGTGTCCCTTTTAAGCTGCCATCCTCAATATCTAAACCTAAAATACTCATTATCTTCTGAAAATGATTTTGTATTAATTCAATTTTCAGGTCGTCATCTATAGCAAAAGCATCTTTACGAAGCGGTGTTTCCAATGAGGTTGCAACATGGTCATCACCAATCAATTCAATTGTATCTTTATAGAAATTCATACGGCTAAGTTTTTGATAATATTCATCACTCTTTCAACAATAGCATCACAATAAATCAGGTTAAATTCGAAAATATCTTCTGTTGAATAGGACTTTTCCACTTCCCGTCTTAATGTAGATTTTGCTCTGTTTAATCTTACTTTTACGTTGGCCTCACTAATGTTTAAAGCATCTGCAGTTTCATTTACGCTTAGTCCGTTTACTTCGCGCAAGGTAAAAACCATTCGATGATCCATAGGTATTTGAAGCAACGCTTTTTCTATTACAGAATTCAACTCTCTGTTCATAACTGTTTTGTTAGTGTCTAATCGTTGATCATTACAAAAAACAGGTGTTGATAGTTCATTTATTTCAGTATTAACAATGTTTTTGAAGCTCCATTTTTGGCGCTTTCTGAAACAATTATTAAGCATTATCTTTATAAGCCAGGTTTTAAAAGATGAGCGACCTTCAAATCCCGATAAATTCAAAAAAGCATCCACATAAGTATCCTGCATCAAATCCTGAGTATCTTCATGATTATAATTCTGCAATCTTCCTATTTTGTACAGGTAAGGATTGTATCTCCGGATTAATAGCTCATACAATTTTGTTTCGCCTGTGGCTATTTTTTGTATGATTTCGTTATCAGAATACTGCATGGATGTTTTTTTTATTTTTAGTCTGGAAGTTAAGTAAACCTCGAAGTATTATTCAACTATCAGTTTACCTTTCATAGTAATATGGATGCTGCAATAATAGGAAGCGCTTTCTGTCATTACTTTTTTCCAGCTATCGTCAGTTTTTAGAGGAGGAGATGCCCAGGCTTTATTATCCTCCGTTGCGTTATGGACTACAATATCCTTGTTTATCCAGGTTACGGTATCTCCTTTATGCACCGTGAGCTCAGCTGGTTGAAAATTCATATCTTTAATTTCAACAACATGATTTCTAGGTGTATAGCTTGCCTGACTGTTACAGCCATATACCAACAACGCTACAGGTAACAAAAAGAGGATACCGTTCCTTATGGAATTAAATGCCTTCATTTTTTATTTCATTTGTTTTTGAAGCATTTCTGCATGCACAAGATGTGTTTCCAGAATAGGAGCTACTTTTTCCAACAATGCCTTTAACTCCGCATTTTGTGATTGAGGTATCAATACCGTTTTCACTGCTGCAATCACTGCTTTATGATACGCAACTTCATTGTTCACATAAGCTTTATCAAAATCTTTAGCCGGTTTTGAATTGAGCATCATCATCGTGGTTTTTGCATCGGCAGTATATTGTTTACTTACAGCGTTGTCCTTAGGCGTTACTTTCAATTTTGTAACCAAGGCTACTGCCATATCAATAACTGACTGGTGATCTGAAATCATAGTATTGGCAAATTCCAATACTTTAGGGTCGTGCGATTTTTGTTTCGCAATTTTAGCAAAATCGATATCATTTTGGTTAGCCACTACAGCAACCGAAGCAATCTCGGCATCAGAAAGTTTTGGCGTTTTCTGTGCAAATGCCGGTGATAAAAGAGTAACGAAGGAAAAGATTGCGCCCGTTACAAAAGCTGCTTTTTTAAAAGTTTTCATTTTAATTTAATTTTAGGGTTAATACTACAATAGAGTCAGGCTAAAACAAAAAAGTTACAACATGATCAACAATTAACTAAACAACAGGATGTAAATATTCTTTTATCGCAACCCCGCTCATCAGCTGCTAATCAAGTTATTCAGAAGGATGTTCTATCAATGGCCGAAAAGTAATTTCGTCCACCAAAAAATTATCAGGAGTTTCGATAATGTGTACAATTAATGCGGCAATATCGTCGGGCTGCAAATAACTCGGATGTGATAATATGCCTGAATCGTCGAAAAAATGAGTGGCAATACTACCGGGGTTTACGCAGGTAACTTTAATTTTATGCCTGCTTAATTCCTTGTACAATGCTTCACTAAAACCTTGTATGGCATATTTGGTGGCAGAGTAGGCTGCAGTTTTTGCCCTGTTTGTCTTGCCGAGAATAGATCCGATATTAATGATGTGGCGGGCTTTTTCACTTTGTTTCATCAGCGGAACTATAGATGAGGTAAGATAAAACATCCCGTCTAAATTCGTGTTGATCATCGCATGCCAACGTTCCAGAGGGAGCTGATCTATTTTGCTGAAA
>JBBRRV010000092.1:0-12174 GCA_038246075.1 Bacteroidales bacterium
CCTCTGCCCCGGGGATAGCGGATCGAAACCGGGCCTGCACCTTCAAGCTGGGCGGTGTACATCATGTTGCGCAGCTCTTCCTCGTTCATAGGTGAACAAATCGTCATATTGGGAATACTCCGTAAGTATGCCAGATCGAATGCTCCGTGATGTGTGGCACCGTCTTCGCCAACCAGCCCTCCGCGATCGAGACAAAAAACGACATGCAACTTTTGCAAGGCTACATCATGGATTAACTGGTCGTAAGCCCGCTGCATAAAGGTGGAATAGATATTACAGAAAGGCGTCATCCCCTGGGATGCAAGCCCTGCAGAAAAAGTGACTGCGTGTTGCTCTGCAATGCCTACATCGAAGACCCTGTTTGGCATTTTAAGCATCATAAGATTTAATGAACAACCCGATGGCATGGCAGGTGTAATGCCAACAATGGTGTCGTTTGCCTCTGCAAGTTCGATAATGGTTTTGCCAAAAACGGTCTGGTATTTAGGCGGCTGGTCCTTGCATGGATTAACGATAAGGGTTCCTGTTTCTTTATTGAACATGCCGGGAGCATGATAGGTGATCTGATCTTTTTCAGCTTTCGCGAAACCTTTGCCTTTTACGGTTATTACATGAAGCAATTTTGGTCCGGGAATATTGCGCAGGTCATGCAGCAGTTTGGTTAGTTTCATTACATCGTTGCCGTCAACCGGTCCAAAATAACGAAAATTAAATGCTTCGAAAAGGTTGCTTTTGTGCAGCAGTGATGATTTTACAGCGTTACCGATCTGCTTAATAACAGCACGTGTATTTCCTCCATACCTCGTGTTTCCGCCCGTGAGCTGCCAGATCTTATCGCGTAGTTTGTTATAAGCCCGGCTGGTGGTAATATCCGTAAGATACACTTTCAGGGCACCAACGCTGCGGTCGATAGCAATACCGTTGTCATTGAGAATCACCAACAGGTTGGCATTGGAGACGCCTGCATTGTTGAGGGCCTCCATGGCCTGGCCACCCGTCATGGCACCATCTCCGATGACCGCAATATGTTGCCTGCCGTTATTTTCGCGAAGTGCTGATGCCACAGCCATGCCCAATGCAGCAGAAATGGAGGTGGAAGCGTGACCAACACCAAATGCATCATAAGGGCTCTCGCTCATGCGCGGGAATCCACTGATGCCATGGTACATGCGATTGGTCTGGAAAACATCCCGGCGGCCGGTAATTATTTTATGGGCATATGCCTGATGGCCTACATCCCAGATAAGCTTATCGTAAGGGGTATTGAAAGCATAATGGATAGCAACGGCCAGTTCTACTGCGCCCAGACTTGCACCCAGGTGACCCGGGTTTGCCGATATGACCTCAATGATGAACTGGCGGATCTCATCGCAAAGCTGAGGAAGTTGTTCTTCCTTAAGTTTGCGCAGATCTGCTGGTGAATTGATCGTTTTGAGTATTGTATCCTGCCTTTGGGGCATGTTGACGAAACTTAATGAATGAACGGGCAAAGGTAGAATTAAATATTAAAAGAAGGTGTTTGTCCCGGACGATCTCTTTAGAGAAATCCGAGTTCCAATAATGCCGTTTCCGACATCATACTCTGGTCCCAGGGAGGATCGAAAACCAGTTCTAAATCAACTTCCGTGACACCATCCACTTCCTTAACCCTGTCATGAACCTCAACGGGCAGTCGCTCAGCTTCAGGACAATTGGGGGCCGTAAGCGTCATTTTTATATGTGCGGTGCCGTTGTCATCCACAAGCACCTCATAGATGAGTCCAAGGTCATATATATTGATGGGAATTTCAGGATCAAAAATCGTTTTGATCACCTGAATGATCCGCTCACCTATCTGAATTGTTTCCTCAGGGTTTCGCATAACTTAAGCATTTAGGGATTCCTGGGTTTTATAAGCCAGGGCATATAACTTGATCTGTTTTATCATGGATACAAGGCCGTTGGAGCGTGTAGGCGAAAGATGTTCACGCAGGCCTATTACATCAACGAATTCGGTCTGTGCTTCGATGATTTCATCGGGTGTATGTCCGGAAAAAACACGGATAAGCAAATATACTATGCCTTTGGTGATTACAGCATCACTGTCGGCAGTGTAGGTAATGATGCCATCAGCATGGGAAGCATGCAGCCACACGCGCGACTGACATCCGGCAATCAGGTTGTTCTCTGTTTTGTATTTATCTTCGATCAGAGGCAACGACTTCCCCATCTCAATCAGGTAATTATACTTATCCATCCAATCATCGAAATTATTGAATTCTTTAACGATCTCACTGATTGTTTCTCTCATCTTCATCATAATGCTGAGCTTTTAAGCGTTCAAATATACGGTTACATTCTCTATCTGAACATTTTCTTTACCTGTTCTATCCCCTTGATCAATTCGTCAATTTCGGCTTTGGTATTGTAAAAAGAAAAGGAAGCCCTCATGGTTCCAGGAATTCCAAAGCGATCCATAATGGGTTGCGTGCAATGCGTTCCCGTTCGAATGGCTATACCCAAATGATCCAGGATAGTTCCCGCATCATAGGGGTGAATGCCCTGAATGAGAAATGAAATAACACCTGCCTTGGATTTTGCTTCACCAATAATGTTGATATCACCGGTATGTTTGAGTTCTGATGTGGCGTATTGCAACAATTCCGTTTCCCATTTTCCAATATTCTCCAACCCCAGTTGATCAATATAGGAAATAGCAGCCCCGAAACCCATCACATCGGCCACATTCGGAGTGCCGGCTTCGAACTTGTAGGGTAATTCGTTGTAAGTTGTCTTTTCAAAAGTAACCTGGTCGATCATCTCTCCTCCGCCCTGATAGGGAGGCATGCGATTCAGCAATTCTTCCTTTCCGTAAAGCCCGCCGATACCCATGGGTCCATAGATCTTATGTCCCGAAAAACAGTAAAAATCGCAATCCATATCCTGCACATCAACACGCATATGTGAGAGGCCCTGCGCACCATCCACCAAAACCGGGATCCCCTTTTCGTGTGCCTTAGCTATCATCTCCTTAACCGGGTTAATGGTTCCCAGGGTGTTGGACACATGTGTAATGGCAACAATGCGTGTATGCTTGTTAAGCAATCCATTGTATGCCTCCATATCCAACTCACCATTGTCAAGCACCGGGATTATGCGAAGCCGGGTTTTCTTTGCTTCGCAGAGCATTTGCCAGGGAACGATATTCGCGTGGTGCTCAATGGCTGAAATGACAATTTCGTCGCCCTCATGCATCATCTGCCCAAAACTGGAAGCAACAAGATTGATGGATTCTGTGGTCCCTTTGGTGAAAATAAGTTCACAACTCTTGCGCGCATTGATAAAGGCTGCAATCTGTGTTCGGACTCCCTCAAAAGCGGCAGTGGCATGCTGGCTCAGATAATGAACGCCCCGGTGCACATTGGCATTGTCTTCGTAATAATATTTGCATATAGCTTCAACTACCTGGCGGGGCTTTTGGGTTGTAGCTGCGTTGTCAAAATAAATGAGAGGCTTGCCATAAATCAGCCTGGATAGTATGGGGAAATCTTCTCGAATGGTGCCTGATGACAGTTTCTCGTACACAATTAGTTTATTATTTAGGGTTATGCTGTAAATTTATTTAAGCGATGCTCAACAGAATTGATGATTTAGAATCAGATCTTACTCACATCGATCTTGAATTTTACCTGCTTCTCCTGGTTGCTGCACCGCAACACACACTGGTCGCAAATGGAGAGTTCGCCACGCAGGCGTTTCTTCACCATGTCGTCTATGCGTTGTCGCAACTCAGGAATGGAGATCTTATTTACAACTTCTGCGGCAAAAGCATACATCAGCAACATCCGGGCATTTGTTTCACTGATCCCGCGCGAGCGGATATAAAACATGGCTTCCGAATCAAGCTGGCCAACTGTTGCGCCATGGCTGCATTTTACATCATCAGCATAAATCTCCAGAAAAGGTTTAGAATCAATTACTGCCTTATCGGTGAGCAGGATGTTTTTATTATTCTGATAAGCATTCGTCTTCTGGGCATCTTTGCGCACAAGCACATGACCATTAAAAACACCACTGGCATGATCATCAAGTATGCCTTTAAAGAGTTCTCCGCTGTCACAATTCGGACTGGCATGATCCACAAATACCTGGTTATCAATATGCTGATCTTTATCCATCAGGTAAAGACCGTAAATATTCGCCTGACAACCGGGACCTCCCAGCTTTACACGTGTATCGTTGCGAATAATGCCGCCATTGAGGCTTAAAGCATTGGATGACAATTGACTTCCCGCCTGCTGATCAAAAAAGATGGTATTAACAACCGTTGATTGTTCATCCTTGTTCTGAAGCTTATAATGATCGAGTGTTGCATTTTCTCCGATACTTATCTCGGTAACCGAATTGATGAAACTTTCCCGGTGATCAATGGAATCGTCGCATTGAACCAGCGTAAGTTTGCTGTTTTTCCCGATAATGATCAGGTTGCGTGCCTGCACAAAAAGATTCTTGTCATGGTCGATGATATTTACCATTTGGACGGTTTCCGTAACTGAAACGTTATCAGGTACATATATAAAAATACCATCCTGTGCAAAAGCGGTATTTAATGCGATCATTCCGTCACTGCTATCATCAGCGTATTGGGCATAATGTTTGTTTACCAGATCAGGGTACATTTCAAATGCCCTGGCCAGACTCCCGACAATCATGCCGTTTGAGAGTGTTACGAGTGCCGAATTCCGGTATGCATACCATCCGTTAAGTTGGGTAACAAGGTAAGTTTCGAAATTCGGAACCTCACATTTAAACAGATTCTCAACATCCACATCCTGCTGAAAAGGTTCCAGGTAATGGGTGTATTCCACGCTTAAGGCTTTGGAGATATCAGTACCCCTCCATTTTTCGTTCTTAGCATCAGGGAAACCCAGCTTTTTGAAATGACTGAATGCTGCCTGCCTGCGGCTGGCTATATCTCTTGTATCGTTTTTCCCGATCAGGGACTGCTTCTCTTCAAACAGTTTGATCATGCTGTCCTGCAGCGATATTTCTTTTACCAGGTCTATCATGACTGCCTGTTTTAAAGTTCTGTCCGTATCCATTCATAACCTTTCTCTTCCAGTTCCAGGGCTAATTCGCGACCGCCGCTTTTCACAATCCGTCCTTCATACAACACATGAACGATATCCGGCACGATATATTCCAGCAAACGCTGATAATGTGTTATCACAATGGTAGCATTGTCCTTCTTGCGCAATTTGTTAACCCCGGTGGCTACAATACGCAAAGCATCAATATCGAGTCCGGAATCCGTTTCATCAAGGATCGACAGTAATGGCTCCAGCATTGCCATCTGGAATATTTCATTTTTTTTCTTTTCTCCACCCGAAAAACCTTCATTAACTGAACGATTGGCAAGTTTAGCCTGGATCTCGAGTAAGTTCTTTTTCTCCTCCATTTTAGCCAGGAATTCGTTGGCCGGCATGGCGTCGAGTCCCCGGTATTTCCTTTGTTCGTTTACTGCCGTTCGCAGAAAATTACTGATACTTACCCCGGGGATCTCCACCGGATATTGAAATCCCAAAAAGATGCCTTCGCATGCACGTTCTTCTGTAGATAAGGTTAAAAGGTTTTTTCCTTTGAATATAATTTCTCCGCTTGTAATTTCATAGATCTCGCGTCCGGCAATAACCGAAGCCAAAGTACTCTTCCCTGTACCATTCGGACCCATGATGGCATGCACTTCACCGGCATTAACTTCCAGATTGATTCCTTTTAATATTTCTTTCCCGTTGATCGATACTTTAAGATTCTTTATACTGAGCATTGTTATTCGCTATTTGTTGTTTGATTAAATTAATGTCTTTTAGGCTGCAGGCTGTTATAAAATCACTTTTCACTTTTCACTTTTCACTTTTAACTTTTAACTTTTAACTTTTAGTTTACCCCACACTTCCTTCCAGGCTTAACGACAGGAGTTTCTGAGCTTCAACCGCAAATTCCATTGGCAGTTGTTTCAACACTTCCCTGGCATAACCATTCACAATGAGTCCAATAGCATTTTCGGTACTGATTCCGCGCTGCTTGCAATAGAACAGCTGATCGTCAGAGATCTTTGAAGTTGTTGCTTCATGTTCAACGATAGAAGATGCGTTTTCTGTCTTAATATATGGATATGTATGTGCGCCGCATTTATCGCCTAGCAGTAAAGAATCACATTGTGAAAAGTTGCGTGAATTTTCGGCTCTTTTGGTCATCTTCACCAGTCCACGGTAACTGTTGCTGCCATAACCGGCCGATATTCCCTTGGATATGATCGTACTCTTTGTGTTTTTACCCAGGTGGATCATCTTACTGCCCGTATCGGCCTGCTGGTGGTTGTTTGTAATGGCAACGGAATAAAACTCCCCTACCGAATAATCCCCCATCAGAATGACACTGGGATATTTCCAGGTAATGGCCGAGCCGGTTTCCACCTGCGTCCATGATATTTTTGAATGATTGCCCTTACAGATCCCCCGTTTGGTTACGAAATTATAGATGCCGCCCTTACCTTGCTTATCGCCCGGGTACCAGTTCTGCACAGTTGAGTATTTCACTTCGGCATCTTTAAGCGCCACAATTTCCACTATGGCCGCGTGCAATTGGTTCTCGTCGCGCATGGGTGCCGTGCACCCCTCCATATAGCTAACATAGGCACCTTCATCGGCTATGATAAGCGTCCGCTCAAATTGCCCGGTATTGGCAGCATTGATCCTGAAATAAGTCGACAACTCAATGGGACAGCGCACTCCTTTTGGAATATAGCAAAAGGAGCCATCACTAAAAACTGCCGAATTCAGCGCAGCAAAAAAATTATCGTTGGATGGAACCACTGTCCCCAGGTATTGCCGAACCAGTTCGGGGTGATTTTGCACGGCTTCGCTGAAAGAACAAAATATAATGCCGAGTTTACCAAGGGTTTCGCTGAAAGTTGTTTTTACAGATACGCTGTCGATCACCGCATCAACTGCCACCCCGCTAAGCCTCTTTTGTTCATTGAGCGAAATACCCAGCTTGGCAAAAGTTTTCAGCAATTCGGGATCTACTTCGTCCAGACTGGTCAGTTCCTGCTTACGCTTGGGTGCGGCATAATAATAAATCCCCTGATAGTCGATAGGAGGGTGCTGGATATGTGCCCATTTGGGCTCAGTAAGTGTTAGCCAATGACGGTATGCGCTCAGCCGGTATTCAAGCATAAACTCCGGCTCTTTTTTGCGTTCAGAAATAAAACGGATTGTATCCTCACTCAGCCCGATCGGGGCCATATCCATCTCAATATCTGTGTGGAAGCCGTATTTATATTCACTATGAGTTACCTCTTCCAGTATGTTGTTCTGCTCTTTTTCCATGGTAGCAGTAATTTAGTTTAAATTAAAATAGATGGCAAATTTAGCAAATTCAACTAAACAGAAATCATGTATTTGCCTTTTCCTTATATATAACAAGCATAAAAGTTAAATGTTTCCGTATTTAAGTATTGCTTTGCCTGATATCAAATGAAAGCAGGAAAAATCTTTTTTAAAATATTTATGGGCAGAATTTTACGTTGCCCAAAACCGAAATAAGAATTCAGATAACAAATCAGAAGGTCATCCAGAAATGGGAAGCTATGGAAAGAGCAATCGTCATTACAAGCATCATCGTCAGAAGCAGGGCGGCAAATTTTTGCCATTTGTTGATACTTCGCAGATAGGAATATGCGCCTAACACCACTATACATGAAAGCAGCAGCATGACCAGCCCGTCGAATTTATAGTGAACTTCTTCCAGGACAAATTCCACGGACATGGGTAATGCTCCATAGATAGCAAACAACAGCAGGCTTTTATCTGCAATGATTCTATGGTAAAGCGTTTTAAAAGGCTGGGCCCCTGGTTTCAGCAGTATCATGGTAAGTACGGTCAGGGCCAGCGGACCCAGAGCGCGCCATCCGAGGACTTCCCAACTGCCGGTAAGCGAAGGCAGGGCAGGGCCCATGAGGTATGCTGTCAATAAAAAAACAAAGGTGATGACCGGCATCGACCAGCGCGGAAATTCATGCGCCCAGGCCAGGCCAAACAATGCAAACATTACAAGCACGGAAGCTACCCCCACGGACAGGTTGAATTCAGCAGGTACGACCAGCCCCCAGTTCCCGGGAAAATTCCAGATAAGGCAAGCCGGAAGAAGGGTTAATGCGCCCAGGAATGCATGCACTCTCAGATAAGGTTTCTCCAGATTCAAGCGGAATAAAGTTTCGACCTGGATCTCCCTGAGATTTTTCCTGCCAAAAGTTTTAACCGCAAGCATAAGGCTTTCATTAAATGGTTTTCCGGCTTCCATATCATGCTCTATAAGGCAGCAAACATGGTCGGTCAGATCGCAACTTAAAGCCGGAAAGGTTATACCCAGCCTTCCGAGTTTTGTTTGAACCAAGGCTACCTGTTTTTCAGTTAATTCCATCAGGTATAGTAGGTTAAGGTTCAAGTAAATGATTCAATGTTTCAATATATCCGCGGAATTCAGCCACATTTTCTGTCGCCTTTGACATTCCTGCATTTGTAAGGCTATAGTACCTTCGTTCGCGCTTGCCAAAAATTTCAGTTTCTGCTACAAGGATCTTTTCATCCACCATTTTATGCAGAACAGGATAAATCGCGCCTTCGGAAAGCAGTATCCTGCCGCCGGAAAGCTGACGCATCCGACAAGTGATCTCATAGCCGTACATCCTTCCGGTATCCTGTAAAAGCTTAAGAATGACAGGTCTTAGCGATCCCCTGACAAATTCATTAGACAACATATTTTTCGCTTATAATATGTAAATATACATAAATGCCTTTCACACATTGAAAAATGTGGTGCAAACAGCTCGGGGCAAATTGGTACATTTGCAAAAAAAAACAAGTATATGCCTGAAGAACACAACTCACGCACCGAATTATCTGAATTGGGGGAATTTGGCCTTATCGATCATCTTACAGCTGGCATTGTGCCACTAAATGCTTCAACCATATATGGTAATGGCGATGATGCAACTGTCATTGATAACGGATCAAAACAAACGCTTGTTTCTACCGACCTGCTCATTGAAAGTGTCCATTTCGATTTATCATATACGCCGTTAAAACACCTGGGTTATAAAACCGCTGCCGTTAACTTTTCGGATATCGCTGCGATGAATGGGATGCCACACCAGTTATTGATCGGCTTGTCGGTTTCGAACCGTTTTTCGGTAGAGGCCCTCGACGAATTTTACGCCGGCATACGCATGGCCTGTGAACGTTACGAAGTTGACCTTGTTGGTGGCGATACTACCTCAAGCGTTACCGGACTCATGATTTCAGGAACTGTGATCGGCGATGTAGATCCTGAGGACGTTACTTTCCGCCATACTGCAAAGGAAAACGATCTGATCTGTGTAAGCGGTGATCTGGGAGGCGCGTACATGGGACTACTCCTGCTCGAGCGTGAAAAACAGGTATTTAAAGCCAATCCAGAGATGCAGCCCGACCTGGAAGGCTATGATTACATCCTGGAGCGACAGCTTAAACCCGAACCACGCCTTGATATCGTGAAACTGCTGAAGGAAGTTGGCGTTAGACCAACAGCTATGATCGACATTTCAGATGGCCTTGCCTCAGAGATACTCCACATCTGCGATCGCTCAAAAGTTGGCTGCGTGCTGTATGAAGAAAAAATACCCATCGACCCTTCAACCGCCATCATGTCAGTGGATTTCGGCATTGGCCCGATAACAGCTGCCATGAACGGAGGCGAAGATTATGAACTCCTGTTCACGGTTTCTATGAGCGATTATGAAAAGGTGAAAGATTTACATGAAATCACGATTATCGGGCATATTGTTGGAGAAAGTGCCGGCGCTAACCTGGTTTCAAAAGACGGTGTGCAGATCGCAATTACGGCACAGGGATGGAACCATATGGAGCAGATAGCAGATTAGAAGTTTGAGCGTTTGAACAATTGAGTCGTTTGATCGTTTGAGGCGTTTGAGGTTGCTTCATGCATTTCTGTTTGAAAAGTACATTTTCAAATTATCAAAATTATCAAATTATCAAATTCCTCAATGGCCAACCCCGGCAACGACAAAGCCAGTCATCTGGATACGATTCTTAAATCCCTGCCCGATAGTCCCGGCGTATATCAGTATTTTGATAAGGAGGGGAAGATCATATATGTCGGGAAAGCCAAGAGCCTTAAAAAAAGAGTAAGTTCATATTTTAACAAGGATTCATCCCTGGTTGGAAAAGTACGTGTGCTCGTTTCGAAAATTACCGATATCCGGTTTATCATTGTAGAGACTGAGCTTGATGCGCTTTTACTGGAAAATGCACTCATCAAGAATTACCTGCCGCGTTATAATGTATTGCTGAAGGATGATAAAACATATCCCTGGATATGCATTAAAAACGAACCTTTTCCCCGGATATTCCCTACCCGGAATATTATAAAGGATGGCTCAGACTATTTCGGCCCATACGCCTCGGTTAAGATGATGAATAACATCCTCGACCTGGTGCGGCAGCTCTACCCCTTGCGCAACTGCACATTGAACCTGACAGAGAATAATATCCGCAAAGGCCGTTTTAAGGTATGCCTTGAATATCATATCGGCAACTGCAAGGGGCCGTGCGAAGGTCTGCAAAGTGCCGAAGACTACCAGAAATCGATTACCGCGATAAAGGAAATCATTCGCGGAAACATTAGTATGGTGCGCCAGCAGCTGATTGCCCTGATGAAAGACTATGCCGCTGACTTTGCCTTTGAAAAAGCCCAGGTCGTAAAGGAGAAGATCGATCTGCTCGACCGTTACCAAAGCCGGTCAACAGTGGTGAATCCTTCGATCAACAACGTTGATGTCTTTTCCTTTGCCGAAGACAGCGCTGCAGGATATATCAATTTCCTGAAAGTAGTCAGCGGTGCCATCGTGCAATCGCATACTATAGAGATGCGCCGCAAGCTGGATGAAAGTCCAGAAGAACTGATGGCACTCGCCATAACGGAAATCAGGCTGCGCTTCAGCAGCAATGCCAATGAAGTGCTGGTGCCATTCAAAGTAGATATGGAGTTGCCTGATGTTTCCTTCGTTGTGCCACAGCGGGGCGACAAGAAAAAACTGCTGGAACTCTCTGAACGCAATGCCAAATTTTACCAGCTGGAAAAACAACGGCAAAAAGACCTTGTGGACCCCGAACGCCACAGCAAACGCGTGCTTCAGACCATGATGAAAGATTTGCGGCTGACCGAACCTCCCGTCAGGATCGATTGTTTTGACAACTCGAATATCCAGGGTGCATACCCGGTAGCGGCCATGGTAGTTTTTGTGAATGGCAAACCCGACAAAAAGGAATACCGCCACTTTAATATACGCACCGTGGAAGGCCCCGACGATTATGCTTCCATGGAAGAGATCATTTATCGCCGTTACAAACGTGTACTGGAAGAAGAGCAGCCACTGCCGCAGCTTATCGTGGTAGATGGCGGCAAAGGCCAGCTCAGCGCGGCACTCAATAGTCTCGAAAAACTGGGATTACGTGGTAGCATAGGAATTATTGGCATTGCCAAACGTCTGGAAGAAATTTATTACCCTGATGATCCGCTACCAATGTATCTCGACAAAAAATCAGAGACCCTTAAAATCATACAGCAACTGCGGGATGAGGCACACCGTTTCGGCATCACCCACCACCGAAAACGCCGTGAAAAAGGCACCATCAAAACGGAACTCACTGGTATCGAAGGCATCGGCGAAGCAACCGCACAACTGCTGCTCCAAAAATTCAAAAGCGTTAAGAACATCCATAAGGCTACGCTCGAAGAGCTGCAGGAAGTTGCCGGCAAAGCAAAAGGAAAAGTGGTTTATGATAATTTTTCAAAAACTGATATATTGGCTGAATCAACAAGGGAGAATTTTCCCCTGCAACCGGAATAAACTTATTCCCTGCTCCTCAGTTACACATTCTCCTGTTTTATTTCACCGCTTCAAACAACCTGTCCAATAACGATGCCTCTATCGCAGAATCTGCACGATTGACAAATATTCATATATAAAAATAGTAAATATTTTACTGCTTAACCGACTAAATCAGGGCTTTTACCGAAAAGATTTGTAATAGTGGGCCGCTTAAATTAACATTGCCGCATACTCCCAACCCA
>JBBRRV010000093.1:0-12166 GCA_038246075.1 Bacteroidales bacterium
AAAATCGCTGTTGAACAGTTGGATTATTTCTTGAAGCAATTTGCAAGTAATAATTCAGCGAATCGGACTGAGAATAAGATGAAATACATAGAAATAAGTTGAAATACATAGAGATAAAAAGGACTACATATTTCGGTAAGTGATTATTTTTTTTGGTCCAAGTCATTTTAAACGATTTTATTGATCTTTTTCTTCTTTTGTGGTTTTAATAAAGTTGTTCAACTTTATTTGAAGGTCTTTGGAAATAGATTTATAAGCATCAAATGTTTCCTGATTTATTTTGTTCCTTTCGCGCAATAATTCAAGCCAATGATCGGTTGCTTCTGATTGAGAAGCCCTGGCATTATAGTAAAACCTGACCTTATCTAGATAGTGATACCGGCTATATCCTTCCGCTATATTGGCTCCTATGGAATCCGTTGACCTGACAAACTGATCTCCCATCACTTTTTTGTCCTCAAAATTCAGTTTAATGTATATATCCCAGGCCATGATCGAAAGTTTTCGTGCCAATTGATAAACATGCAATTCTTTTAGCGGGATGTAAGGCTTTTTATCCATTTGTATATTTATTAGAATTTAAAGTATACCTAATTTAATATCTTTAAAACCCAGGTCAGTATTTCTATATATTTCTATTTTATTTCAACTGTATTTCCATTTATTTCAACTGTATTTCTATTTATTTCAATTGTATTTCTATGTATTTCTCTTTATTCTATTTTCCCTCCACATCGCCTGAAATAAGGGTACCACGAATACCGTCATAACCTGTATGACCATACCGCCAAACATGGGTATGGCCATGGGGATCATGATGTCAGAGCCTTTACCCCGGGATGATAAAACGGGCAACAAAGCAATGACGGCTACCGCTGTTGTCATCATGGCAGGGCGCACACGTTTCATGCCGGCAGAAACAACGGCTTCCCGCACATCATGAATAGTTGCAGGATGACGGTCCTCAAATACCTGGTGAATATAGGTTCCCATGATAACACCGTCATTGGTGGCTATGCCGAAAAGGGCAATGAAACCTACCCAGACCGCCACACTCAGATTAATGACATGCATCTGAAACAAGTCCCGTAAATTGACCCCTGCAACGGAAAAGTTCATGAACCAGTCCTGGCCGTATAACCAGAGCATGATGAATCCTCCGGCAAAGGCAACGAAGACACCTGAAAAGTGGATAAAGGAAGCTGTAACCGTGCGAAACTGGAAATACAGCAGGAGCAATATGAGCAGCAGGCTGATGGGGATTACAATGGCTAACCTTTTTGTAGCCCTGAGCTGATGTTCGTAATTACCGGCGAATTTATAAGATACCCCATTGGGCAGTTTGAGCGCTCCTGTACTTAACTTTTTCTGTAATACTTTTTCTGCTTCCTGCACAACATCCACTTCGGCTTTACCTTCATTTTTATCGAAGATGACATAACCGTTCAGGAAGGTGTTTTCGCTGCGGATCATCTGTGCGCCGCGGGTGTAACCAATATCGGCAATTTCGCTTAGCGGAACCTGTGTCCCGTTCAATGCCGGGATCAGGATGCGCTTCAGATCCTCCGGATTATCGCGCAGCTCACGGGCATAACGGACCCTGATCGGGAACCGTTCGCGGCCTTCCACGGAGGAGGAAAGCGCCATACCCCCGACAGCCACCTGCAATACTTCCTGCACATCACTGACGGTCATGCCATAGCGTGCCATGGCTTCGCGGTTGAGTTTGATCTCGATGTAAGGAGCGCCCACGGAACGGTCGTAGAACACGCTGGAGGCCTTAACGGAGGGTACATCTTTCAATGCCTGTTCAAGGAGCATGCCTGCCTTTTCGATGGCATCCAGGTCGGGGCCAAATACCTTCAGTCCCATCGGAGCGCGCATACCCGTTGAAAGCATCACCAGACGCGTTTCAATGGGTTGCAGCTTCGGGGCAGAGGTGAGGCCGGGGATGTTGGTCACTTTAACAATTTCATTCCAGATATCGTTAGGGCTTTTGATCCCGGGACGCCATTGTCTATAGTACTCACCACGATCATCTTTTATTAGAAAGTTTTGGATGTTTTCAGAAATATATTGAAATACATTGAAATAAGTAGAAATAGCAGCATAAGGCTTTTCAGCGGTTAACCATTTTCCCTTTACCAGAACGCGATAAGTTTTCGTTTCCTTATTATACCTGACATCTTCAAGATTATTTACGCCAATATTTATTCCATTTATGGCAATAGTATTTTTATTTTTTTCATTTTTATTTCTATTTATGTCAATCACATTTTTAATATCGGGCAGACTCAAAATGAAATCTGAATTTTTATCTGTCTTAAACCGCTGTCTTTGTCCATTTTCGTCGAGGATGTATTCAGGACGGTAATTGATCGTATTCTCGAACATTTGAACGGGAGCAGGGTCGAGCGCCGAATTTACACGGCCCCATTTACCCACGGCAGCCTCCACTTCGGGAATAGCAGCTAAGCGCTGATCGAGCGTTTCGATATAATGAAGGTTCATTTCGATGCTTGAATGTGGCATACTGGTAGGCATCAGCAGGAATGATCCTTCATTCAGAGAAGGCATAAACTCCTTGCCGATTCCCGGGAACCTTTTCGCCGGAGCCTGCCAGAGCGCTGTCTGCCTGAAATTCTTCCAGCCTGTTTTTTCGGCGCCGGTAGCCATGAAGCCGAATATTTTACCATATCCCAGCCAGGCCAGCAGGCCAAAGAGCAAGGTCACCAAAGGGATCACCAGGAATTTTGTCTTATTTGCCAGGGCCCATCGGATAATATTTTCATAGTAATGTACCATTGACATCAATGCGGTCAGGATTACGCCGATGATGGCGGCTACAAAAATAAAGTTCGTTAAAACACTGTTGTGCGCTCCAAGGGGAAGCCATTCGACCGAGAGATAATAAGCTGCCACCAGGACCGTAATGGCAATGTTGATATAGTTCGGGAATTCTTTGCGGTGTTCAGACCAGCGCTGATCCAGTAAATTGTTTATCCCTATGGCCACCAGAGCCAATGCAGGCCAGGTGTGCCAGAAGATCAGGAACAGTATGCCTGCCGCAATGAGTCCGCCATTAAAGAATTTGCGGATCTTCTTCGTGTCGATATGAATCGAAAAGAAGATATGCGTTAGAGTGGGCAATACCACGATGCCGAGAATGAAGGCAGACACCAGGGCAAAAGTTTTGGTGAAGGCCAGAGGGTGGAAAAGTTTTCCTTCGGCAGCCTGCATGGCAAAAACAGGCAGGAAGCTGACGATGGTGGTGGCGATAGATGTTACCACGGCGGCGCGTACTTCAGTTGTGGCAAGGTAAATGACGTCGAGCAGCTTCCTCCCTTTAATGCCTTTATTTTCTGGCATTTCCAGATGCCGGAGTATATTTTCCACATCCACGATCCCAATGTCGACCATCACCCCAATGGCAATAGCGATACCCGATAATGCGACTATATTGGCTTCGATGCCAAAAGCCCGCATGAGGATGAAGGTCATCAATACACCAATAGGCAGTAAGCCCGCTACGATCAGGGAGGCCCTGAGGTTCATCACCAGGATGATAATGACGATGATGCTGATCAGGACTTCATGTGACAGGGCTGATTCGAGTGTTCCGATGGTTTCCTTGATGAGCCCTGCGCGGTCGTAAAACGGAACAATGGTTACTTTTGAGATGGTGCCATCGGGCAGGGTTTTCTGGGGTAACCCGGCTTCAATTTCTTTTATTTTGGCCTTTACGTTGTTGATAACGTCCATGGGATTTGATCCGTAACGGGCAACCACCACAGCACCTACGGCTTCGGCACCTGCCTTGTCCAGGCCACCGCGGCGCGTTGCCGGGCCAAATGATACCCGGGCCACATCTTTAATACGCACAGGAACGTTATTGCGCACTGCTACAACCGATATTTCGAGGTCGTTAAGATTCTTAACATATCCCAGTCCGCGGATAATGTATTCCACATTGTTCAGTTCCACCGTTTCGGCGCCAATGTCGAGGTTGCTCTTGCGTACGGCATTCATCACATCCATGACCGATACGTTAAACGCTTTCAATGCTTCGGGATTCAGATCGACCTGGTATTCCTTGATGAAACCTCCAACGGAGGCCACTTCGGAAACACCTTCGGCAGTGGATAAACCGTATTTTACATAAAAGTCCTGGATGGTCCTGAGTTCCTGGGGGTCCCAGCCACCGTTTGGTTTACCTGTTTTGGGGTTACGGCCTTCCAGCGTGTACCAGTATATCTGGCCCAGCGCAGTGGCATCCGGACCCAGGGATGGTTGTACCCCGGTGGGTAAAGTGCCGGCAGGAAGGGAATTGAGCTTTTCGAGAATGCGCGAGCGGCTCCAGTAAAAATCGATATTATCTTTAAAAATGATATAGATGAACGACATGCCGAACATGGAAGTGCTACGCACGGTCTGCACGCCGGGGATGCCCAGCAGGGAGGTGGTAAGGGGATATGTGATCTGGTCCTGAATGTCCTTGGGCGACCGCCCCATCCATTCTGTGGCTACGATCTGCTGGTTTTCACCAATATCGGGGATGGCATCCACTGCAATAGGATCGCGGGGCAGGAACCCCGATTTCCAGTTGAATGGCATAAAAACGACGCCCAGCACCACGAAAGTGATCAGGAAGATAAAGGTGATCAGCCTGTTCTCGAGAAAATATTTGACGAGTCGGTTAAACATGAAATTTACTTTAAAATGATTCGATTCCGATAAATATATTTTTGCATGATGAATCCCGTAAAATAAGGATCCCGGACCATAAAACGATGAAAACAGCTTATTCCTGAGTTATCATACAAATACACAATTCCCCTGAAAAATTCCCCTGCTTTGGAAACGTGAAAGCATCCTTAATGTCAAACCGGATTTACAAGGTTTACTGGCAAGTAATAACCAATAAACCTTGTTCCCGGATGCTTACTTCATCATTTCGTTCGTGCTGTCCCCGGACATATGATAAGTGGAGTCAGTAGCCATGACCTTTTTCTCGACCAGGGTCATACCGCATATCGGGCAATCCCCGGGCTTATCTCTGATTATTTCGGGATGCATCGTACAAGTGTAAACGATCTTTTCAGCTTTAGCCTGTTCAGCAGGTTTTGTTTTGGTAGTAGAACTGCCGCATCCGGTAAACGATAATGCCATCGTTACGGCAAGCATTAAGACATAAGTTATTTTTTTCATAGTTTTTTCATATAATGGTTAGTAAAGATTAACACACTCAAGTGCTCTATTTATCTTTCAACATTGATGTGTTATGTGCGAATATTTATATAATCACTTATCTGACAGGATGATGCGCCGTGTGAAATTGCCTCATCGCACTGAAATTGCGGTAGCATTGATTTACGGTGGCCGAATCACCCATGAAAGTATGGGTTCCCATCATACCAATGCCGTGCATGTTATTTCCGCCCGCGGTGTTCCCGCTCATCATATTCCCATTCATCATATTGTCACCATCCCTCATTTCCTTGCAGTAAGAAAGATAATAGATGCTTCCAAGCGAATCGTTCATATGGTAAAGTTTGTCCTCCATCATGACGCCGGGATCGGTAAAGTGACCGTTTGCGCTGACCTGTAACTTGAGCAGATCATCGTTTGTTTTTGCATCCTGGTAGCTTTTCAGCAGTTGTGTTTTCGTTTGGGTCAGGTCGGCATTGATCTTATCCTGGTTGTTTTCTTTTTTGCAGCCTGAAGTGCTCAGTGCCAGGAAAGCCATTACGCTTGTAATTAAAAGGAGATTTTTCATTTTTTTTAGTTTTAGGTTTGTGATTTGTGATCTATTAGTGATTAGTGACTGGTAATTAGTGACTGGTAATTAGTGACTGGTGATTAGTGATTAGTGATTAATTTCGTGAGCTGAGGTATCTTGTAGGTATATAATGTGCATCATGAACCAGGAATTACCTTGCTGTTCATATTGCAAAACGCTGATTGCCGGAACTCAGGCATTTAAAAGCCGGAATTTTGTGCAAAGTAATTGCAGGTTGATGTTTTGGAAAAGAGGGAGAAGGGGTTCACAGCAGTTGAGGTCTCGGGACCATCTCAGACAATAATTTTATTGCCTGTGGTCATACCAGGGTTCTGCCAATAGGAATTACTCCCTTAAGAAGGATTTCAGCAACGGAAATTGCCAAAGGATGCCGGCAAATGACCGGCTTTGGCAATCAGAAAACTTCGCTGATGTGTTAAACCAGGAAGGGGAGAAGTTGAAAATTGATCAAACAGATCAACGAAATGTGCAGCATGCAGTGTGACGGATTCGGCAAGTGATTGGGTTGCCGTTACGGATGATCCGGCCTCAAAAGCATCATTTACCTTTGAGAATTTGAAGACATTGTGGCATTTGTCGCAATGGCCCTTGCAGCATGATTTTGGTGTGGAATATACAGAGAAGGAATGCTCCACCGGACCGCAATAATGCAGTGTAACAGGAATACCGCCTGTTGCTATCAACAGGAGTATCATCATTACAATATTGCCGGTGCGTTTGATCATCTTTCTATTTGAGGCTGCAAAGATAACGTTTAAACATGCAGATTGTTTTATATGTCTGATATTTAACAGAATTTAACAGCGCCATTCGGGATAAGACCTGTCCTTAGCCTTGACGGGGCGACTCAAAGTCACCCCGTCAATAGATAGAGAGCGTGCGCAAGTTTCGTTTATTCGATCTTTTCAATCTTGGAGCTTATACGCGAAAGGGCTTCATTCAGTTTTTCCTCGGGTGCAATAATGTTATAATCGCCCCAGAAAGATTCGTCATAAACGTAATTGGCATCAGAGAATACAACATTTGGTTTGATCACCTCCTGCTTGACGAAACGGGCAACCTGAAGGGTGTCGATTTTGCAGGTGGCTGTTTCGAGGAAGGTATTGAAGTTATCGAACGACAGATGGTTGCGCGTCCGGGTTTTCAGGCTGATGTCGCACCGGGCATGGCTGAGGTAATACCTGCCGTTATAATTCATGTAGCTGATGGAATATTTGATTTTCTCAAACTTAACAATGAGTTTCCGGCTCTTTTTAACGACCAGGTAATCTGCGGCCTGGCTCAGGTATTTGGGATTGATCTCAAATTCAGCGCCAAGAATGGCAAAACTCTCCTTGTCGATAAAGAGTGTTCCGGTATAAAGCGGTTCTTCAAGCTGCTGCTTTTGAACGAAAGTTATCGCATAGACATTTTGCGCGTTGAAAGAAACGATATCAGCATAAGTGTATGTGTAAGCAGCAAATTCCGATTCATCAAGGAAGGTGGGAATGCACTTGACGATATCAAGCTGCAGGCTGGCAAGGATCCCGGCCTTCAGCTTCAGCATGGAGGTATCGCTTTGGTTGATATTCTGAATATTCCGCGATTTAAGGAGCTTCACCTGGTCGGATTGTTCGTTGTATTCAACGGATGATTTGTAGACTTTGAAGACAGCTTCCGAATAACTGAGGACACGGCCGTTTTTCTGAACACCTTCACGGTAAAAGGTCGTCATGTAAGTGGGGTGCAGGCTGTTATTTACATTTCGCTGCTGCATGGCTTTGGCCACAACGGACCCCGGATCAACATACCTGATGACGACTTCCTGCATCGAAATGATCCTGCGTTCAAGAAAAATATCTACCCGTTGTTCGGCCAGTAATTTGATGGGTATTTCCTTATTCTGGTATCCCAGGTGTGATAATAAAAGGGAAGAGCCGGCAAATTTTGCAGGAAGTTTTACGATAAAAAACCCATCAGCATTCGCGATGGTTCCTATGTTTCCCTCCCGGATGCCAATGGAAGCATATGCTATAGGTTTTTTATCCTGGTTGTCGAAGACATGGCCTTTGATGACAATGCTGCTGATGGTGTCGGACACAACGGCCGGCTTTTGAACTGCAACCGGGACTTCAACAGTTTCAGGATAAATTAATATATGCTGGTCGATTACTTTAAAGGTGAGTTTTGGATTATCCAGGAGTTGTTTGAGAACCTCCTTCAGCGGCTGGTGATTTGCTTCCAGTTTCACGCGTTTGTCGCTTTCAACAGCCTGGCTGTCGTATACAAAAAAGCAACCGGTCTTTTCGGAAATGATGTTCAGGGCTTTATAGAGTGTTGTATGTTGCCGCTCGATTGTGATTATTTTTCCCAGTAATTGTTCCTGTCCGAGTGCCGTGGAATTGAACGATAAAACGAGTCCGGCAAGCAGTATCCATCCTGAAAAGAAAGACAAAACACCAACGGACTTACCATTAGTTTGCCTTAAGGCCGGCTTTTTTGTCCAACAGCAGGATTGAATCATTTTTTGTTTCACTTTTCAGATTTAGTGTCAGGCAGATCAGTTCTGCCATTGTACCGGCCGAATCGTTGCCAAAGGTTACGGTCAGCCTGCGATTCGCAGTTTCCTTATCCGCAATTACAAATGTAGCGTTGAAATTCCGATTTATGACGCTAATAATATTGTCGAGGGTTTCGTCCTTGAACTGCATGCGTTTGGTATACCACGACAGTGCATCAGCAGGTGAACGTTTTGATTTGACCATTGTGTTGTCGGATGAGGTTATTTTTTCGCCGGCAACTACAAATTCCTGTTTTGAAGGATTGCTCTTCAGGGTAACTTTCACCTTGCCGCGATCGACAAGCAACTCGAAATTGGTGCCATCTGTTGTTTTCACGTTAAATGCCGTGCCCAATACCTGGATAAACGCCTTTTCAGTTTCGATGATAAAAGGTTTGGCGGGGTCGGGGGCAATGTCGAAAAAGGCTTCGCCGCTCAGTTCTACATTGCGGGTCTTCTGATCAAAGGCTTTAGGAAACGAAAGTGAAGTGTTTTGTGCCAGGTAAATGACTGAGCCATCCGAAAGTGTTTTGATGAGTGTATTTCCTTCCTGCCCTGTCTGCATGAGCACCATTTCTGCCTTAGGTTTCCGTAAAAGTCCGGTATATACAACAGCGCCAACGGCCAACAGGATAAGGGTAAGGGCAGCGGCACGCATCAGTGTCGAGGTGTAATTTCGTTTCAACGCGCCATTCACCGGGATCAACTGTTCACCGTCGAGGCGGTTGTATAGTTTGTTCCATGCTTTGCGGGTATCAGGTGTTTTGTTATCGGGGTATTTATGCAGTAAATTCATCTGTTCTTTTATTTCGTCTACCAATAGTTTGTTTTCAGGAGCATCAAAAACCTGCTTTTCAAAACGGTCTTGCTCTGCTGTATCCATCTCGCTGCTCAGGTATTTTGCAATGCGTTGGAAATGTAGTGGGTTATTTTCGTCTAGTCTCATGGTCAAAAGTATTAAATTGGCTATGATGCCAGTGTTTTGTAATCTTTGAGTGTTTTTCTGAATAACTGAAGGGCCTTTCCCATGTCTGCCTCAACGGTCTTTATCGAAATGGAAAGGATTTCGGCGATCTCCCTGTATTTTTTCCCTTCAAACCGGTTCAGGCAAAACACACGGGAACATCTTTCGGGCAACTGTTTAAGCGTTTCGTCAATTACTTTGTTGAGCTCTTTGTAACCCATATCATCCGGCTGCTGAATGAACACCGTTTCACTGGTGTCATTTTTAAGCGCCTCGGCATATTTCTGCCTGATGGCCATATGCTGCAGATGATGAAGGGCATTGTTACGGATGGACTGATACAGGTACGAATTTAACGACAGCTTAACGGAGAACGATTCCCTGTTCTTCCAGAATCCATAAAAGAATTCCTGTACGATATCTTCTGCTATGTCCATATCCTTCAGAATTGTGTATGCATGTCGGCATAAAGGTTCATAATACTTCGTAAAAAGCCGTTCAAATTCCTTAATGTCACCACCTTGAATTTTCCTCTGAATGTAGAAGTCATTAAGGTTCATATTATTTTTTTAGTTATATCAGCAAAGTTAACGAATCGGGGAACTCATAGTATAAAGTAAATCATGTGCCCGGAGAAATAATTCCTGCCAAAACCAATCGCAGTTCATAAACTCCGGGCCCATGCATTGCTGTTATTTACGCATACTTCTTGAAAGCTTTTTGATGGCATTTTGTATGGATTCTTCAGGCTCGATGATATTGGCATCGCCCCAGAATCCCTTATCATTAAAGGCCTGGATCCTGTCGGCCAATACCATGCTTGATTTGAATTGTTCAGGATTCGTAAATCTGACGATGTTATCCTCATGTCTGTCAGTTATGGCAATTTCCGACATGATGGTGTAATTGTTTTTGAACCATTTACGTTTCCAGTCGCTTTTAAATTTCAATTCAATACGTACATAATTCAGGTAGAATTTAGCGCCCTGTTGTTTGTAGGTTACAAGGTAGCTCGTGGCTGTTGGCAGGAAAACCAGTCCGGCAGGTTTTGTGCGTACAAACTGGCGGGCGGCTTTCTGTGCATCGCTCAGGTCAAGGCTGAATTCTGCCATCGTAATGGCAAGATTATCTTGTGTAATGTAAAGCTTTCCGTAATAAAGCGGATAAGATTTCACCACGCTGGGCGAAAAGCTGATCACATAGTTTGGCTTATCGTTGATGTTTACAATGGACGTAATTTCGTAGTTATAATTATCCAGGCTGTCCAATGAGATGATCAGGTCGTTGTTTTTAATGATGTCGAGCAACAGTGCCACACTTGGTCCACCCACAAGCTTAACCATCAGCGTATCGGCTTTCTTCACATTGGTACCCTTACGGCCTTTGAAAATTTTGACCTGGTCATTCTGCATGTTCGTATAAGGAGCTTTGGAAATATCGACTACAGCCTCCGATATAGAAAGGTAGTCGCGGCCCTGCTTGATACTTTCCCGGTAAAAGCCGGTCATCATGTTGGGCTTGTTGCTGTAGTTTAATTTGGTGTTTCTGAGTGCCATCTGAACGATGTCTCTTGGCTCTTTGGGCCTGACGGTCAATTCCTTTAACGGGAAGATGTGCTGTTCGAGATAAAATACCCTGTCGTCGCCCAGGGAGCTGGCGACCTCAAACTTTTTATTGACATAACCGAGGTGCGTAATTTCAAAAAACTTAGCGTCCAAAGATTTTTTAACCTTTAGGATAAACTCGCCTTCGGAGTTGGTTACAGTGCCAATGTCGGTTCCCGGAACAGAAACACTGGCAAATACGATTTTCTGATGTGTATTTACGTCTTTGGCTATCCCGGTAATGGTGACAAAGGAATCATCACCAACCTGGCCGAAAGTTATCCCGAAGCAGGCCAGCAGGACGATCGTCATCCCAAAACGTAACACATTGTTAAATATAGGTTTCATGATTTCAGGTTTTTAGGGTGTTTGTAAAAATGTCTGACTACATCATTAAGATACTTCAGCACTGATTTACCCTACAGTTTTCAGCATTATTTTAGTAAACAATTTAACAGGCGTTTTAGCAGTGACCGGTTTTTTCATTTTAAGGTTGTGCATGTTCAGTTAATTCCTGTCGCCTCAAACATTACGGTCACCCCGAGCAGCCTGCCCTGAGCGCAGACGAAGGGGAGTCGAGGGGCATATTGCTGAACATCAATATTATACATAACTTGTCATTGGTAGAGGCCTGCCCTGAGAAGCCTTCCCTGAACGGAGCCGATGGGAAGTCGAAGGGGAGTCGAGGGGTATATTATTGAATATCATTAACATACAAACTTCTCGGGGTGACCGTGAATGTTGAGTCTGCTATGTGGTGCATTTAAAAGTTAGTTCCTTTTTATGCCATTATTTCATGGTGGTTGCCTTTTATCTTTGTGCTGTTAAATTTTGTTTACAAGTATTGCCATTCCCCAGCAGAACTAATCCGATGCCTTTGTTCTTCGCCCTTGGAGTAAACTGACATTATAATGATTTTCGGATACACTTTTTGGGTAATTGTAAATTGCTCAACAGCACTGACCTTTTTTTTGGGAAAATCAAATGAACAGTAAAGGCCCTTAGCTGTTTATAACTTTCACAGGATGCGATGAAGCTGCAATACATTGAAATGGCAAACCTCATAAAAACCAACAAACCGGCTGAATGGCCTGTGGGGCAAGGAAAGCACGAAAACATGCAGAAAGGGGATATACAGACTGCCTAAATTAGGCATTGATAAGGTTTATTTAAACACAAAACAATAAGCGATCTATATGTTTGACAAAAATGTATTGTGTCCTTTTCTTCAGGCAGTTGAAAACAATGGCAATAAAAGT
>JBBRRV010000094.1:0-12138 GCA_038246075.1 Bacteroidales bacterium
CACCACATCACTTGCTGACGACCTGGCTAACATCATAACTGATGAAACCAAACTCATTCAAATCATATCCAACCTGATGAACAATGCCTTAAAATTTACTGTGCAGGGCCGGATAGATTTCGGGTACACCTTAAAAAGCGGCAACCTGGAATTTTATGTTGGAGATACCGGCGTTGGCATCGCCGCTGATATGCATAAATCCATTTTCGATCGTTTTAAACAAGTTGAAATTAACCTTTCAAAAGAAAACGGGGGAAAGGGTCTTGGCTTGGGCCTTTCTATCTCAAAGGCTTACATCGAGCTTTTTGGAGGTAAAATCTGGCTAAAATCGGAACATGGTAAAGGCTCGGTATTTTATTTTTCAATCCCTTATGCTCCGGTACGTATGCAAAAACAGGGAGCATGAACAAAATGTGCATTTTGCCGACTAACCTTTTAACAATTTAGTTATTAACTAAAGACACAACTTCGGGTTCATTACAATAAGTTGTGTGATTTTTTGCATCACCCAACGAGCTTTATGATTTATTTTTGCTCATTTGCATAAAAATACCCGGGAGATTTGAGTATACCAGTTACTAGACACAGCCATATGCACGACAACTACTACCCGTTCAATAAAACTACAAAAAAAACAGACCACAACCCACAAAATGCGATGCCGTCTGAACTCAAACAGGATACTATAAACGCTAAAATTGCGACGGTATTGGATCCCGGCCAGGTGAGGGAGGGATATGTGGTGCTTCCGGATCAGATTAGTGTCAGTGCATCTGAAATTATTCCTGTTGTACAGCTTAAGTCGACGTATGATTTCAACGGAAAAACGGTGCTGGCTGTGGATGATGTTGCTTTTAACCTTGACCTGATCACATTATTCTTTAGAAAAACGGGAGCTAAAATGCTGTTTGCAGCAAATGGCAGGGAAGCTCTTGATACCTGCATTGCAAATCCCCAGATAGATATTGTATTGATGGATATTCAGATGCCGGTGATGAACGGTCTGGATGCCACCCGTGAAATCCGGAAAATTTATCCCGGAATTCCGGTAATAGCCATTACTGCCTTTGTGCATGCCGATGACAAACAACGCTGTTTTGATGCAGGTTGTAATAATTTCCTGTCGAAACCCTGTAGCCGCGCAGATATGCTGATGACGGTCAATAAATATTTCCAGGAATCGCTGACAGGACATGTCGGAGGATAAATCCGGCATCGATTACACGCTACCTTTCTATCCTTAAACCTGAGGAACAGAAATTAAAAGAACATTTCTAAAAAAACCATGAGACGCATCATTAGCAGATGGTATATTTTAATCTTTTGTTTTTTCATAACAGGAACAACATTAGGCCAGACAGCTATAAAAACCAGTCAGGCTGACAACGACAGTCTGTTCAATGCTGCACGCAAGTCGGCTTTTGAGGGGAAAAGGGCTATGGCGCGTAGTATATGTTTCTATATCGTAAAGCATAACGCTGCATACTTTGATGCATGGGTGTTGATTGGCAGAACATATACCTGGGATAACCAGTATGATTCTGCCCGATTGGCCTTCAATGAAGTTTTATCAAGAGAAAAGGGATATTATGATGCCCATGATGCCTTGATTGACCTTGAGTATTGGACTGATCATTACCAGGCATGCAGCATACAATGTGATGTAGGACTCTCATTTCATCAGAACGACAGAAATTTTCGGATTAAAAAAGCAAAAGCATTGATTGCGCTGAAGCAATTTGATGAAGCAACTTTGTTATTAAAGGATATTGTAAAATTAGATTCAGTTAATCAGGATGCCTCTATGCTCCTTGATGCGATCAGGCTGGCCAATATAAAAAATAAAGTCACCCTGAATTACAGTTACGAATACTTTGAAAAAAGGATGATCGCTCCCTGGCACATGGCTTACCTGCAGTATTCCCGCAAAACCTCCCTCGGTACTGTCATCGGCAGGCTGAATTATGCCAACAGGTTTAATGCCGGCGGGCTGCAGTTTGAAGCAGATGCTTATCCCAAACTTACAAAATCATCCTATTTGTACCTCAACCTGGGTTATTCCGAAAAATTCATCTTTCCTCATTTCCGCTCAGGATTCGAACTCTATAAAAAATTGCCTTCAGCATTCGAATCATCCCTTGGATTCAGATACCTGTCATTTACCAGTTCCGGTGTATTTATTTATACGGCTTCCCTGGGGAAATATACAGGTAATTATTGGCTGTCGGCAAGGACTTTCATCACACCCGGCAAAACAGGCACATCCGTTTCAGGGATGCTGATGGCCCGAAAGTATTTTGCTGATGAGGATAACTACCTGGGTATGCGCCTCAGTTACGGAACATCACCGGACGACCGGAAGGAACTACTCACTTCAACGGATATTTTGCGGGTCAAATCAAAAGCTTTGAGATTCGAATATAATAAAAAGCTAAAACAGGTCTGGATTGTAAACATCGCAGGTGTGTATGAAGATGAAGAATATTATCCTGCTAAATTCAGGTATGTTTTAACCGGAGATATAACGATATCACTACTATTTTAAAGGAAAGAAATGAAAAGAAAATAAACATGAAAGCCGTGAAGAAATTAATGCAGGGTTATATTACATTGACTGTAAGCTTGCTGATATTAATCATAACGGTACGTTTGTTTGAATTGTTATACATCAGCAATGCATATGATCTGCCGCCCCACAGTTATAAATATGAGCTTCTCGGTTTCTTATATGACCTGGTCTTTTTATTGAAGATTGCTTCCTGTCTGTTAATTCCTTATGCCATTCTCTATCTGGCAAAACCTCTTGTGGCAAGATGGTTTTTTATCATTGCCGCGACGACCATCATACTGATATCGGTAGCGCTGGCTTTTTATTTTGGAACCGCAAAGATTCCCCTGGGTGCTGATCTGTTCGGATATTCCTTCACCGAGATGAGCAGCACCACAAAGTCTTCAGGAGCCATGAACCTGGTAAGTATATTGATATTGATCCAATTTGTGATATTATCCTTATTCGTGCTAATCAGACTAAAATTGCCTGCAATAAGTGACTATGTGCTTTATGCCTCTTATGTTTTATTTGCGTTTATCTTCATTTTTGGCAGCTTTGGCAATGCCCGCCTGAAGAATGAATTCAGTTCATTTACGGCAGGCAATAAGGCCGGATTTCTGATAGAGAGTATTCGTAATAAGTATATTGTAAATATTTCAGACAATCAGGTTGCGGGGGATGCGCCGCCGGCAACAGAGAAAATTCCGGGGTATGACTTTGTATATACAAGCAAGGCTTATCCATTCTTGCATAAAAACAAAACGACAGATGTTTTAAGTCCATTTTTCAATAAGAAAAAAGAACCGCCAACAATTGTTATTCTCATCGTTGAGAGTCTTGGCAGGGCATATAGCGGTAATGATGCGTATTTGGGCAGTTTTACGCCTTTCCTGGATTCGCTCTCGCAACATAGCCTCTATTGGGAAAATATGCTAAGCACTTCCGGCCGGACTTTCAGCGTTTTACCTTCCATACTGGGTTCTCTGCCCTTTGGTGAAAAAGGATTCTGCGAAATGGGCGATAAGATGCCTCCCTGTCAAAGCCTGATCAGCCTCTTAAAGCCATATCATTATAATTCGGCCTTTTATTATGGCGGAGATGCAAACTTCGATCAAATGGCCCTTTTTCTTAAACGACAGCAGATTGATAAAATAATTGATAAAACCGGATTTGGACCTTCCGATGAAAAATTGCCTGCAAAAGCAAATGGATTCAGCTGGGGTTATGGTGATAAAGCCATTTTTAAAAAATACCTTTCTGATATCAGCACCAGGCCTGCCGGTCCACGCTTGGATATTATCCTTACCTTATCCATGCATGATCCGTTCCTGATCAAAGAACAGGATTTATACAATCTTAAATTTGACAAACGCCTGGCATCGCTGAATTTATCAGCTGATAAGAAAGATTACAACAAGCTTTACAAGGCACAGTTTGCAACGATGCTTTATTTTGACGATGCCTTAAGAAGTTTAATAAAGGAATATTCAAAGCGCAGCGACTTTGACAACACCATCTTTATTATCACAGGAGATCATCGGATGCCGGAGATACCCATTTCCTCTCAAATCGACCGCTTTCATGTGCCCCTTGTTATCTGGTCGCCTATGATCAGAAAACCACAAATGATCAAATCTGTTTCGACGCATTTCGACATTTTACCTTCCTTAACTGCATTTCTGCATGAAAACTATCAGATGAATTTTCCTGCTTCCGTGCCCTGGGTGGGACATGGCCTTGATATGCAACCATCATTTAGGAATATTCATGCATATCCGTTGATGCGGAATAAAAATGAACTCATGGATTATATGAGCGGCGAATACTTTTTGTCGGGTTCTGACCTGTATCAGATATCTTCTAAATTGGATATTGAACCTATTACTAATGATGATAAATTAAATAAACTAAAGAACCAGTTCAACATATTTAAAAAGATGAATATCAGAGCCACCACAAGTCAACATGTGTGGCCGGATTCATTGTTATATATCAAATAAATTACCGGATTCAGTGATCCGTAATCCGATGTTGGAAGTTTATAGTAATAATAATTATGAAAGGTATCAAGGGGATTCTGGTGGCATTTTGTGTGAGCCTTTCTATTCTGGGTGCTATAGGGTATTATACTTATAAGACTACCCGCGATTACGAACATTCCTTGATCTGGGTAGATAATACACAACAGATCATAGCCCAGTCGAGTAGCCTGTTACTTGATATTCAGGATATAGAATCGGCAGCCAGAGGGTTTGTCATCACAGGAAAAATGACAAACCTTCAGCGGTATGACGACGGATTAAAAAATGTTGACAATAATTATTTGGTTCTAAAGAACCTCATACAGAATAATCCGAATCAGTTGGTTCTGCTTGACACCTTGTATAAAGCTGTTCAACTTAAAATTGGTTTTGCGAAAAAGATCGTTTCAGCCAGGCAGAATGGCGGCCAGGCTTATGCACAGGAACTTGTTTCTACCGAAGTAGGTGAAAGCCTGATGATAAAAATAAAAGTATTATCGCATGCGTTCATCGGAAATGAAAATGATTTGCTTTTGAAAAGGAGAATTGAATCCCGACAGCATTTTTCATATGTCGTGACCATCATTATTGCAAGTATCTTCCTGATCCTCGTTATTGTGATGATTACATTATACGTGTTCATTAAGGATTATAACAGGAGAATGCACTCAGAAAAGCAATTAAAAGAAAGCGAATCACGTATTCAGAAATTTGCAGACAGTTTGCCAATCGGGGTTTATATCGTAAATCCTGATGGGATGCCGGTATATGCCAACGGTAAATTCAAGGAAATATTAGGGAAAGGGATGATAAAGGATCTTTCTCCGGAGGACTTCCCGGATGTATTCAGATTGTACATAGCTGGTACTGATGATCTCTATCCTGCTGATCAAAGACCATTAAACAGAGTACTTCGGGGAGAAAAAGATATCTGTGTTGAAAATATGGAAGTTTTAAAAGGCGGTATCAGGGTGCCGCTGAGGATTAATGCTTCCTCTGTCACAAATGACGAAGGTAAAATTGATTTTGCCATAGCAGTTTTTGAAGACATTACCGATATTAAAGCTGCCGAACACGCACTGATACAGGCAAAGAAAGCAGCCGATGAATCAGTTATTTTAAAAGAAACATTTCTTGCAAACATGAGTCATGAAATCCGTACGCCAATGAATGCGATCATGGGATTTACCGATTTATTGCTAAAAAAAGAACTGCAGGTAAAGGACAGGGATTATATTCAAATCATTAAGACTTCAGGTGAAAACTTATTGCGCATTATAAATGACATCCTTGATGTTTCAAAAATCAATTCCGGGATGATGAGCTTTGAAGAACATCCCATCAGCATCAGAGAGATTTTTACTTCACTGAATGTAATGCTTGCACAAAGAGCAAAGGAAAAAAAACTAAAACTGTCTTTCGAACATGCCAATGACATCCCTCAAATATTATTAGGCGATCCTACCCGTTTAACACAGATCATTCTTAACCTGGTGGGTAATGCGATAAAATTCACAAAACAGGGTGGTGTCGAGGTTTTTGCCAAAGTACTGGAAGAAGATGAGAAAACCTGCCGGATTGAGTTTTTGGTTAAGGACACAGGGATTGGTATCGCACCGGAAAAGTTGAAACATATTTTTGAAAGGTTCACCCAGGCCGAAGTTTCTATTACACGAACCTATGGTGGTACCGGTTTAGGTTTGAACATTGCAAAATTACTGGCCGAACTTCAGGGTGGTGGAATGACCGTTGAGAGCATTGCGGGTATGGGGTCTGTATTCACGGTTACCTTGCCTTTCAAAAAGGCTGATAAAACTGTGATTTTCTCTAAACCAAAGCACACTGAATTCAATATTCAGGAGCTCTCCAGATTCAAAATTCTCATTGTGGAGGACAATCCCATTAACATTAAATTTGTTACAAGCCTGCTTTCAGAGAGCAAAATTTATGCGGATATAGCGGAGAACGGTCAGCTGGCGGTCGAAAAACTCAAAGAAAATCATTATGATTTAGTGATTATGGATATCGAAATGCCCGAAATGAATGGATATGAAGCTACAGCAGCAATCAGAAACGAATTAAAACTGGATATACCGATTATCGCCATGACTGCAAACGCCATGGTGGGTGAAAAGGAGAAATGCCTTCATCTTGGAATGAACGACTATATTTCAAAACCAATCGCAGCAGATATTCTTTTTGAAAAGATGTTTGTTGCCTTAAAAATAGGCAACGAGAAAATTGGGATCCCCAATAAAAAAATAATTAACCTTGATTTTCTGGTTGAATCAATGGGTGGTAATCATGAAGTAATAAGCGATATCATTGATATGTTTATCAAGCAGGTTCCGGTGGATCTGCTCATCCTTAATGAAGCAGTTGATAAATCTGATTTCCTGACGATTAAGCAATTCTCTCATCGGATGAAGTCATCGGTCTCCGTCATGGGGATATCTGTGATAGAAAAGATATTGAGAGAAATGGAGGATTTGGGAGCCTCGGAAAGTGGAATCGAAGAGATAAAATCACTGGCATTGCAACTAAACAGGATTTTCCAAACAGCCATCGTAGAAGCCGAACTTGAAAAAATGAACTATGTTGATCTTGAGCAACTGAATACACATACTACACCGCAAGTAATAATTTAGAAATGAATACTGAAAAAAACATTCTTCTCGCAGAAGACGATTTTATTTTAAGAAAATCACTGGCTTATTTCTTAACCGATCATGGCTTTAAAGTGGTCCAGGCTGAAAATGGGGTTGATGCAGTGGAAGAAATAAAACTGAGCAGATTTGACCTGATCATAACGGATCTGAATATGCCGTATGTCGGCGGAATGGAGATAATTAACATTGTGCGCAATGAATTAAAGCTCGATACACCCGTCATTGTGCTTACTTCATCAGGGGTAGAAAAAGTAGAACTGGAATCATTTAGTATAGGAGCCAATGAGTTTGTGACAAAACCATTCAGTCCGTCAATCCTGAAAGCCAGGATTGATAAGTTAATACCCAGATAGTTCTTCGATAGCGTCCACTCCTAAAAAGGAAAAAAAGAATGGCCACGAAGACACAAAGACCCACAAATGTTTGTGACAAAGGGAATGATCTTTGTGATCTGAGTGCAGCTACTTCACGAACGCCGCTAAAAATCAGATAATTATGTGAGTAACCTTGGTGTCTTCGTGCCTTTGTGGCAGGAAAATATTTTTCGGAGTAGACTTAGTATTGAATCATTTGCAATGAGCACGCTTGGGACCCTATATGAGCATGAAGAATTGATCAATTACTATTTGTATATTGCCATAGGCCTGTGTATTGAAATTATATTTATTATTTTGGGTTTTCTTTATGTTCACAGGTTTAAAAAAATCTATGATAAGAAATTAAAAGAAAAATACAGTCCGGTCATCGATAGCGTATTATTCCCGCTGTTATTCAACAATAAACCGATTGATGAAACTATTGCATCACCGGAATATCAAAATTATGCAAGGCGTGAAAAGTTCCAAAGGAACATACTGCAAAGCATCATTAAGTTGCATACAAATTATTCAGGTGATTACAATCTGAAGTTAGAAGAATTCTACCGGAAATCAGGCTTAATAAACTTATCATTCGTCAAATTAGAATCTGAATCCTGGAGCCTTATTTGCGAAGGGATCAGGGAGCTCAGCCAGATGGACATCCAGGAATCATATGGGAAAATATGTAAATTGGTGAGGCATAAGAACGACACACTGAAACTTGAAGCGCTTCTTGGGGTAATTAGTTTGAAAGGATCGGCTGGATTAACTGTGCTAAACGATTATCAACAGCCGATTAATGATTGGATACAATTGAATTTGATCTATGAAATAAATAACAATAAGCATTCGTCGGTATATGACTTCTCTGAATTTCTGGAGTCCAAAAATGAATCACTTATAATATTGGGATTGCGTCTTATTTCAAATTCCAATCAAAATCAATATATCGACCGGGTGAAAGAAATTTGTGAAACAGCAAAATCTGCAAGGGTGAGAACGCAGGCAGGGCAGACCATAAATAAGTTGTCGTATCTCAACTTTAATTATTTAACATAATAATTGAGATCTCATGTATCCATTTATTCATTCTGTAATTGCGGTTTTCAACATGAGTATATTGCTTTTTGCAATCGTCATTATTTCTTCCTACTTCATATTGGCCGTAATCTCTGTTATAGCCTTGTCCAAACATTTGAAAGAAAATGTTTTTGTCAATTATAAAGTGATTTTATCTTCAGATTTAGCCCCACATCTATCACTCATTGCGCCTGCCTATAATGAAGTAAGTACCATCGAGGAAAATGTGCGTTCTCTGCTATCGCTGAATTATAATAATTACGAAGTCATTATCGTAAATGACGGCAGCAGGGACAATTCCCTTGAAGTATTAACAAGTTCGTTTGACCTTGAACAAGTTCAGTTCGACTACCATGCACAAATAAAATCAAAAACCGTGCGGGCTGTTTTTAAATCTAAAAATCCGGCGTATAAAAAACTTATCGTTGTTGATAAAGTAAACGGGGGGAAAGCAGACGCACTAAATGTAGGTATCAATATTTCCCAGTATTCATATATCGTTTGCATTGATGTTGATTGTATTCTGGATAAAGACGCATTACTGGTCCTTGCAAAGCCATACCTTGAAAGATCAGATGCACATATTATTGCAACCGGCGGATCAATCCGGATTGCCAACTCCTGTATCATTAAAGGAGGCCGTCTAAAGGAAATAAATGCACCTGCCAGGATGTTGCCGCGCATTCAGGTCATAGAATATCTGAGGGCATTCTTGCTTGGACGCATGGCCTGGAGCAAGCTTGATGGCTTACTGATCATCAGCGGGGCATTTGGTATGTTTGACAAAGCTATTGCAGTAAAAGTCGGCGGATACAATTGCAAGACTGTGGGAGAGGATATGGAACTAATCGTCAGGATGAGGAGATATATGATAGAAACAAAGCAAAAATATGCAGTTTCATACATTCCCAATCCTCTTTGCTGGACTGAAGCTCCTGAGACCTTTGGTGTTCTGCTCAGGCAGCGAAGCAGATGGACGAGGGGAACCATGGAAACGCTTTGGATACACCGTAAAATGTTACTTAATCCGAAATACAAGATACTTGGCTTAGTGAGTGTGCCTTACTGGCTTCTCTTTGAGTACCTGGCCCCGATCATTGAACTCGGAGGCTTGATCATTACACTTTTTCTGGCGGTTTCCGGAATTTTAAGCTGGAAATTGTTTTTTGTGTTATTCCTGTTCGTCTATGTTTTTGCCGTCACCTTTTCAATCTTTGCTTTACTGACAGAAGAATATACGTATCACCAGTACCCTAAATTTGCCGATTTTAACAAACTGCTGCTTGCAGCCATAGCAGAGCCCCTTTATTTTCACCCTTTCCTGGTGTATGCCGCATTAAGAGGTAACTGGGAAGAAATAAGGGGAAAAAAAGGCTGGGGGGAAATGACCAGAACCGGATTCAATAAAAAGCCAGCTTAAGCAATCATCCGACCTTCGATGCCCCCTTCCATTGTTTTCCTTTTCTTGGTATTTGTCCTCGTTTACATGGCGCCGATGAGAATATGTTCACCATATGGCATACTGCAAAAGTGAGAATGATGTAACTTTTAAATTTAATTGTGTAACATATGTATGTAAATATCGACTGTAATTTGCATCATATTTTTAATCACAATTAAAACAGAAAAAATGAAAACAAAATTTGGTTTACTAGCGGTAGCTTTTTGCATACTATCCGGATTGTTTTTTACATCATGTAAAAAAGAAACAACGGAAGTTAACATGATTGTAAGGAATTGGAATTTAAGTTCGAAGACTGTATTGGGTGTTAGTGTTGCAACGGATTGCGAAAAGGATTCAAAATGGAATTTTAAATCTGATGGAACATATGTTGTCACAGATAATTGTAACAATACACAAACAGGGACCTGGAAATTGGCCGATGATGGCAAAACCCTAACAATGAATGATGTTACTGCTTATCAGGTAATTGAAAACAGCATTACTAAACTCGTAATAGAGTTGCAGGTAGCTCAAACCGGATTAGTGCGGTGGACTTTTAATTAATGGATCATCATTCAAACAAAGGGATTTAAAGCAGTATGTTTTAACTTTTAGAAAACGTGAATTATTTTTCACGTTTTCTATTTTCATTTAATGAATTTGATTAACCGGAATCAGGATGATATTCTAAGATGCCGCTACTCAGCATTTACAGGGATCCTTCATGATGCTGTTTTAGCTGTTCTTTTATTTTTGCAATGATGAGTTCTTTTTTTATGGGCTTACTGATGAGATCCGCGCAGCCACATTCCAGGGCCTTGTGCTTATCAGCTTCTGCCAGGTAGGCAGTCTGGGCAATGACCGGCAATTGAGGTCTGAGTATTTTAATCCTTTTGGTTGCTTCGTATCCGTCCATTACAGGCATTTTAATATCCATGAGCACCAGATCTATCTGAGGGTTCGATTTGCATAACGTAATGGCTTCAATTCCATTACGGGCCCTGATGAGATGAAGGTCATAACCTGATAAATATGCCTTCAGCAAATCGTAATTGGAATCTTCGTCTTCCGCAATTAAAAAGGTTTTGGTCTCTTTAAAGTCGAAATTCAGGTCACCAGCAGCAGGCCTGTCTGCCAGACTTTGTTGTTTTACATGGCAATAAGGAATTGTAAAATAGAAAACGGAACCTTTTCCTGGCTCAGAGGTTAACCAGATCTCACCGCCAAGCAACTTGACATAAGCCTGTGATATGGAAAGGCCTAAACCCGACCCTCCGAATTCGCGGGCAGTTGTCATCTCAACCTGCCTGAAACGCTTGAATATTTCAGCGTGCATCCCGGCGGGAATACCAATGCCTGTATCCTTCACGTAGAACTCCAAAAAACCTTCCTTCAGGTCATACCCAAATTCGACCTGCCCCCCTTTGGTGAATTTTATGGCATTCCCGATGAGATTGACCAGGATTTCAATCAGTTTTGTTTCGTCGGTCAGGATTATTGCTTCCGCATCAGGCAAAGTTGTCCTTATGTTTAGCGTTACATGATGTTCATTTGCCTTTAAGGAGAATTGTTCTTTCAATAGTGTAATATCCGCATTCAGATCCGTTTCTCTTTCATTTATTTTTTCCTGCCCGGCTTCAATGGTGGCGAAGTTTATGATATCTGTGATAATGGAGAGTAGCTGGTTGCTGTTCTGGATAATGATATCAGTATATTGTTTTCGGTCTAAGGCAGGCAGGTCGGAGTCGTTCAGAATTTCGGAAAAGCCAACAATGGCATTCATAGGGGTGCGTACTTCGTGAGAAATATTGTGCAGGAAAGCAGTTTTCAAGCGGTCGCTTTCTTCAGCCTTATTTTTTTCCGTAATCAGATCATCAATCATTTTTTTCTTTTCCGTAATGTCTTCCATGATCAGAATGTAATTACTTATCGTTCCCTCATCTTCTAATAAGGGAGAGATGATTACGTTTTCCCAGAATCTACTGCCATCGTTTTTTCGGTTTTCTGTTTCTCC
>JBBRRV010000095.1:0-12122 GCA_038246075.1 Bacteroidales bacterium
AATGATCTTTCCTTTGGCAATAAGGATGGCAGAATATCAGCCGCAAATTTTTCACTGTCTCCGGCTTTGCGCAGCACCGATCGGATGCGGGCATAGGTATACTGTATAAAAGGACCGGTATTTCCATTAAAGTCGATGGACTCGCGGGGATTGAAGAGCATATTCTTTTTAGGGTCGACTTTCAGGATAAAGTATTTCAGCGCTCCGAGGCCTATCATGCGGAAAAGTGCTTCGGCTTCTTCATCCGAAAACCCTTCAGTCTTTCCAAGTTCCATGGTCATGGCGCGGGCTGTTTCGAACATCTCTTCCATCAGATCGTCGGCATCCACTACCTTACCTTCGCGCGATTTCATTTTCCCTTCCGGCAACTCCACCATTCCATAGGAAAGGTGATGTATGGTGTCCGACCAGGGCCTTCCCAGGTTTCGCAACACAAGCTTCAGCACATCGAAATGATAGTTTTGTTCGTTGCCGACTACATAAATGAGTTTTTCAGGATTATATTCGTCGTAACGCATCTGGGCAGTACCAAGGTCCTGTGTCATATAGACAGAGGTCCCGTCTGCCCTGAGCAGCAATTTACGATCGAAGCCTTCAGCCGTGAGGTCGATCCACACAGAACCATCAGCTTCGCGTTCGAAAGCGCCCGACTGCATGCCCTCTTCCACCAACCTTTTACCGTGAAGGTAGGTTTCCGATTCAAAGTAGGTTTTGTCGAAATCCACGCCCATTGTTTTGTATGTCACGTCGAAGCCTTCGTAAACCCAGCCGTTCATCATCTTCCAGAGCGACATCACTTCTTCATCGTGAGCCTCCCATCTGAGCAGCATGTCCTGGGCTTCGCAGATGAGTGGCGCCTGTTTTTCAGCATCATCCGGTTTTATACCCGCTGCAACTAATTCCGCAACCTGAATCCGGTACTCCTGATCGAATTTAACATAATATTTCCCTACGAGATGGTCGCCCTTGATGCCTGTCGATTCAGGCGTTTCACCTCCACCCCACCGCTGCCATGCCAGCATTGACTTGCAGATATGGATTCCCCGGTCGTTCACCAGGTTCACCTTCTTCACAGTCTTTCCGTTGGCGGAAAGAATCCTTGCCACCGAGAACCCGAGCAGATTGTTACGAATGTGCCCAAGATGCAAGGGTTTATTCGTATTTGGCGAGGAATATTCAACAACAGTTGTCGGGCCGCCGGACTGTGGCATAAATCCGAATGCTGCTTCAGCCTGATGTTCCCGGAAATATCCGAGCCAATATTGATCGCTTATGGTAATATTCAAAAATCCTTTGATAACGTTAAAACCAGCCACCCATTGTAAGTGTAACTGAAGATACTCACCTATTATTCTTGCCGTTTCTTCGGGTGAACGACGGGCAAACCGCACGAACGGAAATACCGCCAGGGTATAATCGCCCTCAAAATCCTTGCGTGTTTTCTGCACAACAGCCCGGGCAGGTTCGATGGTTTGTTCAAAAAGCGCTTGCACAGCCTGCACGATGGTGTTTTCCAGCAGTTTCTCTATCATTGAAATTTTCATGTTAATGAATGGCAAAAATACAGCAATTTAACCAACCAACGCGATGAAATCCACCATTACCGCTAGGGTTTAAATATGGCCATAACTCACTATGTTATTGGCCTGTACGTAGCATTTCAGGAATATTATTAAACCTGAAGAAATACTTTGCAGCGTAACTTAAACTACTATCTTTGCAACGAAAACCTGCATTTTCTATACGAAAAATGCCTTCTAATTTAATAATCAATAAATTTAAAATCAAACCTTTATGAAAAGAAACGTAATCATTATCGGTGCGGCGGGTAGGGATTTTCACAATTTCAATACCTTCTTCAGAGGAAACGCACTTTACAATGTAGTCGCTTTCACTGCAGCACAAATCCCTGACATTGACGGAAGAGCTTATCCTAAAGAACTGGCCGGAGCCGACCTATATCCCAAAGGTATTCCCATTTATGCTGAAGCCGATCTGGTAAAACTGATCAGCGATCTGAAAGTGGATGATTGCGTTTTTTCATACAGTGATCAACCATACCCCCGTGTAATGAATATGAGCGCCGTTGTTAATGCAGCCGGTGCTAACTTCATGTTGCTGGGACCAAAAGAAACAATGGTAAAGAGTACCAAACCTGTTATCGCAGTCGGCGCTACTCGCACAGGTTGTGGAAAGAGCCAGACTTCGCGACGCATTGTTGAACTGCTGATGGCAAAAGGACTTAAAGTTGTTGCTGTCAGGCATCCGATGCCTTATGGCGACCTGAATGCCCAGAAAGTACAGCGTTTTGCTACTGTTGCAGATCTTAAAAAACATAAATGCACCATCGAAGAGATGGAAGAATACGAACCGCATGTAGTTCGTGGAAATGTTATCTACGCAGGTGTTGATTATGAAGCAATCCTCCGTGCCGCCGAAAATGATCCTGATGGATGCGATGTTGTACTGTGGGATGGCGGAAATAATGACTTCCCGTTCTACAAGCCCGACCTCATGATCGGCGTTGCCGATCCTCACCGTCCGGGTGCTGAAGTATCCTATTACCCTGGTGAAGTTGTTGCCCGTATGTCGGATGTCATCGTCATCAATAAAATTGATACTGCCGACATGGAAAACATCCAGACTGTCCGTAACAATATTGCCCGTATCAATCCAAAGGCTATCGTAATTGATGGTGCTTCACCGGTAACGGTTGATCATCCTGAACTTATTCGTGGTAAGAAAGTTCTCGTCATCGAGGATGGCCCAACGCTCACACACGGTGAAATGAAGATTGGCGCAGGTACTGTTGCTGCCCGCAAATTTGGCGCCGGCGAACTGGTTGATCCAAGGCCTTATGCAGTTGGTAAACTGGCTGAAACATTCCGTCTTTATCCTAACATCGGCACCTTACTACCAGCAATGGGCTATGGCGATGAACAAGTAAGGGATCTGGAACGCACAATTGAAAACACCCCTTGTGATGTTATTGTCATTGCTACCCCTATCGACCTGAACCGCATCATTAAGATCAACAAACCTAATGTAATAGTTGGTTATGATCTTCAGGAGATTGGCAAACCTGATCTGTCGGATGTAATTAATGACTTTGTGAAAAAACACAAACTCGTTAAATAATTGTTTTTTTTGAAAAGCGACCTTCGGGTCGCTTTTTTTATGTCTATACCTTCCCGGTACAAGATTGTTCTGAAGATATTCTTTACTTTTATAAACTGATAAAAAAACGTTCTTATGAAGAATAGAAGCTTAGTTTCCATTACCGATTTCAGCAAAGAGGAGTACATCAGGGTACTCGATATTGCTGCTGACTTTGAACGCAATCCCAACCAAAAACTGTTGTCCAACCATGTGATTGCAACGCTGTTTTTTGAGCCCTCCACGCGTACGCGCCTGAGTTTTGAAACAGCAGCGAACCGGCTTGGTGCGCGGGTAATCGGGTTCAGCGACGCCGGATCAACGAGTGTGCAGAAGGGTGAAACGCTGAAGGATACGATCAAAATGGTGAGTGGATATGCTGACATCATTGTCATGCGTCACCCGCGTGAAGGAGCTGCCCGATGGGCAAGCGAGATGTCATCAGTACCAGTGGTAAACGCAGGTGATGGTGCCAATCAGCATCCTACACAATGCCTTTTGGATATGTACAGCATCCGCCAGACACAGGGGAAACTCGAGAATCTCAACATTGCCCTCGTCGGCGATCTTAAATACGGCCGCACCGTGCATTCGCTCGTGCAGGCCATGTGCAACTTCAATGCAACATTTCACCTGGTATCGCCCATTGAACTGAAACTGCCGAGTTATGTCAAAATGCACATCAAGAAATCCAACCTCGAATATCACCAGTATACAGATCTTGCTGATGTTATTCCGCTTGCCGATATCATCTATATGACCAGGATTCAGAAGGAACGGTTCCACGATCCTATCGAATACGAAAAGGTTAAAAACAGTTATGTGCTGACAAAAGCCATGCTCAAAGACTGCAAGCCCAATATGAAGATCCTGCATCCGCTGCCACGTGTAAACGAGATAAGCGAAGACGTAGATTCAACACCACAGGCATTTTATTTCAAGCAGGCAGAGAACGGTGTTTATGTGCGGCAGGCGCTCCTGGCAGCTATTGGTGGCGTTAAGTAACTAACAATATTTTGTACTGGAATTAATTCTCTTTAGAAATGGAAAAAGAAATGCGTGAACTCAAGGTAACGGCTATCGAACACGGAACCGTTATCGATCATATCCCGGCCAACAATGTTTTCAGGGTAATCCGGATCCTGAACCTCGACGAAACTGAAAACCAGATCCTTTTCGGCATAAACCTTGAAAGCCATAAATATGGTAAAAAGGGTATCATTAAAGTCAGCAACATGTTTTTCGAGCGCGATGAAATCAATAAAATTGCACTCGTTGCCCCCACGGCAACACTTATCGTCATCCGCGACTTCAAGGTAGTATCCAAAACGCAGGTTGAAGTTCCCGAAGTTGTCGACAAAATCGTAAAATGCTTCAACCCGAACTGTATTACCAATCATGAAAACATACCCACACATTTTACCGTAATCAACAAGGATGAGCTTAAGCTGCTCTGCCACTACTGTGAAAAAACAACTGCAAAGAATAATATATCATTTCTGTAAAAAATGCCTTATCATTGATGACTTAAAACCTGTTAAACACATTTCTAATCCCAACTTATACAAAGCATGAACAAAACCATTTTGCTGTTCGCCTGTGCATTTGCACTGACCCTGGTTTCGGTTAAGGCCCAAAACCCGGCATCTGCCAAAGGGGTGTTTAAAACATCTGAACCGGGCTATTTCCAAAATACAATCCTCAAAGGGATTGAAACTTTTGAAAAAAGAGTTGAAGTGCCAAAAGTTCCCGGGGTATTCCTGGCTGATCCTGCCGGCTTCGATATTCCTGTTTCAAAAGATGGATTCAAGTCCTTTTGGCATAATGATCCTGTTTCCCAGGGGAATACCAATACCTGCTGGAGCTATTCAAGCATTTCTTTCTTTGAATCAGAAGTTTTTCGCATTACCGGCCAAAAGGTGAAACTTTCGGAAATGTACCCTGTTTATTGGGAATATGTTGAACGTGCTTCAACATGGGTGAAGAAACGCGGGAACATGATCGTGGGGGAAGGCTCGGAAGGAAATGCCGTAACCAGAATCACACAGAAATACGGAGCGATTCCATACGCTGATTATTCAGGATTGCTGCCTGGACAAACAGTGCAGTCGCACGAAAAAATGTTCGGTGAAATAAAGGCTTACCTGGATTTTGTAAAGACCAGCAACATTTGGAATGAGACCGAAGTAATTGCTACGGTGAAAGATATCATGAACCATTACATGGGTGAACCGCCAACCAAGGTAAACGTAAATGGAACTTCCTATACCCCCGCGGAATACAGGGACAAGGTGCTGAAAATTCACACCGATGACTATGCCGATATTCTTTCTTACATGCAGCAGCCTTACTGGAAACAGGTGGAATATGAAGTTCCCGACAACTGGTGGCACAGTAAAGAATATTATAATTTGCCACTTACTGACTTTATGGACCTCCTGAAGAAATCTATAAAAGCCGGGTATACACTTGCCATCGGCGGAGATGTTTCGGAAGCCGGGTTCCTCAGGGACGTTAATGCAGCCATAATTCCTGCTTTCGATATTCCCTCGGCTGCCATTGATGAAAATGCAAGGCAGTTCAGATTCAGCAACCAAACAACCACCGACGATCATGGGATGCATATAGTTGGTTATATGGAAAAAGATGGCGTTACCTGGTTCCTGGTCAAAGATTCCGGTTCAGGCAGCCGCACGGGAAGCAAAGAAAACAACAAGAATTTCGGATATTATTTCTTCCACGAAGATTATGTCAAACTCAAAATAATGGATTTTATGGTGCATAAGGACATGATGAAATCACTACTGCCAAAATTCAGCTAACCTGAATACGCGGGCTGCCAGTGGCAGCCCGCTTTGTTATACCTGCTCCTTCACCTTTTTCATTTGCCTCTTCGCAACGCTTTGCACTGAAAAATACCTACATTTGACTGATGGAGGATCACATCCAAAAACTGATTGCAGAAGGCGAACACCAGCAACTCGATTTTAAATTCGGCATTACCGATTCCCGCAAGATTGCACGCTCACTGGCGGCTTTTGCAAATACCGATGGCGGCCGCCTGCTCATCGGCGTGAAGGATAATGGTGCTATCGCTGGCGTCAGGTCGGAGGAAGAATTCTATATGGTGCAGGCCGCTGCCGAACTTTATACCCGGCCTGAAGTAAAGTTTCTGGTTAAGGAATGGAAAGTGGAAGGTCGCACCGTGCTTGAAATTACCGTTCTTAAAAGCGCCGAAATGCCGCATTCAGCACCGGATAAAGATGGCGCATGGAAAATTTACATCCGCGTGAAGGACCATAACTACCTTGCGAACAGCGTTTGGCTCAAAGTGATGCGGCACAGCAAAACAGATGAGGGGACATTGGTGGAATATACCGAAGCAGAGAAATTGCTCCTGACCTATCTTTCAGCCAATGAAAAGATTACATTGTCAAGGTTTAGCCGCCTGGCTGAACTCAACCGTAAGCGTGCAGAAGTCCTTTTTGTAAATTTCGTCTCGCTGGGCATCCTCAAAATGGAATTTACCGAGAACGGCGTTTTTTATTGTCTGGCAAAATCATACCGCAATCAAGGCTGAACAATTTAATTTACCTTTAGCCACTTATTATCCTCGCAGGATGCCTGGGCGACTTATTTTAGCGACCTGCAAGATTGATCATCTGATATCCAGGATATTATTCTGTACATTCAGCTACGACCAGGCCCCGGGGGAGCAGCATACAAAGTTATTGTAGCCTGATTTACATATTGAAATTACTAATGCACGCTTATGCTGATCCTGATTTCACCAGCCAAAACACTCGATTTTGAAAGCCCCGTAAATTTTTCAGAAAGTTCTGAGATCACCTTTAGGAAAGAAGCCGCTGAACTCATGCAGATTCTGCGCAAGCACAAACCTGAAGAACTTTCAAAACTCATGGCAATAAGCACCAAACTCGCCATCCTGAATTTCGAACGTTTCCGGCAATGGTCACCTGCCCCAAATAAAAAACAAGAACGGCAAGCTGTCCTGGCCTACAAGGGTAATGTGTATGATGGCCTGCAGGCTGGTCAGTTCTCGGAAACAGATTTTCATTTTGCCCAGGAACATTTGCGCATTCTTTCGGGCCTTTATGGCGTATTGAAACCGCTGGACAGCATACAACCTTACAGGCTGGAGATGGGCACACCACTCATAACTAAAAAAGGTTTAGGATTATATAAATTCTGGACTGCAAAAATCACTAAATGTCTAAAGCAACAGCTCAAAGCTGAACAGTCCGGCATTATCCTGAACCTTGCATCACTCGAATATATGAAAGCCATTGCTCCGGGAAAAATGAAAGTGATTACCCCGGTATTCCAGGATTATCATCATGGCAGGTATAAGATCATCAGCATTTATGCCAAGCATGCCCGCGGGGCGATGAGTCGCTTTATTATTCAAAACAAAATCACCGATATCGGAAACATTTGTGCCTTCCAGATGGATGGCTACAGTTATAACAATAAAATGTCCACTCAGAACCATTGGATATTCACACGTTGAAAAACACCAAGCTTTTGTCCTCACATACTTGTCACCGGAAATACCTGATCTTCGCCGCTATAGCTTTGGGATTAATTATTTTGCAGGTACCACTTATGCTTACAGCACAAGCACAGCCTTATTCCGACCGGACAACAGATAGTTTATTGAAAATTATCATAACGTACAGTGGAACCAAAAAAGTGGATGCATTAAACAATGCAGCAGAAAATGCATTAATGTTTTCAGCAAAAGGTGCCATGTCACTCGCCAAACCTGCCTATGAGCTGGCAGGAGAATTGCAATATACAAAGGGCACAGCAAAAGCGCTCTTTAACATGGCTGCTGCCTATGGCCATATAGGTGAAACCAAACAAGCCATTGCTACGGGAAACCATGCGATGGAAATTTTCAGGAAGATTAATGAATGGGAATCCGTATACCTGTGTCTGATAATACTGGCCAATAATTATGCTTATCTGGATAATAATGATAAAGTAGTTGAAACTTATCTGCAGTCTTTTCATCTTGCCCTGGAAATGAGTCGCAAGGATTTGCAGGCGCAATCATCGGCATACTTAAGCCGGTTCTTCATTAAGATGAATGACAAACCGAAAGCACTGAATTATGCTTCAAAAGCCATACTGCTGAGTGAAATTGCACAAATCCCGCGCGTATCCGGCCTGGCATATTTGTCAATGGCCAATTACATGAGCAGGTATAACCTTCCTCAAAATAATACTACAAAATATTATTACAAAGCATTAAGGAATTTTAAATCGGACAAACAATCCTCTTTTTTATCAGGTTGTTACGTGCAACTTGGCAATCATTACCTTGGCCTGGGAGCCATGGACAGCGCAAAGGTTTGTTTCTTCAGGGCACTAAAAATCAATATAGCTGCCCACGATATCATGTCTGAAGCTGCTGTATATGCGTATCTCTCGCATACCTTTCAGCTTGAACATCAATTTGAAAAGGCCCTGTTATTTCAGCGGAAGGCCTTAAGATTGCGGCAGAAATATGGCAATCTATGGTTAACAGGAAGCTCGCTCAGCAACATCGGAACTATCTATTCCGATATGGGGAATTATCCCAAAGCACTTTTTTACTTCCGGTCCGGATTAGCCATAGCAAAACAAACCGGGCGAAGTGAAAATATTAAATTTAACTACCATCATATTTACTTGTTATATATCGCCAGTAAAGATTACAAAAAGGCGTTCGAATATAACGTGCTGTTAACAGCCATTGACGATACTATCCTTAAAAACCGGGCAAGTAAGAAGTTTGCAGAAATTAATTACAAACATGAGGTAAATAAAAAAATTCAGGCCATAGCGTTTCTTTCAAAAGAGAATGAATTACAGAAATTAAATTTGAAACAGACGAATTTTACGACGTATATTTTAATTGCTATCATCATACTTTTCCTGATCATTGCACTGCTGCTAAATATCCAGAATAAACTTAAAGCCAGGCACCGGAAAATGGATATAGAACAAAAATTATTGCGTTCACAAATGAATCCCCATTTTATATTCAATGCATTGGTTGCCATACAAAGTTTTATTTACAAAAAAGAATCGGCTGAAGCTGCTAAGTACCTATCCAGTTTTGCCCGTCTTATCAGGCTTGTACTGGCAAACTCAAGCCAGGAATTTGTTACGCTCGCTTGCGAAATAAACACACTTTCGTATTACTTATCACTGCAAAAACTTCGCTTTGAGAACAAATTTGAGTATACCATAGAGGTTGATCCCTGCTTAGACACTGAGCATATTAATGTCCCCCCCATGCTGGCACAGCCTTTTGTAGAGAATGCCATAGAACATGGGATTTTTGCCCTGGAAAAACCAGGTCGGATCGTGATCAATGTGCAGAAAAAAGAAAACACAATTCTCATCGAAGTAAACGACAATGGCATTGGAAGGATGAAAGGAAGAGAAATGAGAAAAAAAACAGACAAATCGCACGAGTCACTTGCAACACGAATCACAGAAGAACGCATCAGCAGTTTGAACCGGAAATATCCATGGAGAATAACTTTGCAAATTACAGATCTTTACAACAGCAATAAGGAACCGGCAGGAACAACAGTATCCTTGAGTATTCCATCATTTATAACATCATCAAACTAAATTTTATTAAAGCATATTATTATACATACAGCAAATTTAAAGTCAACTAAATTGTACAAACCCCATAGCAAACGGCCCAATGCAACAGATGCCCTGAAAGGCCTCTGGCTTGTTGTTGTTTTTTGCACTTTCCTGCCCGGGGCAAAGACGCAGATCTCGAAATATAAAGCCCCTGACAGCCTGATGAATCTTGTAAAAACTTCAACGGGCGAAAAAAAGGTTGATGCAATTAACCTACTTGCAAAACACACGATTTTATTTTCGACTTCAGAAGCTATTCCCATTGTTAAACAGGCCCGTCAACTGGCAATAAAACTTAAATACCACAAAGGAGAGGCCAATGCGATAGAAAACAATGCCTTACTGGTTTTCAGGCAAGGTGATTTTCAAGAAGCAATCAACCTCATGAGCAATGCGGCTCTCGTTTATCAGCAATATAATTTCCATGATGCCTTTATAAATTGCCTTATCACTAAAGCAACTTATTACGAGTTTGTAAATGACAACGGAGAAATCAGCGAAACGTATTTGCAGGCACTCAATGCTTCAAAAGCATTCAAGCGACTGGATCTGGAATCAAATGTAGAGAGCGCTTTTGGCCAGTATTTGATAAAATCTGGAGATCATGCAGATGCGGAAAAATACATCTTAAAGGCAGTTGTTAACAGTAAAAAATCGAACAACCAGCTGGCCATTGGGAAAGCTTACTTTTCCCTGGCCCTATATCAGGGAACGGGCAAGCAGCATCAGTCGTCCATACACTATTTGAGGTTATCGTTAGCCACAATGATCTCTGCAAAAGAATACCAGGGCATATATACGATTTACTCGAATATGGGTGATTTTTTCAGCAGAAGTAAAGCTTATGACAGTGCATTCGAGTATTACAACAAAGCACTTAATCTTGCAGCTATTCTCAATGATGCAGGCATTAAGGCTACTACGTTTTCACGCATAGCACACGTCTTTCAGCTGAAACAACAACCGGATAGCGCCTTAAAATATCAGTTTATTGCCCTTTCCCTGCGCAGGAATCAAGGAAACCGCATTCTTATAGGTAGTTCACTCACCAACATAGGTACTGTTTATGCGCAAAAGCGCAATTTCCCTCTGGCATTAAACTACTATAACCAGGGGCTGTCCATGGCGAAAAAATCAGGGTATCTTAAGTATATTCAGTACAACTATAAGCGCCTTTGCGAACTCTATGTAATGCAAAATGACTATAAGAATGCATTAGTTTATAATATGCTGTTGAAAGGTATTAACGACAGTATCCTCCAAAACGAAACACGTCAGAAATTCTCTAAAATTCAGACCCGTTTCGAAAGTGAACAAAAACAAAAAGCAATCGAATTTCTGACCAAAGAACACGACATACAAAATCTCAGACTTAAACAAATACGTTTCTTAGCCTATATACTGGTAATGCTATTGATATTCCTTGTTATAATAGGTTTCTTGCTGGATAAACAGGTCAGGCTCAAAACGCAGCACACGCAGATGGATAGTGAACAGAAATTGTTAAGATCGCAAATGAATCCTCACTTTATTTTTAATGCCTTGGTTTCCATTCAGGGTTTCATTTATAATAACGAATCTGAGGTAGCCGCAAAATATCTTACACGTTTTGCCCGTCTGATAAGACTTGTACTTTCTAACTCGCGCGAAGAATTTATAACGCTTCAACGTGAAATCGATATGCTCGAGAATTATCTGGCTCTGCAGAAAATGCGCTTCAATGATAAATTTGACTACACCTTCATTGTTGACCCTGATCTTGACACCGAATTTTTAAGTATCCCGCCAATGCTGGCACAACCATTTCTGGAAAACGCCATAGAACATGGTTTATCAGGGATGGACAAACCCGGATATATTGAGGTAAGCATCCTCGAAAAAAATCATAATATCCTCATCCAGGTTGAAGATAATGGTAATATGAGGAACATTAACCTTTCAAAGCATACCAATACAGCTAAATCCGAAAAATCAGACGCCTTGCTGATAACCAGGGAACGTATCCAACAACTCAATCAAAAACACGCGCTCAAAATAATCCTGAGTATTAACGAAGTAAAGGACGAACATAATCTGTTTACCGGCACCATTGCGATGATCATGATTCCCGAAAAGCGGACGTTACCCGTTACAACCCGACGCTAACGGAGGAGATTTTGATTTTATTACGAACTGGTAATTATTATTGTTTTGCCGGAAAAATGTGTTTTGCTTATCCCAACCCTGTTCAACCTTAAAGGATAAATTTTTATCAATTAGTTTCCTAACTTTACCAGCCAAAATCCACCTCAAAG
>JBBRRV010000096.1:0-11962 GCA_038246075.1 Bacteroidales bacterium
CTGACGCGTTTCATCCTTTTCGTCGAGTATCTCGCCGATGAGTTTGTGGTTTCCATTTACGACCAGCTGGTAGTTTCCAGGCATATTTTCCATGTACGACATTCCGCCCATGGCTGACATATCCTTCATCCGACGCATAAATTCAGGCTGGGTTACGATTACGGGCAAATCAGATTCGCTCAGGCTCTCGCAAACAACATGGAATGTGGCTTTGTCAACATTGTGCTCGAACAGTGCAACCACTGATTTCAGTTGCTCTTCCGCTAATTTTGCAGGCTGAAGGTCTTCCTTCTTGATTAATTTATCCAGTACCTCGGCATCCACCCTGACGAATTGTGAGTTCTCATACTTCTGCTCCAAAGCATTTATGAAATGGTTGTCAACAGGACCGTCCATCAGTAACACGTCATATCCGCGTTCCCTGGCTGCAGTGATATAGCTGTGCTGTTCATCAGGCTGGGAAGCATACAGGTAAATCAGTTTTTTGTCCTTGTCAGTCTGGTTGGCTGCAATGTGCGCCTTGTACTCGTCGAAAGTAAAGTACTTGTTTTCCGTATTCTTGAGCAGGCAGAATTTCTCGGCACGTTCGTAAAACTTTGGCTCCGAAACCATTCCATATTCAATAAAAACCTTGATATCGTCCCATTTTTTTTCAAAATCCTCGCGGTTTCCGTTGAAAAGTTCCTCGAGCCTGTCGGCAACTTTTTTCATGATATGCCCGGAAATCTTTTTAACGCTGGCATCACTCTGCAGGTAACTACGCGATACATTCAGGGGAATATCCGGTGAATCTATTACACCGTGCAAAAGTGTGAGGAAATCGGGAACAATTCCTTCCACGGAATCAGTCACAAAAACCTGATTGCAATACAGTTGGATTTTGTCGCGCTGCACCTCGAAGTTCCGTTTAACCTTTGGGAAATATAAAATACCCGTCAGGTTGAAAGGATAGTCCACGTTAAGGTGAATGTTGAACAAAGGCTCGTCAAAACTATTGGGGTAAAGTTCGTGGTAGAAATTTTTATAGTCTTCATCCGAAAGTTCGGAAGGCTTCAGTTTCCAGGCAGGATTAACATTGTTGATGAAACGCGGTTTTTCGATTTCCACGCTTTTGGGGTTTCCCTTTTCATCTTTCAGGTCTTCACTTGGTTCCCATACTTTTTCATTGCCAAAGCGGATAGGGACAGGAAGAAATTTGCAATATTTTTTCAGTAAGCCAAGAATCCTGTATTCATCCAGGAATTCAAGCGAGTCGTCGGCGAGGTGCAAAACAACTTCTGTTCCACGTTCGGTCTTGTCGGTTTCGGTAAGCGTGTAATCAGGGCTGCCATCACATTCCCAATGAACTGCCTTTGTATTTGCTCCTTTACGGTATGTTTTGGTCTTTAACTCAACTTTGGCGGATACCATAAATGAGGAATAGAAGCCAAGACCGAAGTGACCGATCAGGGCATGCTGATCGGCATCCGACTTGCCTTTATATTTTTTGAGAAACTCTTCCGCACTCGAGAAAGCGATCTGGTTGATATAATTGTCAACCTCCTCTGATGTCATGCCAATACCTTTGTCAATTATGGTGAGGGTTTTAGCATCTTTATCAATTTTAACTTCAACAGTAAGGTCGCCAAGTTCATCCTTGATCTTCCCCAGGGAAGAAAGTGTTTTTAGCTTTTGGGTGGCATCCACCGCATTGGCAACGAGTTCGCGAAGAAATATTTCGTGATCTGAATAGAGGAATTTCTTTATGATCGGAAAGATGTTTTCCGTTTGAACGTTAATTTTTCCTGTCGACATAGTATGATTGTTTTTTCGGTTTTTCTTTTTCAGGCGTTGAATCAAAGGCTGTGCCAAGGGCCAGTCGCTGACAAAATGACGGTAAATGTGCAATGATGTGGTTTTTCGCTGCAGGGGGCTGTATGATCATAACATGCAGAAAAAATATATCTGTGTGCAGCGATCACTTCGGGAAATAATTTCTAATTTAGCCGATAATATACCATGGATGGACATTGATTCATGATTGAATAATTACTATTAATGCGCTTGAACGTGCCTAACTAATAATTTTAAGATAAAATATATGATCGACCTGGATTGGAAAAAGCTACCCTTTGGGTACATTAAAGCGGCCTACAATGTTCGCGCTTATTATAAAAACGGAGCATGGAGTCCTCTGGAAGTTTCAGATTCCGAATATATGCCTGTTCATATTGCTGCAACAGGACTGCATTATGGTCAGGAAGCATTTGAAGGCATGAAGGCTTTTATGGGAAAAGATGGTAAAGTGAGGGTATTCAGATGGGATGAAAATGCAAAGCGCATGGAAAATTCCGCAAATGGAATACTCATGGCAGTCGTGCCTCACGAATTATTTAAGGAAGCCATTACGAAGGTAATTAATCTTAACAAAGAATATGTTCCTCCTTATGGAACAGGAGCTTCTCTTTACCTCAGGCCCTTGCTCTTCGGGTCAGGTGCCCGCGTGGGAGTTAACCCATCTGATGAGTATACTTTTCTTGTATTCGTTTCGCCGGTAGGTCCATACTTTAAAGAAGGGTTCAGCCCGGTAAGCATTCAGATTGTTCACGATTCCGACAGGGCTGCTCCGCTGGGAACAGGCAAATATAAAGTGGGCGGTAATTATGCAGCAAGCTTGATGGCAGGGCAGCGCGCACACGATGAAGGATTCGCTTCCGTACTTTTCCTGGATGCAAAGGAACATAAATACATCGACGAGGCTGGCCCCGCCAACTTCTTCGGCATCAAAAACAACACCTATGTAACACCCCAATCGGATTCCATTCTGCCATCGATCACTAACAAGAGCCTGATGTCACTGGCTGAAGAAATGGGATTGAAAGTTGAACGTCGTCCTGTGCTTGTTTCTGAACTGGCAGATTTCGACGAAGTAGGCGCCTGTGGCACTGCTGCTGTGATCTCTCCCATCGGCCGGATCGTTGACAGGAATTCGGGTCATACTTGGCAATATTGCAAGGATGGCAAAGCAGGACCAGTTTCAACCAGACTTTACGAGCGACTCCAGGGTATTCAGTACGGTGATGTGGCCGATACACATGGATGGAACACCATTATTGAATAACATTTCTGAATCATAAATTAAAAAGCGAAAAGTATTTACTTTTCGCTTTTTTTATTGTTTGCATCTACAATTTGTCAATCTGTAATATTGTTGGTCTGCAGCAGAGCAGCCATCTCCTGCTGCATGCTTTGTGCTTCTGCACGGGCCTTTTCAGCAAAATCTTTTCCTGATGAAGCAAATAGTATGCTTCGAGAAGCATTTACGAGCAAGCCACAATGGCTGTTCATGCCATAGTGTGCAACTTCTTCAAGGCTTCCGCCCTGGGCACCCACACCCGGAACCAACAGGAAATGATCGGGGACAATATTGCGGATGCCGGCCAGCATCTCTGACCTTGTAGCACCTACCACGTACATCATATTCTCATGCGTTCCCCATGTTTTCGAACGTCGGAGCACGCGTTCGAACAGCTTCTCCTGCCCGGTTTCGGCCAGCTGGAAGTCATCGGCGCCTTTATTCGAGGTGAGTGCAAGCAATATGACCCATTTACCCTCAAAGGTGAGAAACGGCCTTACCGAGTCCTCTCCCATGTAAGGCGCAACGGTGATGGCATCGAAATCGAATCCGCCGGAACTTTTGTCAAAAACACCCCTGGCATACTGAGCCGAAGTGTTGCCGATATCTCCGCGCTTGGCATCGGCTATTGTAAATGCTTGCTTGTCGAGCGACTGAAGGTAATCCATTGTGTGTTCGAGGCTTCTCAGGCCTTTAATGCCGCGACTTTCGTAAAAGGCAAGATTAGGCTTGTAAGCAACAGCCAGGTCGATGGTCGCATCAATGATGCTACGGTTAAATTCAAAAACAGGATCTTCCGCCTGCAACAGGTGCGCGGGGATTTTGCGCTCATCGCTGTCAAGCCCGACACAAAGGAAAGAGCGTTTGCGGCAGATGAGTTCGAAAAGTTCTTTGTACGTCATGGGGCAATCAGGAAATTAGAAATACTTAGAAATATGCTACCTTTACCCAACCGCCTCTTTCATTCTTTCAGCGTTCTCAGCCAGCTGCAAGGCATCTATCATGGACTGGATGTCGCCATCCATAAACATAGCAAGGTTATACATGGTAAGATTAATGCGGTGATCAGTTACGCGACTCTGGGGATAGTTATAGGTACGCACTTTGGCCGAGCGGTCGCCGGTAGAAATCAAGGTCTTTCGTTTTTTCGACATTTCTTCCAGGTGTTTCTGGTATTCCTGCTCGTACAGGCGTGTACGCAATACAGTCATCGCTTTTTCAGAGTTTTTCATCTGCGATTTCTGATCCTGGCAAGTCACCACGATGCCCGAAGGAATGTGGGTTAGCCTGACAGCGGAGTAAGTCGTATTTACCGACTGGCCGCCGGGTCCCGATGCACAATATGTGTCCTTTTTGACATCAGATGGTTTAAGTTCCACATCAAATTCGTCAGCCTCCGGGAGCACAGCAACAGTAGCTGCAGAGGTATGCACGCGACCCTGGGTTTCTGTTTGCGGAACGCGTTGAACGCGATGTACACCCGATTCATATTTCATCTGTCCATATACGCCATTGCCGGTAACATTGATAATGACTTCCTTGAAACCTCCAACGGTACCTTCTGTCATATCAATCACATCGATCTTCCATCCGCGCATTTCACAGTATTTGGTATACATGCGGTAAAGATCGCCGGCAAAAATACTTGCTTCGTCACCACCGGTGCCTCCCCGAATCTCAAACACGGCATTCTTTTCATCCGTTGGATCGCTGGGGATGAGCATCAGCCTGACTTCCTCTTCCAGTGTGTCGCGTTGCTCAATGAGTGTATTGAGCTCTTCTTTGGCCATCGACCGGAAGTCTTCATCTTTTGTCTGGTGAATGATATCCCGGGTGGAGGTTATATTCTCCAATATGTTTTTATAGCTCTTATAGGCGGCAATAACGGGTTGAAGATCCTTAAAGTCTTTACTGAGTTTAATATAGTTCTTCATATCCGACATAATGTCCGGATCGTTTATCTGTTTTTCGATCGTGACATAGCGGTCATATATGGCCTGCAATTTATCTAACATGCGAATTAAAGTTTTTAATTTTTTGCAAAGGTACAATTATGCGCTGAATCTGCGACATGCCACTTTAGGCAAGTCGTAAGCAGCTATTGCTGAAGAGATACTGATTGGCTGGCATTGATCTGCACGTTTTAAGGCGTGGCTAATACACAAAGGTTTCACTGCCATTGATAATGGTAAGTTTTTGCTGGGCAGATGCTTCGCAACGGCCTACGATCCGGGCATCAATATGAAAAGATTGTGAAATTTCGATGATTTCCCGGGCTATTTCAGCAGTGACGTAAAACTCCATCCGGTGACCCATATTAAATACCCTGTACATTTCACTCAAGGGAGTGCCGGATTGATCGCGGATAAGCTGAAAAAGAGGAGGTTCAGGGAAAAGGTTGTCCTTTATGATATGCAGCTGTCTGACAAAATGGAGCACCTTGGTTTGCCCGCCTCCACTGCAGTGGATCATACCATGGATATTATTTCTGAAGTTATCCAGAATCTTTTTTACCACAGGAGCATAGGTGCGGGTAGGAGAGAGGACCAGTTTTCCGGCATCTACACCGGGCACCATTGTGGGATCGGTAAGTTTAAGTTTGCCGCAGTAGACAACTTCTTTTGGGAGCGCTAAATCATAGCTTTCAGGATATTTTTCAGCATAGAACCGGCTGAACACATCATGACGTGCAGACGTAAGGCCGTTACTTCCCATGCCCCCGTTGTATGATTTTTCGTATGAGGCTTGCCCGTATGAAGCCAGGCCAACGATAACATCTCCTGGCCGGATGCGTGCATTATCGATCACGTCGGAGCGCTTCATGCGAGCCGTTACCGTGGAGTCAACGATGATGGTGCGCACCAGGTCGCCCACATCAGCGGTTTCGCCTCCGGTGGAAAAAATTCCGATTCCCGCATCGCGCAGGATGGCTAAAAATTCTTCGGTTCCTTCGATGATGGCTTTGATGACCTCACCGGGGATGAGCTTTTTGTTCCGTCCAATAGTCGAAGAAAGAAGGATATTATCGGCAGCGCCGATGCAAAGCAGGTCATCCGTATTCATTACCACGGCATCCTGGGCTATGCCTTTCCAAACAGAAAGGTCTCCTGTCTCTCTCCAGTACAAATAGGCGAGGGAGGATTTGGTTCCTGCACCATCGGCATGCATAATGGTGCACCAGTCAGGATCATTAGCCAGCAGATCAGGGATTATCTTGCAGAATGCGCCGGGGAAAATGCCTTTGTCGATATGGCTGATCGCTGCATGAACATCTTCCTTGGATGCAGAAACGCCGCGTAAATTATATTTTAGTTGATCTGCCATATTGAATTGCGTGTGCTGAATATCTGATACTGCAGACCTGTTTACTTGAAGATGACTTTCTTTTTTTCTTTGTCCAGCGAATAAGCACCGAATTTCTTCAGAACAGATTCACCCATGGAAACGGGAACCTTTGCTTTTTGCGATACAATGGCTTCCACATCAAATATCGATTTGTTGGCAAGCCTGATTTCTGCCACAATGAATACTGATTTATCCTGGATAGTACCATTCGCCAGGATTTTATCGGGATCGCCGCTGAAATCGATTTTACTGATGGCGCCGTTCTTAAGCATTTCCAGGGCTTTGTCAACAGAAAAGACGAGATCCTGTCCTTGCTGATCCAGCACAATATCCATTGTGCGTTCATTTACAATGCAGGGCAGTATAATATTTTTATTATCTGACGGTGTGAAGTTCACCACATTATCCTCCGGATTTATTTTAATAACGACCTTTTCCTTTTGCGGTTCCAACTTCTTATTGGTTGGCTTTGGTACATAGTCTTTGCTGAGTACGCGAAATTCCGTGCGACGGTTAAGGGCATGAGCAGCTTCCTTTTCCGGAGTTGTTTTCAGGGAATCGATAAATGCCTGGGTAAGCACGGTACCCGCCTTGAATTTAAAGCCTTCACGTGTAATGTTTTTAGTGAGCGCACGCGGAACCCGTTCGCCATATCCCTTGGCAACAAGACGATCAGGGGCAATACCCCGGGCAATGAGGTAATCTACAACAGATTCAGCCCGTCTTTGCGACAGGATATCATTACTCTCATCTGTGCCGCGCGTATCGGTATGTGATGCCAGTTCTATGACGATGGTTTCATTTTCATCCAGTGTCTTGATCAGGCCCTGCAATGAATCCTGGAATTGAGGTTTTAAATCCCATTTGGCCAGATCGTAAAGGATATCAGGAAGAACAATAGGTTTCTCAGGGATGGGATCAAGTTTGAAATCGATCACAAAATCCTTGCTGCTTTCCAGTCCTACGGTGGTCTCTTTTGCTTTTTTATTGAAATAGCCAGTTTTATTGAGGATCAGTTCATATGAAGTATTTGGCCTGATCTGCGATTTTCCGAAACTATAAAAACCTTTTGTATCGGTTTTTCCTTCCACAGCAGATCCGTCTGATCCGACAAGTTTTACGCTGACGCCTGGGATAAACTGGAGTGTGCGATCGTCCTTTACGACGCCCTGCAAGGTGTATAGCAACGGTGGATTAATAAACGCAAAAATATCATCGTTTCCCTTGCCTCCCTTGCGGTTGGACGACAGAAAGCCTTTGTCTTCCTCAGGATGGTATATGATTGCGAAGTCGTCGGCGCTTGAGTTCATCGGGAACTGGAGGTTTGTTGGTTTAGTCCATTTTCCGCGAGAGAAGGTAGTTCTGAAGATATCAAGCCCGCCCATGCCAGGGTGACCATTGCTTGAGAAATAAAGCATGGTATCGTTGCGCATAAAGGGAAACATTTCGTCGCCGGGCGTATTCACAACAGGTCCCAAATTGACAGGTTTCCCGAAAGGCTCTGAGGGTGTTTTACGGGAGGCTGTCCAGAGGTCTTTTCCACCTTGTCCGCCAGTAAAGTCGGCAGAATAGAAAATGGTTAATTCGTCAGCACTTATCGCCGGATTGCCGATTACGCTGGTGCTGTCGCCACCGAGTGCCAGTTGTTTGGCTTCGCCCCATTCGCGCCCCGCCCTGCGTGAAACAAAGATCTGGCAACCCTGACTCGTGCCTTTGGCATTGCCACAGCGCGTAAAGTAAAGGTTGTTAAATTTACTGTTTATCACAGGATTTCCCTCGTTGGCTTCGGTATTGATCACTTTTGCGGTTTCAAGCAAAATAGGTGTGCTCCATTGTCCTTTCGGATCAAGCTTGGAGATAAATAAATCACTGAATTTTTGTCCTGTCCAGTTATCGGTGGCTTTCCCGGTAGCGGCATCACGTGTGGAAGTAAATATGAGTGTGGTGTATAATTTGTCGGCATACGTAGGCGAAAAGTCTGCTTCTTTTGAATTCAGCACTTTCTGGTTGGTGATTATATATTTTGTGGGACTGTCAATCCATTCCAACGCGAGGTCGCAGGATTCGACCCCGTTTTTTCCACGGGGATCCTCAGGGGCCATTTCGGAATACATGCTAAATGCATCTTTCGCATCGGCATATTTTTCGTTTGATTTCAGCGCCTGGGCATAATACAGGAATACCAAAGGATTCTTTTCGGCAAATTTTGTTTTGGTAAGCCGCTTGTAGGCAGGCTCTGCTTTTTTGGTATTGTTGATCATCCGGTAGCATTCGGCCATCTGGAAAGAAATACGTTCTTTATCAGATTTGCTGCGGGTTTTAGCGTAGGCTTTTTTATATTTTGAAGCTGCAATGTTAAATTGCAGCGAGGCAAATGCCTGGTCGGCTGCTGCAATATACCGGTTTTGTGCTTTTACACAAAATGGAAGGGTAAAAATAAATACAACAATAAGAAGCAACTTAGCATTCATAAAGTAGTGTGGTATTAAGTTCCTGGTTCGCCCGATTCCCCGGCAGCCTTATGCAGTTGAATTATACAGAGCTAATTTACTGAAATTTGGTTAATGCAGCACTGCTATGATTATTATTTGACTGAACCTGGTTCGGGGCTCTTTTGAATTTCAGGTTCCAGGGTTATGGCAGGACTGGAAAGTTCCTGGTCAGGACGTTTATTGATTTCAGAATTTTGAATTGCAGGGGAACTGTCTATTTCTTCTTTAACCTGGTCTAGCTGGTCCAGCACACGTGCTTTTGTCTTGTTCATTTCAGACTTTATCTTGTCAGTTTCGGTCTTAACCTCATCGCGTGCATTAAGATACTCATTTTTAATCCCATCGGTTTCTTCCCTGAATTCGCGGGTGATATCGCTTGTCGCTTTTTTCACTTCATTCATGATCCGTCCCATCTTTCGCGCTATTTCAGGCATCTTTTTCGGCCCAAATACCAGAAATACCACCACCATAATCAACAGAAGTTCGCCTCCACTGATATCGAAAAAGAGTAAAAGGTGGTTTGTCAGCATGATTTATCAAAGGATTGATTAAAAGCAAAAGTAATAAAAAAAGCCCCTGAAGGAGGGGCTTTTTTTAAAAGTTTATATTGCAGTTATTTGGCTTTCAGTGCAGTATTTTTCTTGTCTTTCCTTGCTTTCATCATTAAGAAGTCATAAGCAACTGGCGTAGCGTTGAAAATGGATGAATACGTTCCGATGGCAACACCAACGAGCAGGGCAAAAATAAAGCCCCTGATGACTTCACCGCCAAATAGCATGATGGCTAGTAAAACAACCAGTGTTGTTCCAGAGGTATTGAAGGTACGTCCAAGGGTACTGTTCATAGCCTGATCCATGTTCATAGCCAGATCGCGTTTGGGATACAGCCCAATATACTCACGTATCCTGTCAAAGATAATGACGGTATCGTTGATCGAATAACCAATAACAGTAAGGATGGCAGCAATAAATGCCTGGTCCACTTCAAGGTTAAAGGGAAGGATGCCGTAGAAAATGGAGAATACAGAGATGGTGATCAATGTATCGTGGAAGAGCGAAACAACACCGCCCAAACCATATTGCCATTTTTTAAAACGGATGCCAACGTATACAAAAATGACAAGTAGGGCGATAAGGACGGCATATATAGCCGATTGTTTGATGTCGTCGGATATAGAAGGGTCAACCTTTTGAGAACTGAGGATACCTATCTGATCGTTTGCTGAACTGAAATTCTTAAAATTAAGAGGCGTTTTGTAACTTGAAGAAATACCATTATATAATTTCTGTTCAATGAGTGAATCAACCTGCAATGATTTATCAGCCACCATATACTTGGTGGTAATCTTTACCTGGTTGGATGGACCAAAAGTTTTCACTTCCGGTGCATCGCCGAATTGCTTGGTAAGCGATTGGCGGATATCATTCACTTTTACATCCTGATCGAATCGCACGATATAAGAACGTCCTCCCGTAAAATCAACACCAAAATTCAAGCCTTTGGTAGCCAGTGATATGATACCAATAAGGATGATAGCACCTGATACCAGGTAAAGTTTTTTCCTGATCTCAATAAATGGTATTTTCGTATTGGTGAACGCATTGATGGTCCATTTGTTTCCAAAAGTGATATGACGGTTGTGGTCAAGTAACCAGATGAACACAAGTCTGGAAATAAAGATAGCTGTGAAGAGTGAAGTGAGAATACCAATGATGAGGGTGGTTGCAAAACCCTGGATCGGACCTGATCCGAAGATGAAAAGTACAATACCGGTAAGCAGCGTCGTAACGTTACCGTCGATAATGGCAGAATAGGCGTTTTTATAACCATCTTCAATGGCAAGCCGTATTCCCTTGCCTGCGCGCATTTCTTCCCGAATACGCTCATAAATAATAACGTTCGCATCCACGGCCATACCAAGGGTAAGCACGATACCTGCGATACCAGGGAGCGTTAGAACAGCTCCAACCGATGCCAAAACCCCGAAGAGGAAGAATATATTCACCAGCAGGGCGATATTGGCAACAAGACCGGCGCGGTTGTAATACAACTGCATATATAAAAGTACCAGTATAAAAGCGATTACAAAGGATAACAGACCGGCATTGATGGATTCTTTACCTAGTGAAGGTCCTACAATCTCTTCCTGTACGATTTTAGCCGGAGCAGGGAGTTTACCTGCTTTAAGAATGTTGGCCAAATCCTGTGCTTCTTCAATCGTGTAATTACCCGAAATGGATGAACGGCCATTCGGAATTTCATCATTTACGTTAGGGGCTGAGTATACAAAATTATCGAGAACGATCGCTATCTGTTTGCCAACATTGTCGGCAGTCATGCGTTTCCATGTTTTAGCTCCATCGGAATTCATCGACATCGAAACCTCTACGCGGCCATTCTGATCGTAATCCTGACGTGCATCCACAATAACATCGCCACCCAGCGGAGCCGTACCATCGCGGGTAGTTGTCTTCAGCGCGTATAATTCCAGTACATCCGGGCGGCTTTTTTCAGGAGTAACCATCCATGCAAGGCGCATATTACGCGGGAAAATGTTCATTACTTTCTTTAAAAGAAAATTTACGCGTGCAGTATCTTTGATGGCTGCATAACCAACAGTTGCCGATTTACCAGGGTAATACTGACCATTTTCTCCGCGCATAAATGCAGGATTTAGGTAAGCAAACAGCGGGTTTTCCTTGGCATATTTTTCGAAAGATTGTTTGTCTTGTCCTTTTGCTTTTGTGCTATCGGTAAGTTTATCAAGAAGTGCGGATTTTTTCTTTGTCGTATCGGGTTTGGTAACTGTTTCCTTCACTGGGGATTTAGCTGCGAGTGCTGTTTTAACAGTGGCTGTGTCCGTTGAAGCACCTTTAGTGGAATCACCGGCGACCTTTGTATCATCAGAAGTTCCGATAATAGTAAGTTTTTTATTTGCGTCGTTGAAGAATGGAGCTAACTGGTCGAACTGGTATGTTTCCCAGAATTCGAGTTTTGCTGTTCCCTGAAG
>JBBRRV010000097.1:0-11714 GCA_038246075.1 Bacteroidales bacterium
GGGTATTTTATTGTAAACAGCCCCTGCAGAACATGCTGATTTTATTAATAATTTTGTAAGAATCACTATGGAAATAAAGGAAATAAATAACCGGTACAGCGAACTCGCTGAATCAGCATGCTGCCTTTCCTGTGGAGGCGCCATCAACTATGCGGCACCTTTAACCGGCGAAATATGCGTTGACCTGGGAAGCGGCCGCGGAACGGACGTATTGCGCATGGCCGAAGCGGTAGGCGAAACCGGGTTTGTCTATGGTATCGATATCTCGGATGGAATGCTTGAAAAAGCACGACGGAATGCAGAAAAATTTAATGCAACCAATGTGCGTTTTGTGCGCAGCGAACTCGAAAAAATCGAACTCCCTGATAAAGTTGCCGACCTGGTGATTTCCAACTGCACACTTAACCATGCCTCAGACAAACAGGCCGTATGGAACGAAATATACCGTATCCTTAAAAAAGGCGGAAGGTTTGTGATCAGCGATATCTATGCAACAACCGCTATTGCTGAAGCATACCGGAATGACCCGGTGGCCATTGCAGAATGCTGGGCAGGTGCGGTAACCCGGGCTGAATACCTTCAGCACCTTGAAAAAGCCGGATTCGATTCCGTTGAAATTATTGAAGAATCTTCACCCTATGCCAAAGGAAAGGCAGAAGTGGCCAGTTTTACCATTGCCGGGAAAAAGGCGGGATGTGGATGCGGGCATTAAAAACTATAAATATATTCAAAAGCAAAAATCATGAAGAACCTCGTCAGAAAAAAGATTGAAAAATCAAATACAAAAAAGGTAGCACAATGCTGCGCAAAGACTTCGAAGACCATCGTCGGGTGTCACGATTAATAAAGCGTGAAGGCTTTTTAGCTTCCGCTGAGTTTTTCAGGCTTACCGGCTTCGGTAATAATTATCAAATAGCACCGTGTTAATGATTTATTCCAAACACAATATTTTCTCAAAAATAGCAGGGTCGGACAATTATTTTATTGTTAACCTGTTGAGCGGAAGCGCGGATATCTTAGATCCTGCTGAAGGCCGGATGCTCACTGGCTTTCTTGGCGGGGAAACGGTTGCCGCAGAATTCCTCGATAACCTTACAGCACAGGGATATATGGTCGATCAGCATGAGGAGGATCGTCTTTACCGCGAAAAATACCTTGATTTTATCGATACCCGGGATGATGATGAGGTGCAGTTGTTCTTTGTGCCGAATTACAGTTGCAATTTCGCCTGTACTTATTGTTACCAGGACGAATATACAAACCAGACCAAAGAACTTACAAGGGACGTGGCAGATGCTTTTTTCGCCTATATCAATACTGAATTCGCCGGGCGCAGGAAATACCTGACTATATTCGGCGGGGAGCCATTGCTCAACTCCCCGAAACAAAAAGAAATGATCAGCTACCTGCTGAAACAGGCAAATGAATCCAGCCTGGAAGTATGCTTTGTAACAAATGGCTTTGCATTGGAAGAGTATGTGGAGATACTTCAGCAGGCGCGTATCCGTGAAATACAGGTTACGCTCGATGGCATGGGAAGTGTGCATGATAAGCGCCGGTTCCTAAAAGGCGGCGGAGCAACCTTTGATAAGATTGTAAGGGGAATAGATGCCTGCCTGTTGCATGAGCTGCCGGTCAACCTGCGCATGGTAGTGGATAAGGAAAACATTCAGGGTCTGCCTGAATTTGCGCAGTTTGCCATTGATAAGGGCTGGACCAGAAGTGCATTTTTCAAGTCACAACTGGGCCGTAATTATGAGTTGCATCATTGCCAGGCGACTTCCGAAAAGCTATTCAGCCGCATATCACTTTACGAAACCATTTACAATCTTGTTAAGCAGCATCCGCATATATCTGAATTTTACAAACCTGCTTATTCAGTTGCGAAATTCCTTGCCGAAAACGGCGATCTCCCCGATCCATTGTTCGATGCCTGCCCGGCCTGCAAAACCGAATGGGCCTTTGACTATACCGGCCATATCTTTTCGTGCACGGCTACCGTGGGGAAAGCCGATGAATCGCTGGGAACATTTTACCCTGAGGTTTCGCGAAAAGAGGATATGATAAGCCTCTGGGAGAGCCGTGATGTCACAGCCATTGCCGAATGCAGCACCTGCAACATGCAACTGGCATGCGGCGGAGGTTGCGGATCGGTAGCCAAAAACAAGACAGGAAGTATCTGTTCTACGGATTGCCGTCCTGTAAAAGAATTATTAGAACTTGGGTTTTCCGCCTATTTTGATCAGGATCAGTAATCCTGACAGGTTCATCCGGATAAAAAGTATCGAATAACATAGAATATTGATAAAAACAGGAGATTAAACTATCATAAATGAAAGAAATATCAGCATCCGAATTCGAAAATGAAGTACTTGGCGGGGGCAAGGTAGTACTCGATTTTTATTCAACCGAATGCCCTCCCTGCGAAGCCGTAGCACCAAAATTTGAAGGACTGGCAAAGCTTTATGGCAATGATATAAAGTTTGTAAAAATGTTCCGGCAGCAAAACAAGGCATTAGCAGAGAAGTTAGGTGTTAAATCCTCACCAACGCTGTTGTTTTTCAATAACGGCGTGCAGGCTTCAAATATGCTTACTGGAGGAATCAAACGGAGCGATATTATCCATCAGCTCGACAGTATGTTGCCTTCCGCCAGGGTGAAGGAGATAAAGGCACACATAAAGCCAACCGTTTCAGAATTTGATGTGATCATTCTTGGTGCCGGGCCTGGCGGGCTTACCGCCGGTTTGTACCTCTGCCAGTCGAAAGTAAATACGGTGCTCATCGATATTGCACTCCCGGGCGGTCATGTTTCTACTACACATGAAGTATCCAACTATCCCGGATTCATTGATCCTCAGCCTGGATATATGCTGTCGCACAATATGTCGGAGCAAACCAAATTATGCGGTACCATTTATAAAGTAGCCGTGGATGTTACAAAAATTGACCTGGAAAAGAAAGAGGTCGTCATTGATGAATTTGAAACTATAAAAGCGAAGAAGATCATCATTGCTACCGGTACATCGCCCAACCTGATGGGGGTGGCAGGAGAGAAGGAACTGAAGGGTAAGGGAATTTCCTATTGTGCCACCTGTGACGCCAAATATTATGGCGATAAAGACGTGGTAGTTGTGGGAGGCGGAAACTCAGCGGTGGAAGAGGCCGGCTTTATCAGCAAATTTGCTGGCAGGATTACCATGGTTCACCAGTTTGATGCTTTTAATGCCAACAAACAGGCCCAGGAAAAATTGCTTGCAAATCCCAAAATAAGCACACTTTTTGAGCATGAGCCAAGGTCATTCGCCCGCAAAGGAGACAAAATCATAACTGAAGTTGAAGATCTGAAAACCAAAAAAATTACCAAGCTCGTCAGCGATGGCGTTTTTGTCTTTATTGGCATGAAACCTAATATTGACTTGTTTAGGAATGCGTTAAAACTGGATAAGTGGGGTTATATTAAAACGGATGAGGATATGCGCACGAGCATGCCGGGCATTTATGCCGTAGGTGATGTTATCAGTAAAAAATACAGGCAGATCACCACGGCAGTTGCCGATGGAACCATTGCTGCCATTGCCATTGCAAAAGAATTGAATTAAACAGATTAAACATAAGGACCATGAACGCAAACCAATTAATCATTGAACAGGTAAGCCCCTATGACGTGGCTGCCACGGTTGAAAAACTTATTGCATCAGCTACCGGAAAGGAATGGCAGAACCCTGCTGTTCATAACCTCCAGCAGTCGCTGGCTAAATCGGGCAAAACGGTGCGGCCTGTCCAGGTTATAGAGATTTGCAAACCTGAATATTCGGGTCATATGCTCGAGAAAAACCACGAGAGGATTGTATCGGTCATGATGCCCTGCCGCATTTCGGTATACGAAAAAGAGGATGGGAAAGCTTATGTAGCCTTGATAAACACTTCAGCCATGTCCGCAGGAATGCCTCCGACCATAGCTGATGCCATGAAAAAGGCTTCCGACGAAACATTTGATATCGTTAAATCAGTGATCGGTCCCTTCTGAAGGCAGATTTAAGTTTGCGTCTGGATTTATAATTAAATGAAAGATTAAATCAGGGCATAGCTGATCCTTGCAAAGGAATAGGTTGTATCCCGGCTCCCGGCTTATCCCGGAGCCGGGATTTTTATTAGATGCAATGCTTCTCAGGCTGAATTTGCAAAGAAACAATAGTTTTAAATCGAAAAAACGGTCCCAAAATGGTGCTATTAGAAAACCTAAAAATGCACAACATTTTTGTAAGATAAAGGTTGTCAGTGTTTAAGATGAGGTGGCACATATGTTGGTCGTTTATATAAAATACCTGCACCGTTTATCTGATCTGTTGCGGTTTTCATCAGCACGATATGGCTTTGATGCCGTTATTTTAAGACAGATCTATCTAAAAATTTTCGGATGGACGCATTCCCATCTATTTATATCCTTGATTACATCAAGTTTTAAATAATCGTATGTTTTATTTCCTATGTACAAAACAAACGGCCACCTATGGGAATTATAACAATGCTATAGGATTTTATTATACTAAAATTGTGTTCTATGTTATTTCTGTCTGCTTTTAAATCTTCAGGTAAGACATTCTTGACTTTATTATTTACTGTTATTTCATGTGCGGTAATTTTTGCACAAAATCCAATTGTTACAGAAAATTTATTAGCCGGTAACCCATCTTCAGAATGGGATGTCAGTGGGCTCGGTGATGAAACAATTCAGGGATTTGCTACGGATATAAGCGTTAATAAGGGGAGCACTGTGCATTTTAAAATTGATGTGGAAACTCCGGCCACAAATTACAGCATTAAAATATACAGGATTGGTTATTACCAGGGTAACGGCGCCCGGCTGATTGCAAATCTGGGCAGTTTTCCAGGAACAAGTCAACCTTTCATCATGAGCGATCCGGTTACGGGATTAACGGACTGTAATGTATGGAGTGAATCAGCTTCATGGCAGGTTCCCTCAACTGCAGTTTCAGGCGTTTATATTGTCAGGTTGCAACGTGCCGATAATAATGGTTCCAGCCATATGGTTTTTATTGTCCGGGATGATGCCGGGAATTCCCCTGTTTTATTCAAGACTTCTGATGCTACCTGGCAAGCATACAATCACTATCGTTATCACAGTTTATACGTAGGAGCTGTAGGGGCTTTTAGTCATGCCGTAAAAGTCAGTTATAACAGGCCATTTTACACACGTGATGGTTTTGGCGGGGGCAACGGAACAAAGGACTGGTTCTTTAATGCAGAATATCCCATGATCAGGTGGATGGAAAGAAATGGCTATCATGTTAGCTATACCACTGATCTGGATATGGATCGGGATCCATCCCCTATCACGCCGGCCAACCACAAGATAATGTTATCAGTCGGCCACGATGAATACTGGTCATTGGCTGAACGGACAAAATTTGAGAATGCCCGTAATGCAGGTGTTCATCTGGCATTTTTCAGTGGGAATGAATGCTATTGGAAGACCCGCTGGGAGGACAACCGCAGGACCCTTGTTTGTTACAAGGAAGGTACACAGGGAGAATACAATTGTGGGGGAAAATGTGATCCCCTTCCGGATGTATGGACAGGAATATGGAGAGATGGATGCACTCCGTCATATGGCTCCAATGATGGTTGTCGTCCAGAAAACGACTTGTCGGGGCAGCTCAGCTGGAGTAATTCCAGGGGTGCAATTCAGGTGCCAGCCATCTATAAGGATATGGGGTTTTGGCGTAATACCAGCATTGCCGGTTTAGCCAGCGGAGAAATAGCAACACTGCCATATGGTACCCTTGGAGATGAATGGGATGCCTATCAGGATGCCTATGCTTCAACTTACCCCCAGCATCGCATTTTATTGTCATCAACCTTTTACCACCAGCAAACACATAACCTGTCATTATACCGGCATAGCAGCGGAGCTCTTGTCTTTGCTGCAGGGACAATAAACTGGGCATGGGGGCTTGATGAAATGCATGACGAACCAAGCAGCCCGGCAAGCAGAGATATGCAACAAGCTACCGTCAATATTTTTGCAGATATGGGCGTCATTCCTGCGACACTGCAGTCTGGCTTCATTGCATCTGTTTCAGGGGACACCCAGCCGCCTTCAACTGTAATTACCTATCCTTCCAATGGTTCTGCTTTTCCTGGTAATGTAATAACAATTGCTGGCACTGCTACTGATGCCGGTGGAGGGGCCGTTGCCGGTGTTGAAGTATCGGTGGATGGTGGAATTCATTGGTATGCTGCGATTGGAACAAGCAACTGGATGTATTCATGGCAACCGGAAGTGGCAGGTGCTGTTAACCTTAAGGCAAGGGCATGGGACGATTTAGGAAATCTTGAAGTTGTAGGTGCTCCAGGTTCGGGAAACAACATTTCTGTCACGATCTCAGGTGCGATCAGTTATGCTGTGTTTCAATTTGTATCACCATCAGTTGCTGCTGAAAATTATATCGGAAGTGGATCGGATCCCTTAGAGCTTGGAATGAAGTTCCGTAGCAATGCAGATGGATATGTCACCGGATTTCGCTATTATAAAGGAGACGGGGCACAAGGAGTTCATATCGGGAACCTTTGGAGCAGCAGTGGCAGCAATCTGGCTTCAGCAGTATTTACCAACGAAACGGCTTCCGGCTGGCAGACTGTTTCCTTAACAAGTCCGATAGCTGTAACTGCCAATACAATCTATGTTGTTTCATATTTCAGCCCTCATGGTGATTATGTAAAAACATCGTCTTATTTCTCCCAGGATATTGTTAATGGTCCGATAACCGGGTTAGGGTGGTCATTAAGTGAGCCTAATCCTGTATATCGATATTCTTCTGTTTCTGCATTCCCCGATAATAACGCTTATGTTGGCAGCAATAATTATTGGGCAGATGTGCTTTTCGCTTTAGCGGCACCGCCTGATTTGACACCACCAATTGTTGTTTCTGTATTACCGGTCAATAATGCCACATCTGTCCCAATATCCTATCATCCTGCTGCAACTTTTAATCAAGCGCTTGACCCATTATCAGTAAATACGAATACATTTACGCTGAATGGTCCTGGCTCCAATCCGGTTTCCGGCACGCTGGCCACTTCAAACGGAACAGCCACATTTACGCCTGATTCACCATTGTCTTCAAATATAACTTATGTTGCAACACTTAAGGGCGGATCTGTCGACCCGCGGATTAAAAATTCTTCAGGTATTGCTCTTGCGGCAACTTATAGCTGGCAATTTACATCTCAAAGTTTAAGCATACCGGCTGTTATAGTGCAACCAGCATCGCAAAGCGCTTTTAACGGGAGCAGTGTAAGTTTTTCCTCTTCTGCAACCGGCAGCCCAACTCCGGCAGTTCAATGGCAGGTTAGTCCGGACAATGGAAGTAGCTGGCAGAACATTACTTCAGCAACATCATCTCCATATACTTTTTCGGTGTCGTTGGCCGATAATGGTAAACAATTCCGTGCCAGATGGACAAATAGTCAAGGTAGTGTTAATTCAGCAACTGCAACACTTACAGTCATTTCTGCGATTTCAGCTAAAATTTCCGCAATAAGTGCAAGCACATGCCCTGGTTCATCATTTCAGTTGCAACTTTCTGAGGCTAATGGCCAGTCTCCATACAGCATTGTTGTAAACGGAATCACCTATTATGGCGTAACGGTGGGCGTGCCATTTGCAACTATAAACACTACTGACGAAAGTCTATGGACAAATGCCACCATACCGGATACTCCCTCACAAAATGACGCAGGCAGTATAGAACTTGGTGTAAAATTCCGTGCTACAACCAATGGATATGTTAAAGGAATTCGATTTTACAAAGGTCCGGGGAATACCGGAACTCATACGGGCTCATTATGGAATGTTGCCGGAACATCACTTGCTAAAGCTACATTCTCTAATGAAACCGCTTTAGGCTGGCAGGAAGTACAATTTGCCTCTCCTGTAGCAATAACGGCTAATACGACTTACATTGCTTCTTATTTTACAACAACAGGGCATTATGCTATGAATTCAGGCTATTTTGCTTCTTCTTATTCAAATGGCAGCCACCTGCAGGCACCCGCATCAAATGTGGTTGGAGGGAACGGCATATACCAATATACCATTAATCCTTTAGGGGCATTCCCCCAAACAAATTCTGCTAATTTTACTAATTACTGGGTAGATGTAATTTTTTCCAGTTCAACATCAACGAATACTTTTATTAATAATCTGACCAGCATTACCGATAACGGAGGATTTACAAGTACGGGTAATCCATTAAGCAGTGCTGTTTTCACTTTGAATGCAACGGCAACAACCGTTCCGGCAGTCATAAGTCCGGTAACCTGGTGCCAGTATTCAACATCCGCTCCTCTATCAGCATCCGGAACCAGTTTATTATGGTATACTGCAGCCTCCGGAGGAACAGGAAGTTCAACCGCCCCAACTCCATCTACAACTGTTGCCGGTAGTACAAATTATTATGTAAGTCAAACAATTACAGGATGTGAAGGTCCACGACAATTGCTGAGTGTCATAGTTAACACGATCCCGGCTGCACCAGCAGCCAACATAACACAACCAGGCTGTCTGATCTCTAGCGGAACAATCCAGGTAACTTCCCAAATTTCAGGGTTGTTTTTTAGCATTAACGGATTAGACTATACCAATACAACAGGACTATTCAATGGCCTATCCAGCGGTATTTATAACTTAACGGCTAAAAATGGCAGCAACTGTATTTCGGATCCGTCTGTCATAACAATAAATATTGTGCCACTTTCACCCGCCGCTCCGACTGCAACCATAGTGCAGCCGACTTGCACAACGGGTACCGGAAAGATAACGGTGACCTCTGTAATAACCGGATTGTCATTCAGTATTAATGGATCGGATTATTCAAATACTACCGGAATATTTTCTAATGTTATCCCCGGAATATATAGTTTAACTTCCAGAAATTACGGAAATTGTATTTCTCCTCCAACCAGTATTTTCGTCCTTACACAGCCCTTATTGCCAGATCCTCCTGTTGCAAGCATAATTCAGCCAACCTGTAACATTCCTACAGGTGCTTTGACCGTAACATCCACAACAACTGGTTTATTCTTCAGTGTCAACGGGTTGGATTACACGAATACGAATGGAGTATTTTCCGGCTTGACGCCCGGCAATTACAATTTAACTGCAAAAAACAATAGTAACTGCATTTCCAGCCCAACAAGTGTGTCAATCAGCGCGGCTCCGCTTACCCCGACTGCAACCATTTCAGTTCTTGCTTCCGGCATTTGTTCAGGGACCCCATTTCAGTTAAAGTTAGCCTCTGCTGCAGGACAATCACCGCTTAGTACGTATAGCCTGGTAATTAATGGGATGACATATAGCGGAGTAGCTGTAGGGCAGACAATAGCCACAATTAACACAACCGAAGAAAGTATATGGGCCGGTTCCGTTGTTCCCGGAAGTCAGTCTTCCGCTAGTGGCCAGTCGATTGAACTTGGAGTGAAGTTTCGGTCCTCTGCTGATGGATATATTCTTGGGGTGAGGTTTTATAAAGGCTATGGCAATTCAGGCACACATACCGGATCGCTATGGACAACCACCGGAGCATTACTTGCCAAGGCAACATTCCTTAATGAGACATTTTCAGGCTGGCAGGAAGTCAGGTTTGCAACACCAGTGGCAGTTATGGCCAATACAACCTATATTGCTTCATATTTTGCACCTGCGGGTCACAATGCGCAGGATGCGCTCTATTTTGTAACCTCGTATGCTAACGGAAATTTTTTGCTGGCACCGGGAGCAACAGGCAACGATGGGAATGGCGTCTACAAGCTCACCGGTGTTCCCGGAGGAGAATTTCCAAATACGAATTCATCCGATCGTTCTAACTATTGGGTAGATATCATATTTTCTTATTCAGATAGCCATACTGCATTCACCAATAACCTGACCAGTATTACTGAAAGTGGCGGATGTACGCGCACTGGTAATCCCATAAGCAGTGTTATTGCCAGCCTCAGTGAACCGCCTGCCCCAGCTGTGGCAGGTCCGGTAACATATTGCCAGGGAGATGTTGCAACTCAGCTCTCCGCAGTTGGCACTAATTTATTGTGGTATACAACACTTGCCGGAGGTACAGGGATTTCGAGTGCACCAACACCGTCAACATTAAGTGAAGGGTCAGCAAGTTATTTTGTGAGCCAGACTATTAGCGGTTGTGAAAGTACAAGAGCACAGATAGATATTGTTGTAAATCCCCGTCTTTCTGCAAGTGTTTCTATTCTTGCTGATCAAAATGATGTGTGTGCCGGAACGCTGGTCACGTTTACCGCCTCGCCAGTTCATGGGGGAACATCCCCGACATACCATTGGTTTAAGGCTAGCACGCCTGTGGGAACCAACTCAGCTACCTATTCTTTTCTTCCTTCAAATGGTGATTCAATATCAGTTGTGATGGCTTCAAATGCATCACCATGCCTGTCCGGATCACCTGCCACTTCTAATGCAGTTTCGATGGTTGTTAGTCAGGTGGTAGGAACTGCGGGTGTTATTGCAGGCTCTGCCATTATTGCCCAGGGGACTGCTGGAATGCCTTATGCTGTTGATGTCATTGCTAATGCAACCAGTTATCTTTGGTCATACACTGGAACAGGTGTCACCATCAACGGAACTGGCAACAGTGTAACGCTCGACTTCTCATTAACCGCTACCAATGGGCAACTTAAAGTTATGGGTCATAATGCGTGTGGTGATGGCATAGCATCATTCATGGTGCTGAATATACAGACTGTCAGGATATTGAATCTTTCTGCTGTAATGATCGAGGGGCTCTATAACGGAGGAGGTGCTATGAGGCCGGTACGTGACCAAACCGGACCACATTTTGGAGCCGGTGTTGCTGACTATATTACAGTCGAACTGCATAGTGCTGCCAATTACAGTATAATTGTTTATTCTGTTTCGGATGTGCCATTAAGTATTTCCGGATCGGCGTCGGTTACTATTCCGGCAGCCTATAACGGATCCTATTACATAACCATACGTCATCGTAATAGCCTGCAAACTGTAAGTGCAATAGCAAAATCATTCTCGGTAAGCACCATCTCACAATCATTTGGGTTACCCACTGATGTCTACGGCGGAAATCTTGCCCGCATGAATGATCTTAGCTATGCCATCTATAGCGGAGATGTAAACCAGGATGGCACGATTGATACACGTGACATGATACCTGTTGATAACGATTCATTTAATTACGTTACGGGATATGTGAATTCAGATGTAAACGGAGATGGATCAGCTGACACACGCGACATGATTTATGTTGATAATAATAGTGCCAAATATATTGGAGAAGTGCTTCCTTAAAATAATATTAGTGGTTAACCTTTCGCTTTTGTTCCGCAAAACAAAAATCAAATTTATATCGTCATAAACGCCTTGCCATTCTCAGCAGGATTGCCCTCGCAATAGCTGATGCCATGAAAAAGGCTTCCGACGAAACATTTGATAGCGTTAAATCAGTGATCGGTCCCTGCTGAAGGCAGCATTAAATGTACCACCATAAGTCATGCTGAAATGTGCAGGAGTTATAAAATAAGATGCTTCGGGATAAACCGTTTGCTATCTGTGCGTGATTCCCGGCAAATCCCATATTGGGGAATAGGACTCTGCAGGAAGCTGTCAGCAGAAAGACAGGATAAGCCCTGATA
>JBBRRV010000098.1:0-11710 GCA_038246075.1 Bacteroidales bacterium
CTGAAAGCAAGGCTATTACTCCTGTTGGTATTTTGTTTATATTCATTATTTATTATTGTTTTAATTGAATACAATAAAAAATATTCATTTACGTTGAGGCATAATTTCAGCTGTTGGGACTAGCATTGAAGCACATTGAAATACATTGAAGTAGATTGATGGGATTGATGAGATTGATGGGATTGATGAGATTGATGGGATTGATGGGATTGATGGGATTGATGGGATTGATGGGATTGATGGGATTGATGGGATTGATGGGATTGATGGGATTGAAATACATTGAAGTACATTGAAATACATAGAAATACATAGAAATACATAGAAATACTTAGAAACAGCGAATCTTTTGTTTTTTTATCTTTTATCTTTTAACTTTTAACTTATATTTCCACTTTCTCCTTTAACTTGGAACTTGGAACTTGGGACTTGGAATTTGGGACTTGGAATTTAATTAGAAGATATAATTAGTTGTTTACCAGTAATACAAGGCTACATTTTGAATGTATACAAACAAAAGAGAAGATGGAAAACTGTGCTGATCATGGCAGCCCTTCTTATCGTTGGAGTATCACTTTGGTATACCAATATCCTGGCCCATAAAATAGCCCAGGATGAACGCAACAAGATCCGCACATGGGCAGATGCCATCCATCACCGGGTAGCACTTGTGAACTCCACAGACAAATTTTTCGGGCAGTTGCGCGACGAGGAGCGCAAACGCATGGAACTGCTGGTTGACGCCACAAAAAGGATGGTCTCGGATACAACCAACCAGGACCTTACTTTCTATTCCGAGATCATATCAAACAATACAACCATACCAGTCGTCATAACCGATGAAAAGGGCAATATAAACAGCACCATTAATGTTGATTTCGATGCCAAAAAAGTAAAAAAGCTTACACCGGCATTGCAGAAGGAGTTTTCGGTTTATCCGCCGCTGGTACTTAATTTTTATGCCGGGAGTGTGAATTATTACTATTATAAAGATTCCCGTCTGTTTACAGAACTCAAAGTAATGCTCGACGACCTTGTGAGTTCCTTCTTTTCCGAAGTCGTAAATAATTCGGCTTCAGTGCCAGTGGTGATCACCGACAGCACCAGGACAAAAATCATAGACTACGGCGGAAACATCGACACAATCCGGTTGCGCGACACAGCGTATTTTCATCATTTCATTGCCAAGATGGCATCAGAAAACGAGCCTATTGTGATCAACATTGCCGACCAGGGAAAGCGGTTAATTTTCTACAAGGATTCTTACCTGCTCACGCAGCTGAGGTACTTCCCTTACATCCAGCTCGTTATCATCAGCATTTTTCTGCTGGTGGCCTATCTGCTATTTAGTACAGCCCGCAGGGCAGAGCAGAACCAGGTTTGGGTGGGGCTGGCCAAGGAAACAGCGCACCAACTTGGCACACCGCTCTCTTCCATGATGGCCTGGGTTGATTATCTTGAAACCAAAGGGGTGGATAAGGAGACAATTACTGAACTGCAAAAAGATGTTAGTCGCCTGGAAACAATAACGGAAAGGTTTTCTAAAATTGGTTCCAGCACATCACTGAAGGAAGAAAATATTGTTCCCCTGATCTACAAATCTATTGCGTATCTGAAAACCCGTACTTCCACTAAGGTTTCCATCGAAATTACACCTTCCGAAAGTACCCATATTATCGTTCCGCTCAATTATCAACTCTTCGATTGGGTGATCGAGAATCTTGTAAAAAATGCAGTCGATGCCATGACCGGTAAAGGAACCCTGGCCATCAACATCAGCGATGATGAGAAATTTGTCAATATCGATGTTACAGATTCAGGAAAGGGTATTCCCAAGAATATGTTTAAAACCATATTCAATCCTGGCTATACCAGCAAGCAGCGCGGATGGGGACTGGGCCTTTCGCTCTCACAACGCATCATCCGCGATTACCATAAGGGAAAAATTTATGTGAAATCTTCCTCCATCGGAAAAGGAACAACATTCAGGATCATCTTAAAAAAGTGAATCAGGCTATAGGAAAAAGGCAAAAGGCAAAAGGCAATAGGTAATAGGCAATAGGCATTAGGCATTAGGCAATAGGCAATAGGTATTAGCTAATAAGCAAAAGGTTCGGTATTAAAAAAACGGTACACGATCATAAAAACGCGATATTGGAAAACCAACTCTAGGCACTCTAGGCACTCTAGGCACTCTAGCGCACTCTAGGCACTCTAATGCACTCTAGGCACTTCTTCAAGGCAATAGGATCGATTATTTAACGTTTTATGCTCAACTAAATCTTTCAAGCTGCAAATCCGCAACAAAGCGAAGCGACCTCATGAGCGCAGCGAATAATCCATAATCCACAATCCGCAATCACTATGGCAGGTATTTATATTCATATTCCATTTTGCAAGAGGAAGTGTAATTACTGCAATTTTTTTTCAGTGGCATCGCTTTCCGGCAAGCACAGTATATTGCCGGCTATTGCCGATGAACTGCATGCCCGGCGCAATTACCTGGACGGAGAGGAAATAGAAACGATTTATTTCGGCGGAGGAACTCCTTCAATACTTGCAGGAACCGAGCTTGACGACCTGATGAAATGCATCACTGATGACTTCAGGCTGGCGGATGGTGCTGAGATCACCCTCGAAGCAAATCCTGATGACCTTACGCCTAAGAAACTGGCTGAATTGCATAAGATCGGCATCAACAGGCTGAGTATCGGAATACAATCTTTTTACGATGAGGACCTCGAATACCTTAACCGGGCGCATGATGCCCGTCAAGCCGTTGCTGCGGTGAAAGACGCACAGGCTGCAGGCTTTAACAACATCACACTTGATCTGATATATGGTATTCCCACTTTAAGTGATGAGCACTGGGTTAGTAACGTACTCAGGGCAATTTCGCTCGGGGCACAGCATATTTCAGCTTATTCTCTTACCGTGGAATCACATACGCCACTGGAGTATATGATCCGCAAAGGAAAAACGAAACCGGTGGAAGAGGAGCAAAGTATCCGCCATTTCGAATTGCTGACCGTATTGATGCGGGAAAACGATTTTATCCATTATGAAATCTCAAATTTTTGCCTCGAAGGCTGGTATGCCCGACATAATACCAATTACTGGACCGGTCGCAAATATCTTGGCGTTGGCCCGTCCGCACATTCATACGATGGCAATACCCGGCAATGGAACGCTTCGGGAATTGGCACATATGCAGAATCCATTTTAAAAGGCTCAGGTCCCGACGGGATGGAAACACTGACACCTGCCCAGCATTATAACGAATACGTTATGACTTCTTTGCGCACGATCTGGGGATGCAGCCTTGACGAAATAGCAAAACGTTACGGGGAAAAATATGCGCGTTATATAGGGGAATTGTCAGCCCCTTATCTGCTCGACGGGAAATTGATACTTGGAGATGGCATTCTGCGGATTAGCGGAAGCGGGCTCCTGATGGCCGATGCTATTGCTTCAGATTTGTTCGTGACTGATTCCCTGTAAAGTATGCCTGTGTTATTTTGATCCATAACAGCATATTTTTTACCTGATTAAACATGCTTTTAGTTGCACCGCCTGGTGATCACTGAAGAGAAAACCCTGTGGAAGGGTTTTAACTTCCAGTAATTTTATATTCGGTGATAAAACAAAGAAATCAATAATGGTAGTTCCGGTGTGCCCTTTCCGGTAAGGTTCATTTACGTCGCGGTTGGTTGCCTTGCTTGGGTCATATGCCCACTTCCATTTACCGGGTAAGAAACCGGCGGGAATGCCTGGTATAATGCGGTGGGCTTTATTACCATCGTTTATCGACGCCGGATCGAAGGGGAATGGATTCTGGTTCCAGTCGCCGCCAACAATTACCCAATTTCCCCGCGCAAACTCTTCAAGCATGGTTTTTTGAAGCAGTGCAAGTTCCTGCCTGCGCATGTCGGCAGCATCGTCGAAAGCCGAATTATGTGTGTTAATCAGCACAAGTTCTTTTCCTCCGGCCAATTTCTGACGGATGATCAGGCAACAGCGGTTGAGCATAAAAAGTTGTTTTGGCCAGGAATAGGATGAAGGATAAGCCAAACGACGGGCATCATCAAAGTGGTAACGGCTCAGGGTGGTCAGACCAGCCAGTACACGACCCATCGGTTCCGCAGGGGGAAGCGGAACAAACCCCGCATCATAATTGGTGGCATACACCGAAGCATAATCATCAAACACGCTGTCGATGCAAAATACCTGATCCGTGTAATAACTCCGTCTGGATTTACGGTCTGCCTCTTGTATCAGCACGAAATCGGGGCGATCAGCCTGAGCCAGGCTGGCCAGCATTCCGTTCAGATAGTGATGGTATTCTTTGACCGAGGGCCTTACACGTTTCCCGCCTTCATAGAAAAAATCCATTTCCTTTCCCAGTCCGGCATAACCAATGTTCCAGGTTATCAGGCTGATCGTATCGCCCATGGCAACCGACGGCAATCCTCCGCCTTTGACGGCAAGGGATTCAATGGCTTTGGGCTTGTAAGCATTAAATGTGGCCCAGGCCAGGAAGCTTCCGAAACCGGCAATAACCGTAAACAGGATAATAAGGATAATATTCCGGCTTATTCTTAATATGTTCATGTTGCTGCTTATTTGTTGGTCAGCTGTCCGCAGGTTCAGGTAAAGGAGATGCTGATTGTAAAGCTAAAGTACAAAAACCTATGAAGAACAATTAATGACGAACACCATTAAATAGTGGCATATGATCGCGATGGAAACTAACGCTATGGCTGAATTCGTGGTATATAGTGAAAATTCAGGGCTTCGTACTCGGATTTTATTGTTAATTTTAACGCGGATTTTGACAAATTAACTCCCCCATATGCCCATTCTAGGATCTATCATAAAGAGCGCCATTGAACTGCGCAGCAAAATTCCCCTCGACAGTATGAAGACGCAGGATCCTTATGCTGTTCAGTTGAAAACACTGAAAAAATTACTGAAGAAGGCTCAGTTTACTGCTTTTGGTGAAGAATACGGATTTACGTCCATGCTCAAACAGGAAGATGTACTGGACACCTTTAGGGAAAGAGTTCCATTGTTTGACTATAATTCTATCTTTAAAAAATGGTGGTACCGCACACTTAACGGTGAAGCTTACGTATGCTGGCCCACACAGGTTAAATATTTTGCACTCAGTTCGGGTACTTCAGAAGCTGCAAGCAAATATATTCCAGTTACGCACGATATGCTTCGGGCCATCAAAAAAACGAGCATCAGGCAAATATGGTCACTTGCGAAATACGACCTTCCCCTGGAATCATACAACAAAGGTATTCTGATGCTGGGGGGCAGCACCCACTTGCAATTCAACGGCACCTATTACGAAGGAGATCTTTCAGGTATCACCACCGGCAACATTCCTTTCTGGTTTCAGCATTTCTATAAACCAGGCAAGCGCATTTCAAAGGAACGTGATTGGGCCACCAAACTCGACGAGATCGTTCGTAACGCCCCCAATTGGGATATCTCCGTCATCGTAGGAGTGCCGGCCTGGCTTCAGATACTGATGGAAAGGATAATCGCCGAGTACAACCTGAAAACAATTCACGATATCTGGCCAAACCTTTCCATCTATGTGCATGGCGGCGTGTCATTTGCTCCCTATGCCAAAGGATTCGAAAAACTACTCAGCAAACCCATTACTTACATCGAAACCTATCTCGCTTCAGAAGGATTTATTGCCTACCAGAGCCGGCCCGACACTACCGGAATGCAATTGGTGCTGGATAACGGATTATTCTTCGAATTTGTTCCTTTTAACGAAGACAATTTCGACTGGGAAAATAACCTGAAACCCGAGGCCGAAACACTTACCATCAGAGAAGTAGAGGAGAATAAGGAATATGCCTTGCTCATATCCTCTTATGCCGGTGCCTGGCGTTATCTCATTGGCGACACCATAAAATTCACATCAGTTCCGCTTTCCGAAATAGTGATCACCGGCCGCACAAAGCATTTCCTTAGCCTTTGCGGCGAGCACCTGTCGCAGGAAAATATGAACCGCGCCATCGAAATGCTGGAAGAAGAATTTAATATTGCAATTCGCGAATTTACGGTGGCTGGGTACAAAGCGGAAGATATGTTTGCACATAAATGGTTCCTGGGTACCAACGATGTCATCGACCCCGAACAGGCACAAACCAAGATTGACAGTTACCTTAAAATACTCAACGACGATTACCGCACCGAACGAATTGCTGCCATCAAGAAAGTTACCGTCGAGATATTGCCGGTAAACCGTTTTTACGACTACATGAAGTTACTTGGTAAAGAAGGTGGTTCCTTTAAATTTCCGCGTGTCCTGAAAAACGATAAACTTGCGCTCTGGGAAGACTTCCTGAGTAAACAAAAGTAAAAGAACAGCTTAATGCACCCTTTCTTTGAAGGCGTTATTCTTGGTTTTACCCTGGCTATGTTGCTGGGACCGGCGTTGTTTGCGCTCCTGCAAACAAGTATACACCGTGGGCTAAAGTCAGGATTCTTTCTTGCGCTCGGAATTTTCATGAGCGATATCACAGTGGTCATATTTACCTACCTGGGTGCCGTGCAACTGTTAAGCAACGAACGCAATTTATTGATGGCGGGCATTTGTGGCGGAATTATTCTCATTGTTTTCGGCGGTTATACCTTTGTGCGCAAGGTTCACATCGAAGATAACAACAACCTGACTGAAATAAAAAAGGTTCCGGGCATTTTAACCTATGTGCTGAAAGGATATTTCCTGAATATAATGAATCCTTTTGTATGGTTTTTCTGGATCTCGGTAATGGTTGGAATAGGATCAAATTATGGCGCCAACAAACCGGCAGTCGTCTATTTTTTTATGGGTACGCTGTTAACGATATTCAGTACCGACGTATTTAAGGTGTTCATCGCCCACAGGATAAAACACTACCTGAATCCAAAGGTGCTGATTCTGATCAACCGGATCGTGGGAATATTATTGGCCATCTTCGGAATCTTCCTGATGGTGCGTGTTATCTTCAAACTTTAGGCTGTAATTCCAAAGGTGATCTGTAAGGGTAACGATCATGCCTTACTCGGCCTGGCTGGTGTCCTGCCATGGTTTTAAATCCTTCAGACTCAACTGTATACTCTTGATGCCGTTCCAGTCGTTTTCCTCGATTTGGTAGCAGATATCCATGGGTATGTTTTTTTCGATGCTGCTGAAATGTTCACCCAGTTGAAATGCAATGGCAGGAAATGGATTGCAGCGGACGTCGGTCTGGTAAACGCTGAGTTTGAGATGGTTTTTCCCAACAATACGGGCATGCCCTGCGTCGCGTACACCCTTTGTCATGAATACCGGCGCCATATTGCCTGGGCCGAAGGGGGCAAATTGCAGCAGAATCCGCAAAAACTTCTGATTAATCCTGTTGAGGTTGATCTCCATATCAATCTCAACCTCGGGAATCAGCATATAATCTGCTATTGTATTGGCAGCCTGTAGCTCAAAGCGCGCCTTGAACTTCAAAAAATTTTCGGGTTTGAGCGAAAGACCGGCTGCATATTTATGCCCGCCAAAATGTTCGAGCAGATCGCTGCAGGCATCAATGGCATCATAAATATCGAAATCTTTGATAGACCTTGCCGAACCTGTGAGCAGGCCATTCGATTGTGTAAGCACAATGGTGGGGCGGTAGTAGGTTTCTGTTAACCGCGATGCCACAATTCCAATAACACCCTTGTGCCATTCAGGGTTGAATACTACGGTAGCTTTGGCTTTGGACATTTCGATGTCTTTACCGATCATGTCCAGTGCCTGTTGCGTGATGGAACTGTCTAAATCGCGGCGCGTAGTGTTGAATTCGTTGATTTGCTGGGCGAAAACCTGTGCCTTTTCTATGTCAGGACTGATGAGCAGGTTTACGGAGTTACGGCCGCTTTCTATGCGTCCGGCGGCATTGATGCGTGGCCCTACAAGGAAAACCAGATCGGAAATGGTAAGTTCACGGCTGAAAATGCCTTCACCCGGAGCCTGGCTTTCAGCAGCGCGGCGGTTAATATTGCTGTAAGTTAAAATCGCTTCAAATCCCGGCCGCGGTGATTTATTAATCAGTTTAAGCCCGAAATAGGCCAAAACCCGGTTTTCACCGGTGATGGGGACGATATCAGATGCTATGCTCACCACCACCAGGTCGAGGTACTTCAAAAGCGATTCGAAAGGAATATTTTTATGCTGGGCATAAGCCTGCACAAGTTTGAACCCTACGCCGCAGCCTGACAATTCATGATATGGATAGGTGGAATCATTTCTCTTGGGATCGAGTACCGCAACAGCTGCCGGCAGATGGTCGCCTGGACGGTGGTGATCGCAAATGATGAAATCGATGCCAAGTGTTTTGGCATAGGCAACTTTTTCAACATCCTTTATACCGCAATCCAGGGCAATAACCAGCTTAAAGTCATTTTCGCCTGCAAAGTCGATTCCTTTTTTAGAGACACCATACCCTTCCTCATAGCGATCCGGTATATAAAAGTCAAGATGTTCAAAACCCTGGCTCTGCAGGAATGTATATACTAGTGCAACAGCGGTGGTTCCATCCACATCATAATCCCCAAAGACAAGGATTTTTTCATTGTTTTTTTTGGCCAGCAGGATGCGCGCAATGGCCTTATCCATGTCGTTGAGCAGAAAAGGATCGTGAAGCTGGGTGAGTTCGGGCCTGAAAAATGCTTTTGCCTCATCGAAAGAATGAACACCCCGCTGCACCAGCAGGTTCGCCAACTCATCATCTATGTTGAGTTCCGCAGCCAGCTGCTTAATGATTTCTCCTTCACCTTTTTCCTTGATCTTCCAACGCTTTTCCACTTATCATCCTTTTAAGGTAAAAGTATTCATTATCCCGGAGTAAACAAAGTTATTTCAGGGTATACTTCAATTGATATATTCAGAATGGAGTTATAGGTAGAAGTTGGGAGTGCCTAGCGTGCCCTAGAGTGCCTAAAGTTGGGGGTTCAGGGTACTTACTGTAATTCTTTTTGCAAAAAAACATTTAGTGCTTAATATCTGATTGTAAAGGGTCTGCGTAATTAATGCAGTTGATCGCATAGTTATTTGATAATCAGATTAAAAACCAACTCTAGGCACTCCCAACTCCAGGCACTCTAGTCACTCTATTTGGGATCTCCTGAATCCGGTGCTTGTTTTGGACTGTAATGCCTTTTAAGCCATCGGCTGAGTCCGTCGAGGCCGGGAAAGAGTACGCGTTCGGTAATATTGGCCTGGTCGAGTTTATCGCGGATTTCCCATTTGAGTGCTGCAGGGATGATGATCCGGAAATAGAGATCGGGGTGAAGCGAGAGCCAGGTGTCAAGCAGCGAAGTGGCATTGGACATCATGGAAAATAACGCATGCTGGTTCACAATGCGTTCATTCATGGAAGGGGGTTCCAGGAATAGAACAAAGTCCTGCTGCTGCAATGCATCAAGATCTAGCAGCGAACTGAAAACAGGATCAAGCATTCCAGGGGTAAATACATTGGCGCCTTCCGCCTTGATGATCGTGCGCAGTTGCTCGGGTATGAACTTGTTTGTTTCTACGTAGTTTAAGCACCAGATTACGCCGTCGGTATCGTATTTCAGCAGGTTGGATGTCGCAAAATGCAATGCAATATAAGGGGAGTATGTCCAGTCAAGCAATCGTGTTGGCAGGCCATGATGCTGGGCAACGGCCAGCCAGTTCCAAACCGAGTCGCCCGAGGCAGCATCGCGAAAAGCATATTTGCGGAAATTGCGCAGTATATGGTGCTCCAGTTGCGGGTAGGTTCCTCCCATGCGATGCAGGCTGGTGAGGAGTTCGTATCCGGAGTCCGACAAACCCCGGTAAACATAAGATGAACGGTATCTCCCAAGCTGCTCGTCCCACGAATCGTGGAACAGCATTTCCTGGAGATCATTCCAGCTTTCGACAGTCTTATCGTTTTGCATGGTTGTTACGATTCAGGCGCTGCAAACTTTTGTTCAACCCCTTGGGGCTGAAGCTACCCGCGCCTTATTGTTGTCCGCAGGATTCACCTGCGGCTAATTAGATTAAGCCACGCTTTGGCTTTGCTTTTTTTTTAGTTTTTCTAATTACACCTAAATACTTAAATATACTTCTATGTACTTCTACGTACTTCTATGTACTTCCATGTACTTCCATGTACTTTCATGTACTTTCATGTACTTCCATGTACTTCCATGTACTTCTATGTACTTCTATATATTTCAAAGTTTTCTGTGAATTTCTATCTATTTCTATGTATTTCTATCTATTTCTATGTACTTCTATGTATTTCTATGTACTTCAATTTACTCCTACATATTTCTTTTAATCTCAATTCCCAAATCGCATCGCCTCCACGGGATTAAGCCGCGCGGCCGACATTGCAGGAATAATTCCCGAAACGAAACCGATAATGGCCGAAACGAATCCGCCCAGTATGATATTACCGGATGTAAGCGTAAGCTCCATATCGAAGCCATAAGATACAATGAGTGTACCGATATAAACCAGCAGCAGTCCCATGGCACCTCCCAGCATAGAGAGGAAAACAGCTTCGAACAGAAACTGGAACAAAATAAAATTATTTTTGGCCCCCAGCGACTTTTGAATGCCGATAAGGCCCGTGCGTTCCTTGACAGATACGAACATAATATTAGCGATTCCGAAGCCACCAACCAGCAGCGAAAAGCCACCAATGATCCAGCCAACGACGCCAATAACCCGGAAAAGACTGTCAAACTGCTTGGTGATAACACTGGTTTCGTTTATGGCAAAATTATCTTCGGCTGTAGGTTTGATCTTTCGCGCAGAGCGCATGATGCCGGTTATCTCGTCACGGAGCTCGTCATTACTGACGCCTTTTCTGGCCTTCACGATAATCCTTGCACCGGAGTTGTCAGCATTCAGGTCGATATAGTTGCGCCCGAAATTGACGGGTATCAGCACCAGGTTGTCATTTGAACCCCCAATGGTGCTGCCATCTTTTTTAAATACCCCGATTATTTCCACCTTCCTGCCGAAAACAGAGAAACTCTTCCCGATCGGATCGACGTTTTCACCAATGAGGTTGGTGGCAATATCGCTCCCTATCACGGCCACTGCCCGGCCACCCTGCGATTCACTCTGTGTGAGATATCGACCCTCAGCCAGGCTAAACTGCATCACCTGGTCATAATCCTGTGAAACCGCCAGCACGTTGGCATCCTCAAGCGTCTTGCCTGCGAATTTCAGATTTTTGCTTGTCCCGACATAATAGGCACTGTTCATTGATGCAATGCTTTTTTTCTGGATCATCTCCATCTCATTCAGACGGGTTTCCGGCCTGCTCTGGTATTTCCACCACAGGTCCCTGTCGCCTCCCCATGACCATTTCTCCACGAAGAGGACATCACTGCCGAGGGATGCTATGCTCTTTGAGATGGAATTCTGAATAGAATCAAAAACCGTAAATACAGAGATGACAGAGAATATCCCAATGGTTATGCCCAGCAGGGAAAGAGCGGTCCGCATTTTGTTACCAATGATAGCCTTAAGCGCAAACAGGTAACTCTCGCGGAAAAGTCGCAGAAATGATAGCATCGTGATGTTAGTTCATTTAATATTGAGCCATTCCATAAAAGCAGGTATTCCAGCCGGCCGGCAAGGCTCCAAATGGCCATGTAAAGCTAGTTAATTCTTCCAAAGAACATA
>JBBRRV010000099.1:0-11689 GCA_038246075.1 Bacteroidales bacterium
GAATGTATTATGGGACAACCAAATACCAGAGGCAAATTTTGTTCTGGCAGGAATGGCCGGTGTAATGTCTGGTGTAATGCATGCACCGCTTACCGCCATTTTCCTCATCGCTGAAATTACCGGCGGCTACCAGTTTTTTATTCCGCTTACCCTGACTTCCGTAATTGCCTACCTAACTATAATGGCATTTGAACCTCACTCAATCTATACCAAGCGACTTGCAGCCATGGGTGAACTTATGACCCATCACAAAGATAAAACTGCACTGTCAATGATGACCATTGAGAACCTTGTCGAAACTAACTTTAGCATTGTACGTCCAACGGCAACCCTGGGCGATTTTGTAAAAATCGTGGAGAAATCGAAACGAAATGTTTTTCCAGTTGTAGATGAGGATAATACTTTCCTGGGCGTCATATTTATCAATGATATACGTGAAATTGTTTTCAAGACTGAACTTTACGCGACAACCTTTATGAACAATCTTATGTTTATGCCAGATGTGGTTATTGAAGACTATGCTACCATGGAACAGGTTGCCCAGAAATTTTCATCCTCAGCTCACTTTAACATTCCTGTGCTGAACAATGGCAAATATGTAGGTTTCGTCTCACGTGCAAATGTATTCTCTGCTTATCGCAAACTGGTTAAGGAGTTTTCGGAGGATTAAAACCTTTATAGGCTTCCTTATTTGGATTTACTCATAAAAGACCTCGATACGGGTTGATTTTAACCTTGATTTTAACCACAACTCTATTCTGGCTTTCTCCTTGATTGAGAGATGCTTTTTCTCAGTCGCAAAAACGATTACTGCTGCTTTTTCAGGAACGGATGTTTTAGTATTGAATATATTGGTATTTGCATAAGAGCATTTGATAATTTGCGGATACAGGTTTTTTATCTCAGCCAAAAGCTGGCTTCCTAATTGGTTTAGTTTATTTAAACTATCCAAATAATTATTCTTTTGCTGTATTACCAAAGTTTGCCGGTTCATTTCAGCTTTCAGGTTATCAAGTTCACTGTTTTTCAGCGCAGATTCATCAAACGAAAGCCCCTGCAGAAATTCAATTTTTATATTCTGCAATGAAAAATCCTGTGCTCTTTTGGTGATGCCCTCTTTCTGCGTTTCACTTAAAGAGGTCCCGCCATAAACCAGTTTTATGGTTTTGGTTTTAAAGTTGATTTCATCTTTCAGTAAATAATTTCCCGGCACAACACTGATGCTTTTAACATATTTTGAAGCCTTCTCGTTAAATTTATCTTTTTGAACCATTAAGTATCCAAAGTAAATGCTGGGAATCAATACCAATGCAATGATGATAGAAATCCACCGGTTAATTCGTTTCTTCTGAGTAATGGCTATATCTGAAAGAATAGGGAATTTCAGGAATTGCGATACAACGACGGAAGAGATTGCGATGAAAACACTGTTAATGGTAAACAAGTAAAATGCGCCGAAGAAATAATCAAACTGAAGTGTTGCCAAACCATAACCTGCTGTGCATAAAGGAGGCATTAAAGCAGTGGCAATGGCAACGCCAGGAATAACATTTCCTTTTTGCTTGCTGCTAATGGCTATAATACCTGCCATACCACCAAAAAGTGCTATGATTACGTCATAAATTGTAGGGCTTGTACGTGCCAATAATTCTGAATGGATAGTAGCAATCGGGCTGATGGCGAAATAGGCGGTTGATGCTATCAGGCTGGCAATAACAGCAAAGCTGAAGTTTTTAACGGATTTTCTGAAAAGAAGAAAATCATAGGTGGCAATGCTGTATCCGATACCATTAATCGGTCCCATCAGCGGCGAAATCAGCATGGCACCAATGATTACTGCAGTGGAATTCATGTTAAGACCAACTGAAGCAATGATAACTGCAAATACAAGAATCCAAAGGTTGGTACCTTTGAAGACTATGCCTTTGTCAATTGTCTCATGAATTATAGCATAGTCATCAACCTCGCTGAGCAGGTCGATATAGTTCAACAATTTGTGGATTGGAGATTCTTTTAGCATATCTTATGTTCCAGGTTATAACAAAGTGTGATCATCCGGATATATTGTTGTTAAAAGCTTAAATGCCTTATCTTTCGATTAGTTTCCTGAACTTACCCACGTTTACTGATTTCAATAAGTGCATCGGCATCAAGTATCTCAATATCTTTATCAACAAGTCTGATCAGACCGTCTTTCTCAAATCCCTTCAACAGTTTCACGGTACTTTCGGTAGACAGACCTGCAAAATCAGCGATTTCTTTGCGAGAAAGATAACCAAAAATGCGCTCATCATTATAATTCATCGTATTGAGGTATAGCAATACATCAGCGAGCCTACCGTGCATCTGTTTGTACATCATGCTGCGGATGGTGTCGTATAGCGAGCTGTCATTCTCGTAATACCTGTTTATCAGACCGTATGCGAAATTTCCGTTGCGCTTTATCAGTCCTGCCATTGCTTCTTTCTCGATCAGGCAAACCAATGTGTCCTTCAACGCTATCGTTGAGTAATCATAGGTGTGTTTGCTGAAAGCAGCCGAAAGGCCGATAAAATCACCACTCCTGATAATCCGCAGGTTAAAATCGCGGTTCGTATCACCAATGATATATTGCCTTACAATCCCGTCTACAACAAATAATACACTCGAAGCAAATGCCCCCTGCTTTGTAATGTTCTCTCCTTTGCGGAACTGCACCTGCACCTTGCTTTCCTTTACCAGTTCTATCTCTTCGGGCAGCAGTTTGCTAAAGCACGGTGCATTAAGCCCGCCAAGAATGCATTCGTCTAATGTTGAATAGGTCTTCATATGCTATCATCTATCAATCATACAAAAATAGGTACTATCTCAACAATAAACTTGTGCAATCTCAACTTACGGCATGTTCAAGTATAGTCTGACTTTCATTTTCGCATGTAAAGACAGTCTAATTTTGCTGCGTAATCAAAATGGAGATCAAATTATTCTAATCCTCACATACAATTACTAACATTTAAAACCTAAAAATCATGCTATACACAAATTTAAAACACATTGAAACAGCTGCTGATCACCAGAAATTAATCAGCGAAAACGAAAACGTAATGATATGCTGCGGTCGGATGGGACCAATGTGTATCCCGGTTTATGGGATTATGGAAGATATCGAAAGTAAGTATACCCATGTAAAATTCGCAGATATGGAATTCGACAGTCCTGAATCGCATGTGATCCGCAATGAACCGGCAGCAAGAAACTTCATGGGCATTCCTTTTACCATGTATTACAAAAATGGTAAGCTCGTGAAAGCCACTTCAAGCATTCAAAGTTTAGACCAGGTAACAGGGATACTGGACAGTGAATTTGAATCAAAATTAATAGATGCAAAGGCATTGTAATCTGGTGGAAGTAGGAGTACATCAACCAAGGGATATAGCTACTGAAAATCACATCTTTTATGACAGAAAACAACCATTATAGTGCAATAGTAATAGGAGCAGGGCCCGCCGGACTGACGGCGGGCATATACCTTTCACGTGCCCGGGTGCGTACGCTCATACTGAGCGAAGGCACTGTCGGGGGGCAAATGATTTTGACGCACGAAATCGCCAATTACCCGGGCGTGGAGAGTATCAGCGGGTATCAGCTTTCGATGATCATGAAAAATCAGGCAAAGAAATTTGGCTGCGCTATCAGGGCCAATATTTCGGTTGAATCACTGAACCTTGAAGGTGAGGTTAAAGAAGTTATCCTGGCGGATGGCACACGCTATACTGCAGATGCAGTTATACTAAGTCCCGGCGGGCGTTCGCGCACCCTTGGCATAAAGGGTGAAGACAGCCTGAAAGGAAAGGGTATTTCGTATTGTGCCACCTGTGATGGTGATTTTTTTACGGATAAGGAAATAATGGTTGTTGGCGGGGGCAATTCAGCACTCGAAGAAGCTGTATCACTCACCAAATATGCAAGTAAGGTAACCATTGTACATCAGTTTGATCATTTTCAAGCTTTTGAATATGCGATTGAGGAAGCACGCAGCAACCCGAAAATCAGTTTTATGATGGAATCCGCTATAACTTCTTTTTACGGAAACGAAAAACTTGAAGGGATCCTGATGACTGATCTTAAAACTGGCAAGACACAAAATCACCCTGTTGATGGTGTCTTTATCTTTATTGGTTATGTTCCCAATACTGAATTTTTAAAGGATAAAATTGAGCTTAACAAATTTAAAGAGATCGTTGTGGATTCCGAAATGCGAACCAGTGTGAAAGGAATTTATGCTGCCGGGGATTCTGTTGCCAAACGTTTCCGCCAGGTTACAACCGCCGTTTCCGACGGAACAATTGCAGCTTTGGCTGCATCAAAATATATCCACGAACAATCCATAACTAAAACACTTCAACACGTTTAATATATGACACCAGTCTCCATATTATCAGTCCTGCTGATCATCGGTTTTGGAACCTATATGATTTATACCTATAGGAAAATGAAGAATGCACCTGAGGTTGAATCCAATTCGGCAATTTTCGAACTCAGCGACATGAACTTTGCAGCCCATGTGAAAAACGGTGTTACCCTGGTTGATTTCTGGGCTTCGTGGTGCATGCCATGTAAAATGATGGCCCCAATACTCAACGAAGTTGCAGATGAATTGGGAAGTACTGCAAAAGTGGCTAAACTTGATGTTCAAATCCACCAGGCTTCTTTGGCTAAATATGGCGTCAGAAATATTCCAACAATGATCCTGTTCAAAAATGGCAAAGAAATTAACCGCTTTGTGGGCGTTAAACAGAAAAGTTTTTTGGTGAGCGAAATCAATAAAGTTAAATATCCCTGTCATGATGTTTGTTAACGCTTATGCTGATATTTATCTGGCAACTATGGTCTTAGGTTTTTTCATTCACTTTAGTTTTTAAAGAGTTATGCGTGGATTTTTAAAATTGATTGTTGATAGGAGAATGATTATTCTCTTTTTGTTGGGAGTAACACTTTATTACGGCGTATCGGTATACCATCTTTCCCTTTGGTATGTGCTTTTAGCCGGAGTTGTGCTGGGGGTAATATTCGGAAAGGTATTCTGCCGCTGGGTTTGTCCGTTAGGTCTGCTGATGGAATTTATGATGGGTATGAACAAGGACGGCAAAATAAAGGCCATGTATCAGTACCACAAAATTGGCTGCCCGATTGCATGGATATCAGGCTGGCTCAACAAATATTCCCTTTTTCGTATTAAACTAAATGATGAAAGCTGCAAAAACTGCGGCATCTGCGATAAGGAATGCTATATCGTTGCAATGGAACCGGTCAGATACAGCCTGTACAAACCTGCAAAGGAAAGACCTGGTGATAGTTTTACCTGTTCCAAATGTCTGAAATGCGTTACAACATGCCCAAATGGAAGCTTAGCCTATAAAGTCTGATCAAAATAGCTGAAGTCATATTTCTGCTGATGCAGTAACCTGTATTTTAAATAAATCAATAAAAACAAAATATTACTATGAATGAATTTGACGATAAAGCTGCTGAATGGGATATGAACCCGGTACATCTGGAAAGATCAAAAGCAATTGCAGAAATTCTTGTTAAAGCTATACCGAACGGGCAACATATGACTGCCCTGGAATTTGGCGCAGGCTCTGGCATATTAAGCCTTTTATTAAGAGAACAGCTTAAAGAGATCACCCTTATGGATAGTTCAGCGGGTATGATCAATGTTATAAAAGATAAGATTGCTTCAGGAGGATTCGATCATCTGAAACCTGTTCACCTTGATCTTGAGAAAGAATCCTATACAGGTGAATATGATCTGATTTTTAGCCAGATGGCGTTGCACCATGTGGCAGATATTGACGGGATACTACAAAAATTTAATTCATTACTTAATCCTGGCGGCTTCCTTGCCATCGCTGATTTATACCCTGAAGACGGAAGTTTTCATGGTGACGGATTTACCGGTCATTTGGGATTTGATCCTGAAATATTAGCTACAAATCTCTCAGCACATGGATTCAGGGATGTTTCGTACCAGGAGTGTTTTGTCATAAAAAAGGCAATGGATAACGGTGAAACCAAAGCGTACCCAATCTTTTTAATAACGGCATATAAATAAAGCGGTAACCATGTGGATTTGCGGTGCAAAGTGCTAAATCGTTTCAATGGAGCTGATAAGATTCAGTCTTTATAACCCTTTACCAGGGAAACCAGGTCTGAGTTTTACCTGTTCCCCATTTTAAAGGAACTGGCCGCTGACCTGGGTGACCGGATGAGGGTTAGATTAGTTTATCTTTAGTCATAACTTAGTCTGGTGTTTTCATCGGTTAAGGTATCCTTAATGGCATTTTGCAGAAATGGCGTATTCCATGTCTTCAGATTACCATGTGGCAAATAATATTTTTGAGGAATTGGATGCGTTCCAACAATCACTTTCATGCCATACTTTTCAGTAATAAATTTCTCAAATTGTTCTGTGTATGGGCATGGCGGATACCCGACCAAAAAGCATGTACCAAAATGGATGTGTGTTACGCCATTTTTTTTCATTTCTTCAGGCGCATATTCGATGTTGCCACCAGGGCACCCTCCGCAGGTGGTGTAAGCAGCAACCTCAACCTCTTTACCTTCATAGATGGCAAAAGCTCCTTCGTGGTTTTGAACTGACCTGAAACATTTTCCGCCTGCGCAGGTATGGTACCTGTCGCAGATAATTATTCCTACTTTAATTTTTTCCATTTGTTTCATATTTTCGCTTTTAAGAAAAGGATTTCAAAGTAAAATTAATGACTGTAGTCCCGGAAAAAAGGTCTAAATGCTTTTGGATAAACAACAGTTCCAGCCGCAAATGGCGTGTGATTTTTAAGGCACCAGTCACAGACTGGCGCCGGCCTTTGGCTATTATTTCGCCGGTGCTTCCTTAAGTTTTGCAAAATACATCGCAAATGAGCGGTATAAAAAGTGGGTCCATTTCCCAAAGGGAACAATGATCAATGCCCATTGTACTAAAACGATAAGGTGCAACAGATACATCCAGATATTATTCTGCAGGATATTCAGATCAATGAAGGCACGAACGAGCAGGGCGGTTAATCCCATCAGTAAGAGCCATATGACAAAGAACCAGTCGGAAGGTTGGGAATTTTTGCTGATTTCTTTGTTCTTTTTGATCCTGCTTTTTACAAAATCAAAGGTCACAATAAAGATTACCGCACTTTCAACATACCCGAGCACAATAATGAAAATGTTTTCTGAAGAAAACCAATCCAGGAAAACTGTGGTGAAAAGTAGTGTTAAATAACCAATTACCAAAATAAAATGTTCGAACCACCTGAACTGGTTGTCGTCACATCCCAGGGACCTTTTTTGTGTAAACATGTGCACGATTAAATCCCTGGTGCTTTTTAAGTAGGTGGGAAAAGAAACCTTAATTTTTGGTTTCAGGATTACAAAATACCACATGCGGATAATATTGGGAAGAAGGATGATAGCAAACACAGATGCTATGGCAATCATTTCGAAATAATGACCAAAATGAATTATTGATTCCAGGTTGAATGATTCATAGGCAGCAAACCCAATAACAGCAAAGGCTGTCAGCATGAAAGCTATAATGCTTAGAGGAAGTGATTTATATAACAATCCTGATAAACCGGTCCAATCGTATTTTGAAGTAAGCCACCGCCTGAGCGACATCATTAGTTCTCCGGGGTTGGCCTCTTGCGGACAATTTGTTGAGCATTCGCCGCAGTAGTAACATAGCCAGGGTTTTAACGAAGATTTCAACTCATCTTCCATGCCGAGAACGCTATATCGCACCATTTCGCGTGGAAACGAATCTTCCGGGGTGGATAAAGCGCATACAGCCGTGCAGGTGCCACAATTATAACAGGCATTAAAGTTAATTGCACCATATTTTTTTAACGCTTCTCCGAATTCCAGATCAATGCTTGCCATTATTTTTTCAGTTTATACGTAAAATATTCATCCATATCATCCACTTCGCCTGTTTGCACAAAGCCGTATTTTACCAGCGACATCAGGTAGTAAACAACCTCGGGTCGGGGCATATTCAGTTTCTGAGATAATTGTGCGATGGTTAAGTCGCTTTGCTTCAGCGCTTCCAAAATCGCCTTTTTTATCCGGTTAAACTCTTTCAGTTTATCTTTCAATTCCTGCGGAACTTCCCGTTTATCTCTCAGGTATTTTGCAGTCTTTCCTTTTTCAATTTCCATAACAGCTATTTGTTAATTTTTTCAGTTCCGAAGCTTAACCCTGTGCCAATGCATCAATCATGCTTTCGATTTCCCTGTTTGAGAAGGTAATTAAATCAAGGGCATCCTTGGGACATACCGGTAGACACATGCCACAACCTTTGCATACTGAATTATTGATCAGCGCAATTGATTTTGTGGCTCCTTCGCTAAGGCTTATGGCATCGAATGGACAAGCCTCGGCACAGGCATTACACCAGGTGCAGGTGTCCGGGGCAACAAGTGCAACAATAGGTTCTGTTTCCAATTCGCCCTTACTCACATAAGAAAAGGATTTTGTAGCAGCCGATAGGGCTGAATTTGCTGATTCCATTATATTTTTAGGTCCCTGGCAGGCGCCTGCGATTGTTACACCGTCGATGTAGGTTTCCACCGGACGAAGTTTCATGTGAATCTCATTAAAAAAATTATCCCTGCCTTTAGGTAATTTAAACATCGATCCAATTGAATTCTCTGCACGAGGGACCATTCCGGTGACCAGCACCACTAAATCAGCTTCAACTTCCGTTTCTCTTCCGCCAGTTAAGATATCATTTATTTTAACGATGGTTTTACCATCATTGCGGGTAACAACAGGCAGGCCATCCTCATAAGCCTGCAGGTAGATATCACCCTGCTCCAGTGAGTCGCGGTACAAAACTTCCTGCTTACCATAAGTGCGAATACCCCGGTTGAAATGGAAGTTGTGCATTTTTGGAAATTTTTTCTTCGTCAAAAGAGAAGCCTGAATTGCTGAAGTACAACAATACCTGGAGCAATAGGTATTTCCACCCTCTTCCTGGCGGCTTCCAACACAGTAGATATAAGCTATTTTTTTAACCTCTTTCCCTTTGAATAACAGTTTTTTATCACTTAGTTCAATCATGCGTTTGAACTGGGGAAGGGTTACCACATTGTCAATTTCATTGTATCCAAACTCGCCTTTTTCAGGGCTATAAGGGTCAAAACCCGTGGCCATCAGTACAGAACCAACATGGATATCGAGGATTTCTTCTTTTTGAGAAAAATCAACGCTATCGCATAGCTGCTCACATTTACCACATCGCGTACAATTCTTTATGTCAATGACGGGTAAATGTGGGTACTCACTCGGGAAATTATGATAAATGGCTTTGCGGGTGGTAATGTTAAAATTGAAATCATCCGGAATTTCTACGGGACAAGCATCAATAGCTTGTTGCAATTTTCCCTGGTGACAGTTATCTTTAATATAACGGGGTGTTATTTTAACTTTTAATTTAAAATCACCGATACTTCCGGCATTTGCGATTACTTCAGCACCAGTAAATAAGGTTATGTTTGGCCGCTTGATAAGGTCATTATAGAGCCTTGTCACCACTTCTTTTCCTGTTTCGTTGGTTGTAAACATTTCGCCCCACTGCGCAACCCTGCCCCCGATAAAATGTTCCCTTTCCACGAGATAAACCGGGCAATCCATGTTTGAAAGGGCTATGGCAGCCTTCATCCCTGCAACGCCACTGCCGATGATGGCAACCGCTTTTTGTGCAACGATTTTATTGGGCTCAAGTGATTCGGCAAAGCTATCTTTAGCAATAGCTGCTTTTACTATGTGAATGGCTTTTTCGGTTGCGCCTGTTTTATCATCAGAGTGAGCCCACGAAACCTGTTCCCGGATATTGGCATGAATATAATTGTACTTATTCAGTCCGGCTCTTTCACATACATTTCTAAAAGTAGTCAGGTGGAGTTTCGGTGAACAAGAAGCTACTACAACACCATCCAGATCATTATTTTTGATGTCATCGATCATATCCTTCTGATTCGAATCAGAGCAGGCAAACATGGTAGTTTTAGCTAGTAGGACGCCGCCTTCAGCCTCAACCGCTTGCCTGACTTTTTCAACATCCACATAATCAGAAATGTTTCCTCCGCAATGGCATATATATATACCTATTTTCTTTTTCATTTGTCCTGGATTAAATAACTTATAGCTTCGGAAGATGCGGCACCAGCTGAGAGAATGGAGTCTGGTATATCCATGGGACCCGAAGCCGTTCCTGCAACAAATACCCCTTCAATGCTGGTTTTGGATGGGCTGATAAGCGAATCGGCCTGGTAAATAAACTTATACGGATCGAGCTTTAATTCATCAGCCCGAAACAATCCGGCAGCATCCTGGTTAGGAAGTACACCTACGGAAAGGATTACCATATCATGCTCTGCCTCTTTGACAATGCCTTCATTTACATCTTCATAGCGCAGGATGAGGTTCCCGTTTTCCTTTTCAGAAATTTTTCCAATTTTGCCCTTGACAAAGTTCACGCCCATGCCCTTTGCCTGTTGGTAAAACTCTTCAAACCCTTTTCCAAATGAACGGATGTTAATATAATAAATGGTGACATCTGCCATGGGTAAGGCTCCCATGAGCAACTGCGATTGTTTGATGGAATACATGCAGCATATTTGCGAACAGATGGGATTTCCCACGGAAGCATCCCTTGATCCTGTGCAAAGCACATAGGCAATTTTATCGGGCACTTTTCCGTCTCCCGGCCGTAAAACAGTGTTGAACGGGCGCGTTGGAGCCAATTCACGTTCCATCTGCATGGATGTGACTACATTCTTATAAAGGCCAAATCCATAACGGGGAATCAGTAGCGGATCGAACAATTTAAAACCGGTTGCCAGCACAACTGTCTTTATGTTGAAGTGCAGCTCCTGCGTCTCCTGTGTGAAATCAATACAATTTGTCGGACATGCTTTTTCACAGGCACCACACAAAATGCAATTGTCAATATCAATGGCTGCTGCCTTTGGACTGGCAATGCTGAAGGGGATAAATACAGCTTTTCGCCCAACAAGGTTGAACTGGTATTGGTCGGGAACGCTCACCGGGCACGCCTGTTCGCAAAGCTGACACGCAGTGCAATCTTCTATTACAACATAGCGGGGTTTTCGGATGATCGTGGCCTCAAAATTATTTTCAGCAATCTTGTTGATTTTACTCACTTCACTGCTGGTAAATATCGTGATATTGGGATGGCGCGAAATTTCCGACACTTTTGGTGTAGTAATGCAAGCGGCGCAATCCAGTGTTGGAAAAACCTTGCTGAGCAGGATCATTTTCCCGCCTATGGAAAGATCTTTTTCGATCAGTAAAACTTTAAATCCATTATTCGCCAAATTCAAGGCTGTTTCGCCACCAGCAATTCCGCCACCAACTACAAGTGCATCGAACGAAGTGTTTTTTAACGGTTCACTCATTATTGTGGGTTTGATGTTTTTAGTAGATTTTCGTTAAAGGATTTTATTTGCTTCACGAACGATTCGCTGCAAACCGAACACATGGCAGCCATTCGTAGCCGTGCCGGTTCAATCCCTTTTTGCTTCATTAATTCATGTGTGCGGCTTACCACATTGCCGGTTTTCTCGGTACAAGATTCACCAAAAATGCAATCGCTGCCATCGGCAGCAATAAA
>JBBRRV010000100.1:0-11450 GCA_038246075.1 Bacteroidales bacterium
ATGGATAAGGATTCATCCACCCTGCTACTCCGGGAAGGTTCGTGCAACTCAGCATAAGCTGGTACATGATGGCACCAGGCAACAGTCCAAAAGAAACAACATCAGCAAGAGAGTCAAGTTCCTTGCCAATGGCCGATTTTACATTTAAAGCCCGCGCAACCAGGCCATCGGCAAAATCAAAAATGGCAGCGGCACCCATCATGATTACTGCAGCTGTGGTGTGTCCGTTAAAGATGAATGTGACGCCCAAACAGCCGCTGAACAGGTTGAGTGAAGTTACAAAATTCGGAAGATGATTTTTTATCTGCATGACAACTGTTTTAACCTTTTTATTTCTTTCAAAGTTAGGAAAATCTGCTGATGAGGAGCAGGACGTGTGAGATTACTGTCAGCATACGTAAAGTATTCATAAAGAAACTGCTATATTTGTAAATCAACAGTACCCTGCTGTTTGTTAGTTATATAACCAGGCATAATTAGGACTTCTGCCTGATTTAGGATTAACCCAAAAACAGGAAATGCCTATTAATATTTAAGCAAATGGAAGACAAGCCGAATATCGAATCGATAGGCTTTATCATTAAAAAGGGAAAACTGGCCTCTTTAGCTTCGGAAGTTCACTTTCAGGAAATGGTACTTGAAGACCTTGACCCTTTTCCCGGATTTTATGACCAGTATTATACGCCGTTAAACGAGAATGAACAGAAGCCCCGGTCGGTCTTCCTCATTCTGAAGGTATCCGAAGTCAGCCGTGATGATGAATATATCCGGACGATTATGCAAATGAAGCAGGAACACACGGTTAAATTTGATGCAGTGCCCGGCAGTCTGACATTGTTCGACAAGCAAACCCCCTGTATGCGGGTCTTTATGGACAACTACAACCAGCTGGCAGATCTCATAAGTTACTATAAACAAAAAGGGATTGTGTTTGCAGCAAACAGGGAGGTAAAACCTTACCAAAGCCTTATTAAACTGCGAAGATACTTTGAGATGGAGCGCATGGACAGTGGAATCTATCATGCCATCGACCAGCACAACACCTATTATATTGAAGTGCCGAAATTCCTCGAATGGGATAATTTTGAGCAGGTGACCATCGCCATTCGTAATAACTGGGATCATAAACTCTTCGACGCCGCGCAGGCAGCAGTTTATGAAAAGAAAGGAATCGTTGATATGGTTCGTATCTACGATAAAAAGACCAACATCAAGAACTTGCAGTTCTTAAAAGACAAATATAATTTTGAATTGAGCAGGTTTTAAAGCAGGCAATAGGCAATAGGCAATTGGCATCAGGGTAAAGGCGAAAGGTTAAAATGAAAATATAAGTTAAATGGCAAATAGCAAGTAGCAAAAGGCAAAAGAGGTTAGGTGAGTGGCAACTTGTCCGAAGTTATAAAACATACACAATAGCATAAAACTCACGGTATTAGAAAACCAACTTTAGGCACTCCCAACTCTAGGCACTTTAGGCACTTCGCTAAGGCAATAGGCATCAGGCGAAATGCATAAAGGATTGGAGAGCGGGAAAGTCTTCATGTGAATATTTTGCATATAATTTAGAATTACATTTGCGCTTCCGTAAGAAGTTGTTAAATAATGTGTCTGTATTACCCGACAAGTAGTTGACGATGAACGAAAAGGAGTTTTTGGACTTGCCGCAGATGGAAAAAATTTCGCTGGTACTTGAACAGGGCCAGGAATTGATGAGCCGCATCTTCGTTTTTTATAACATTAAACTCTATTTGATCTTCGACTTTTATGTGGAGATTTGGTATAATCAAACTGCCAATAAAATTGACAAATTGACCTCTGTTGATCCCGATGAGGTCCTGCATCTTTATGAAAGTCAAATTAATATTCAGGATATCTTTTCCTGACACTGCAAAATCTGCCGACAAAAATTATGACCCTTCCTGAATCCATACGTATAGCTGATTTTACCTATAACCTACCCAACGAAAAAATTGCTGCTTATCCCTTGCAGCAGCGCGATACGTCCAAACTACTTATTTGTAGAAACGGAGTCATTTCTGAATCAAAATTCCGGCAACTGCCTGAATATCTGCCGAAAGGATGCACTATGGTTTTCAACGATACCCGCGTTGTGCGGGCAAGACTCATTTTTAACAAACCAACGGGAGCGCGAATCGAGGTATTTTGTTTGGAAGAAGCCATGGGTTTGGATGTACAGGTCGCATTTGCCCGGAGGGGAGAGGTGAAATGGAAATGTCTTGTCGGGAATGCCAAAAGATGGCAGGAGGGCAGACTGACCCGGCAGATAAGTTCCGGAAACGGAGACGTTGAGCTGACAGCAGAACTCCTTTCACGCAAGGAAGATGAATGGATTATTCGTTTCAGCTGGCAACCTCAGGAACTTTCTTTTAGTGAAGTATTGGAGATGGCAGGGCAGGTTCCGCTTCCACCTTATATTAACCGCGCTGCAGAGGTTGAAGACAGTGAGCGTTATCAGACAGTTTATGCCCGCAGTGATGGTTCTGTGGCTGCGCCAACGGCAGGTTTGCACTTTAGTGAAGAATTGCTTGGCGACCTTCAGCTAAAGACGATAAATCGCAAATATGTGACGCTTCATGTGGGGGCGGGCACATTTAAACCTGTCAGCACTGAGATGACAGGGCAGCATCATATGCATCGCGAACTGATCACTATTCATAAGACAACCATTTGCGCGCTGCAGAAAGCTACGCCAGAGCATATCTTTGCCGTTGGCACTACAAGCCTCCGGGCACTTGAGAGCCTTTACTGGCATGGTGTTAAACTCTTTAAATCAAAGTCAACAGAAATTCTTGAGATAAATCAGTGGGACCCCTACGGCGGGCTTGATGATGAACCTGTTACCACTGCGCAATCTCTGGAAGCTATCCTGAGGATGTTCGATGAAACAGACACTGATTTAATTACCGGATACACAAGCCTGATGATCGTTCCGGGTTACCGTTTCCGGATGTGCCAGGGTCTGGTGACCAATTTTCACCAGCCTCAGAGTACACTGCTCCTGCTGGTGGCTGCATTTATCGGGCCGGTATGGCGTCAGGTATATGATTATGCGCTTACCCATGACTTCAGGTTCCTGAGTTATGGCGATGGCTGCTTGTTTTATCTGAACAAAGATGCTCAGATCTGAACTTACCGGCATCGTAATTGCCGGTGGCAACAGCAGGCGAATGGGTGCTGACAAGGGACTCATCCCGTTTGGAGGCAAGCCTCTGATCTGTTATCCGGTCGAAAGGCTCCGGGAAGCCTGCTCCCAGGTAATGATTAACGCCAATTCTCATCACTACGATTTTTTGGATTTGCCGGTGATAAACGACCTTCTAGCAGGCGGTGGGCCGATGATGGGAATCTGGTCATCACTCATGTCTTCCGCAACTGAATATAATCTTGTGTTGTCATGCGATATGCCATTGATCAAAGCAGATCTGCTGCAGCACCTTATTGCTTCTGCCAATGGATGCCCGGCAGCCATTGCATGGCACCAGGGATTTGCCGAGCCGCTCTGTGGCATATATAACCGTTCACTCGTGAAGGAATTTGAAAATCATATCAGGGATGGGAAATTCAAACTGATCACCTTTCTTGAAAAAATTGAGGCCTGGCAAATTGAAATCGATGATAAATTATCCTTTTACCATGAAAATCTCTTCCTGAATGTAAATACACCTCACGAGGTGAAGCTTGGAGAAAACCTGGCGGGCAGCATTCAATGACCTGTCATTTTTGACAGTAGTACAATTCAAAAAAGCACGGAGAATCAGCTGATTTTATTTTCACAGCTATAGCAATTTTTTTATATTTGTTGTTAATCTGACCCGGGAAACTAACCGGGAGAATTAAACGTATTAACCTTATCTGTATGGAAAATCTTACCACCATCATCATCATTGTGGTTGTGCTGTTCTTTTTTATCGGCATCCGCATAGTTCGACCCACCCAACGTGCGCTGGTTGAGCGTCTTGGGAAATATCATCATTTTGCATCTCCCGGCTTTAACTGGATCATCCCGATTATTGATAAAATGTATCAGATCAATGTTACTGAAAAGATGATCAATGCCGAGCCGCAGGAGATCATTACCAATGATAACCTGAATGCCCGTGTTGATGCTCAGGTCTATTTTAAGATAAAGGCTGATGAGGAGAGTGTGAAAAATTCGCAATACAATGTGAATAGTATTGAATACCAGATCGTGAACCTTGCGAGAACGACGTTGAGGAACATTATCGGCACCATGACATTGAAATCGGCCAACAGCGAGCGCGGTAAGATCAACAAGGAATTGCATGCCACTTTACTGGAAGAAACAATCAACTGGGGCATAGAGATTGTGCGCACAGAACTTAAAGAGATTGACCCGCCAAAAGATGTGCAGGAAACCATGAATAAAATTGTGAAGGCTGAGAATGAGAAGATCGCTGCCATAGACTTTGCCACAGCCACTGAAACAAAAGCCGACGGCGAAAAACGTGCTGAGATTCGCCGTGCCGAAGGTATCAAGCAGGGCGCCATTCTGCGTGCCGAAGGCGAGGCCCAGGCTATTGCCCTTGTGAATGAGGCTGCTGAAAAATATTTTGTTGGCAACGCACAGATTTTGCGCAGGATACAAGCCATGGAAACTGCCCTGAAGGATAATGCAAAAATTGTGGTGCCAACCGGAAGTGATCTCGTAAATGTGCTTGGTGAGATGGCGGGCATGATCCCGTTGCGGCCAGCCAAGGATAATTACGATAGTTTTACGCCGGATCCAAAGCCTTTGTAATCACAGGCCCTTTATTAAGTTCTAGCTTTAAAGGCCTCGCTCTATCTGGAGCGGGGCTTTTGTTTTATCCCAGACAAACTGAACAGCAGGCACTGCCATTTATAACGAGGCACCCGGAAAACTTCTGGTTCGTAAAGTCTGAGAAGGCTAAGGGAAGGAGGTTGATTAGTGGCTAATTTTCCGCTGTTTCAATGTCATCCATCCATACAGGCTCTTCGGAGGTATAATCCAGCAAACGTGTGTGCAACTTTTTGGCTAGCAGACGGCCTGCTTCCATGGCAGCGGATTTGTCGGGGAAGCTAATAACCTTCAGCCGGTTGGGTTCTTCAAATATCAAATCAGTGTTAAAAAAGGTGTCGTTGTATTCATTGCCAACACTTTGAACATTCATGTCCTGCGATTCTGACTCCGTATATACTGTTACATATTCAATTTCAGGGAGATTTACCCATTTTCCGAAATATAGGCCCATGACACTTCTGTATTCCTGGTAGGATCGTTCATCGAAATTGATGCGGATCCCCGTTTTTAAAAGAAAAAAGGCCGGACCGATCACAATGAAACCTATGCCAAAAAGGTTCATGCTGTAAATCATGATGCACCCGGTAATCACCAGTACGTAGCCGACATAGCGGAACTGAGGCGGGAAATAGGAGCCGCTGCTGCCTTTGAAGATATCCATAGTTTTTATTTTTGATTAATTCCTGTCCAATTGACGCACCGGTCAGGCCATCCTGTCATTTTAGGCCGAGGTGAAAGGATATGAATTTTTATTGCATATTTTTATCAAATTCTGCCACCAGCAACCTGGCCTGCTCAATATCTTTAGCGGCTACGAAAACTTTTACAGTGTCAGCCCGCGTTGGGAACTGGTTCCATGGCGCAGAGGATGCATTGCGCATGATAGTCTCGATTTCATTATCCTCGAGGATGCTCTTCAGTAATCCGGCCTGCCAGGCTGTACCTTCGAAAACCTCCCAGGGTGCTAATTCGTCTTCCATTGCTGATGTTTTGAGAGCATAAAGTTATGGAAGTTTTATGGAAAATATTCAGGGAAGTTGAACACACCAGGTGCATGTATTTATTTGTGGATGGTTGTCTCTCTAAGCGGAGCGCTTGCGAAAGGCGAACAATAAAGCATAATACGAAAATGCTCCGCAAGGGATTACGAGTATACTCCATGCCAGGATGCCATAAAGGTGAAAAACACCAATCGCCTGCAAGCCTTCAAGTATGCCCGGCTGAAATGCCCGCTCCATTTGTCCGATTGTAATGCTGATGGGGTGCTGTTCCCAGATCATGGCGCCAAGCCGCATGAAAGGTATGATCAGCAACAACTGGATTATCGACATGAGCCAGTTGACGGATTGCACCAATACAAGGTTTTGCCTGAATGCACCTGTAAGTGCAAGGCTAAGTAAACTGGTGAAGCCAATGACAGGGAACAGTCCTCCAACCATCCCTATCGTAATCGAAAAGGCCAGTTTTTCAGGGGTTAATCCTTCCCTCGGAATTATTTTGAAAGGAATCAGTATTCTGTTCTTTATTGGATCAGTAATTCTCCGCATGCGCTATTAGCGTTAAGGTATAATCTCCATTTCTGCCTTTCCGGGCAAAGCAAAAACAGAAGATGTATAGCGCAAAAATACACAATCCGCCATATAATCCTCGCACAGCAGGAACCAAAAGATATACAGTTCATCCGTATAATTCAACAATTCAGTAACTTTAATTTTTAATCAAAATCATATTTATTCAATTTTGCTGCAGCATTCCACAATAATCGAAAGCAAAGTATTTATGAAAATTTACATACTTTTCCTTTTTTTTGGCCTGGTCAGCTTAAATGTAATCAGCCAGACAACCATTTCAGGAACCGTTCGCCAGAAAAACGGCGCAAGCCTGCCAGGTGCAAGCATTTATCTGCAGGGAACCTATGACGGAGCGACCAGCGATACCCTTGGGCGTTTCAGGTTTAAAACTCCGAAGACAGGGACGCAGGTCCTGATGGTCACATTCATGGGTTACGAGCCCTTCTCTAAAGAAATTGAACTTAAGGGTAATCCTTTAAAAATGGTGGTTGAGCTTAAAGAAAAATTTAACGAGCTAAATGCAGTTACGATCACAGCCGGCACCTTTGAGGCTGGCGATAAGAAGCAGGCGAATATTCTTACCCCGCTTGACATGATTACTACGGCAGGCGCAATGGGTGATGTTTATGGCGCATTGCAGACATTGCCCGGTACCACAACGAATGGCGAATCAGGAAAGCTTTTCGTAAAAGGTGGCGACAATGAGGAATCTCAAACCTATATTGACGGATCACTGGTTTACGCCCCCTATAGCTCCGGTGCGCCAAACATGTCAGTAAGGGGAAGGTTCAACCCTTTTATGTTCAAGGGTACCATTTTTAGTACAGGCGGTTATTCGGCTGAATACGGTCAGGCATTATCGTCGGTACTGCTGTTAAATACCAATGATATGCCAGCAGAAGACCAGCTTGATCTTTCATTTTTAACTGTAGGACTCGGGGTGGCAGGCACCAAACTATGGAAAACAGGGGCCGTGACTTCAACCTTATCTTACAACAATCTGGGTCCATATATGTGGCTCATACCGCAAAACTATCATTGGGTGAAATATCCCTCAGCTGCGGAAGGCGCAGTGAGCCTGAGGCAAAAGACTGGGAAGACAGGAATGCTCAAGATATACGGCAGCTATAACAATTCCATGTTCACCGTTACACAGGAAGACCTTAACCGTGAAGGGAAATTTTACGATTATGCCCTGCGTAATGACAATTATTATTTAAATGCTGCATGGACAAGCAACCTGGGTGAGAAATGGACCATAGCATCTGCGGCTTCGTTCACAAACAATACGGATAAAATTGGTTACGATACAGTGGCATTGAATAAGATACTGCAGGGTGTCCATGTGAAGAACGTATTTTCGCATCACTTCAGCGATAAGATCAATCTGCGGTTTGGCGCTGAATTCTTCAGCAAAACATATTCCCAGAAATACATCACGCCAGCCACTAATTTTATCAATGATTATACCAATAACACGGTTGCTGCATTTGCCGAATCCGAAATATATGCCTCCACAAAGTTTGTGACACGACTCGGTGTCCGTATGGAATATTCTGATTACCTGAAGCGTGCGAACCTGGTTCCAAGGATCTCTGCGGCTTATAAGATTACCAAAACAAGCCAGTTCTCACTGGCCTATGGCTGGTTCTACCAGGATCCACTGGATGATTACCTGATGTATACCAACAAGCTCAATTACGAAAGGGCGGATCATTATACTTTCAGCTACCAGGCCTCTCAGAACGACCGTACGCTAAGGGCGGAAATATATTATAAAGATTATAAAGGGCTGGCAAAACTGGATAACGCCGCATTTTATCTGCCTTCAAGCTATTCAAACAATGGCTATGGCTATGCCACAGGGCTTGATGTATTCTTCAGGGACAGAAAGACGATTAAAAACGGCGATTACTGGATTTCATATTCTTACCTTGATACCAAACGCGATTACAGGAATTACCCTGAAGAAGCAATCCCCGGATTTGCCAGCAAGCACAACTTCGCTGTGGTTTACAAACACTGGTTCGGCGCCATCAGGTCATACGCAAGTGCCAATGTAAAGTATTCTTCACCGCGGGTATACAACAACCCTAATTCACAGGTTTTTAACGGCGAACACACGCTGCCTTACCGAAGCATAGATCTGAGCTGGAGTTTCCTTTACAGACAGAATATTATCATTTATGCGGCAGTTACCAATATATTTGGCTTTAAACAAGGTTATGGAAACACTTATGCCAGCATACCCAATTCGGATGGGATATTCAGGAGTGCGCCCATAAAAACGGAGGCCGACAGGTTTTTCCTGATCGGATGTTTTATTACCCTGACAAAAAAAGGACAGGCAAATCAGATCGATAAAATTGAGTGATTACCGCATGAAAGACTGCACGACTGCACGACCAAATCGAATATAAAACAGTTTTATAAAATTTTATAAACCCTGAATTCTAATCAATCAAATTAAACGATAACCCTTAAATCAACAGCCATGAAAAAAACCATCTTATCCATCGCAATTATGTTCATGACATTAACCGGTATGTCTCAGAGCAAAGAATTTGCCGGCGCCATGGGCGAAGCATTAGGTCAGTTTGCAACCTGCAAATCCATCGACGACTACCAGGCCGCAGGCAACAGGTTTGGCTTAATTGCCAATGCCGAAAAAACGGAGTGGCTCCCTTTCTATTACCATGCTTTCAGCTATATCATGATGAGTTTCATGGAGCCATCGGATGCGGTTAAGAAAGATAGCTATCTTGACATAGCTGAGCAATCTGTCAATAAAATGATTGAACTTGCGCCTAAGGAATCTGAGGTGTTTTCTTTGCAGTCAATGATGTATTCGGCGCGATTGGTGGTAAATCCGAGGGAACGTGGTCAGAAATACGGCGTACTTTCTGCACAGGCCGTTGGTATGGCCCTCGGAATGGACGCAAGCAACCCGCGTGCAAAATTCATAAAATTGCGTAATGATATGGGTGCCGCGCAGTTCTTTGGAAAAGATCCTAAAGAATTTTGCCCGCAGGCCTCCGAACTGCTCGCCAACTGGGATAATTATAAAGTGAAATCACCGCTATACCCGTCATGGGGCAAAAACCAGGTAGCTGAGATTGTTGAGGGATGTAAGGCAGGTAAGTGAAAAGGCAACCAGTATAAAAAAATGGCGCAAGCATAAACTGACCTGAAAAGTTGAAATACATAGAAATAGACTGAACCAGGTTGATGCCAGAATTATACTGTTCCTATACCATTCTAATTATCTTTAACCCATCATTAATTTTTAACAAATGAACTTCATCAGAGATCTGGTAAAACCATTCACTATCCTTCAATATATCCTGGCGAACCTGGGGTTGAGCCTGGTGATCCTGACATTTTTTGTGAACGGATCTTTTGATGGTTTTTTAGATTTCCTTTTTTACCTGCTCTGGGCATTTACGATCTGTATAACCCAGTGGACAGGAGCGGCTTTAATCAACCTTCTTTTGGATCGCAGAATAAAATGGGTTGATCAGCCGGTATTACGTTCAATCCTGGGAATTGTCATCCTGGTGATATATTCGGTTGTAGCGTTTATGTTTGTTAAATACCTGATGTTTTACCTGAAATACGGAAAATTCCCTTCCGAGGGTTGGGGATTTGCTTCCACATCAAGCTTCATTACGGTAATGATCTCCTTTAATATTTCGCTGATATTTACGGCAATAGGATTTTTTAAAGCATGGAAAAGGGCTGTGGTGAAAGCGGAGAAACTCAATGTCGAGATGATGGCCTACAAATACGAATCGCTGCGAAACCAGTTAAATCCGCATTTCCTGTTCAATAGTTTCAATGTGTTGAGTGACCTGGTATATGCCGACCAGGCCATGGCCGTAAAATTCATTCAGCAGATGAGCGACCTGTTCCGCTATGTGCTGGATAGCCGGGATAAAGAACTGGTGCCACTTGCGGAAGAGGTGGAATTCATGCGATCATTCACGTACCTGCTGAAAACCCGGTTCGAGGATAAGCTGAATATAGATATCGATTTGCAGGCAGCCCCGGGGGAATACATTGTCCCCATGACCCTGCAATTGCTGGTGGAGAATGCAGTGAAGCATAACGAAGTTTCAGAAGCATATCCATTGGTTATCAGCATCCGGAAAATTGAAGGCTACCTGGAAGTGGAAAATACATTGCGGTTAAAAAATGCGGGAGAGGATTCGAAAAACACAGGGTTGAAAAATATTGAACAACAGTTCAGTTTTTTTACCGACAAACTGATCGAAATAAATAATTTAGACGGGAAATACCGGGTACGTGTTCCAGTATTAAAAGCAACAGATAAATGAACATCATTATCCTCGAAGACGAAGCACGCGCAGCCAGTCATCTGGCCAGGCTCATCTCTAAAATTGCTCCGGAGATGAAGATTTTAGCCAGGCTGGAGTCGGTGCGTGATGCAGTTGCATTTCTACAGGCAAACCCCAATATCGGCCTCATATTCTCAGACATTCAACTGGCTGATGGGCTGAGCTTCGAACTGTTCAGGCAGGTTTCAGTAAAGTGCCCGATCATCTTCACCACGGCTTACGATCATTATGCCATTGAGGCATTCAAAACCAACGGCATCGACTATCTCTTAAAGCCGATCGAGGAAGAACGCCTGCAGAAAGCCATCGAAAAAGCAAAGCAGTTTACGCCAGCACTTGCATGGGAGAAGATCCTTGCATTGGCCAATGCTTCCACAAATAGCAGCTATAAATCACGCTTCATGGTGAAGGTGGGTGACAAGATCAAAAGTATCCCTGTCGAAGAGATACTGGCTTTTTACAGCCTTGAGAAATCAACATTTATCCAGACAACAGCTAACCGGAGTTACTGCATCGATTACGCACTCGACCAGCTTGAAGAACTGCTGGACCCTGCAATCTGCTTTAAAATAAACAGGAAATATATTGTAACTATAAAGGCCTGTTCAAATATCCTTGCCTGGACAAATAGCCGCCTGCGGCTTAAAATTGAAGGCATCAACGATCAGGATATCATCGTTGCCCGCGAGCGTGTGCAGGATTTCAAGAGCTGGCTCGACC
>JBBRRV010000101.1:0-11395 GCA_038246075.1 Bacteroidales bacterium
CATCAGATGCTCAAAAAAGTGCGCAAATCCTGTACGTCCCGGCACTTCATTTTTGGAACCTACATGATAAAGTATTGTGAGGGCAACGATAGGCGTAGTGCTATCCTGGTGAAGGATCACGTTCAACCCGTTGGGCAGTTTATAGGCTGTAAAATCAATTTTGTTCTCCTGGCCACGGGCCTGGTTCAGACCTGATAAGAGCAGCAGAAATATGAAACACTTTTTTTTCATGAATGGGTTGGTGTTATAAACGGTCAGGTTTAGAAATCAGGCAGCTGCGCGGTGCCTGCCCTTAGCCTGATGCGCATTCCTGCAGTTGGCGAAGCGTTTCAATGCTTCTGCTTAAAAATTCTTAGCCTGAATGCTTTATAAATTACATCTGAACATGTTCAGATTCAAATATTCAGTTTCCTGTTGATGTAATTACTGTAGTCCTTCACCTTCGGCGTATAGGACTGGTTGAAAAGAGGCGAGGTAATCAGGAAATCGGCAGTGGAGCGGTTACAGCACGTTGGAATATTGTACAAAACAGTAATCCGGAGCAGTGCTTTTACATCCACATCGTGGGGCTGTGCTTCCATCGGATCCCAGAAAAAGATCATAATATCGATACTGCCTTCGGCAATCATCGCGCCCAATTGCTGATCACCGCCCAATGGTCCAGATTTAAGCCGGATAACATTCACCTCATTTTCCGCACCATGCGCTCTGGCAGAATTACGTCGCAGCATATTCTCCACGAGGGTGCCTGTTGTTCCGGTGCAAATAATCTGATGGTTGAGGAGTATCTGGGCATTATGTTCCACCCATTCCATCAGGTCTTTTTTCCTGTTGTCGTGGGCTACCAGTGCAATGTTTTTTCTTTCTTCCATTATTTACAAATTGTATGTGAACATGAGTCCAAAGTTCGCAATAAAAAGCCGGGGAAATTGCATTCAACGGCGGAAATGACTAATTTTATATTCCTGTTCATTAAAAACAACATCGACATGCAAAACGATTTCTTATGTCCCTCTTGTCTGAACATACTAAATGTTGGGACCAACGTGGTTTTCTCCACCAAAAATAAAGAGAAGAAAGAAGGCCTGATTATACTTCATCCCGAATTAGGTGATTATACGATTGTGAAACACCCTTCATTTGCTTTTGCGAAAGGCGATCGCATTGATTTCTTTTGTCCGTATTGCAACAAAAAACTCACCTCTGACCGTAACGAAAATCTGGCCAAAGTTATCATGCGCGATGAAAATAGGGTAGAGTACGAAATCCATTTTTCGCGCATTGTTGGTGAGCATAGTACCTATAAAATTATCGGCATGACAGTTGAGATTTATGGGGAGGATGCTTCAGAATACCTGGATTTCCTGAATCTGACCCAGACTTTCTGATTTTGTATCTAATTCAAACCTTAACGACAGTGCCCTGATAGCACTGTCGTTTTGTTTACCGATCATCGGACAGCAATACCAACGAGCAAGTGGAGTATAATAGCTTGGTCATATCAGGCACTTCATAAATAAATTTGCTTCCTCATACAACTTCTCAAATACCTTATCATCAGGATGGATGATGATTTTCAGTTCCCTGTTAAACAGTTTTTTACTTTTCAGATAATAACGTCGGGCTTTCCTGCAAGCCTGACGAAATATAAAATTTGTGCAGTGTATTGGTATCCATTTCCCGTTGAAATGTTACGCATCATTATTTTTTGTAACTTCGCCAAAAATTTGCTAAAGTTTATAATTGTTTATAAAACATTGATTAATATAGTTTTAGTTATCCAACCATGAAGAGAGTATTAGTAATTACCGGAGGCGGCGACTGTCCGGGCCTCAATGCAGTAATCCGTGCCATTGTAAAACGCGCTGCCCAGAGCAAAGAATGGGAAGTGCTGGGAAGCATCGAAGCTTTTAATGGCATCCTGCGCGAACCTTCCGAAATAGTGGTTCTCGATGAAAAGGCCGTAAGAGGAATTCATTACCAGGGAGGCACCATTATTCAGACGACGAACAAAGGAGGCCCTTTTGCCTGGCCTGTTCGTAACAATGATGGCACCTGGACAAGCGTGGATCGTTCAGATGAAATGATCCGAAAGATACAATACCTTGGTATAGATGCAGTTATTAGCATCGGAGGAGATGGTTCACAACGTATTTCTCAGGCACTTTTCGAAAAAGGTTTGAACATCATCGGTGTTCCAAAAACCATCGACAACGACTTATCGGCAACAGATTCTACTTTTGGTTTCCAGACGGCAATCCAGATTGCCACAGAAGCCGTTGACAAACTGGTTACAACTGCTGCCAGCCACAACCGTGTGATGATCCTTGAAGTTATGGGCCGCGATGCCGGATGGATCGCATTAAACGCTGCAGTGGCAGGTGGTGCTGAAATATGCCTCATCCCTGAAATCCCCTACGATACGACCAAGGTGATGGAAAAAATCAACAGCCGATTCTTTAAGGACAGAGGGTTTGTAAATATTGTAATTTCTGAAGGCGCCCACACAGTTGACGGAGAAACCGTTGTCTCCGCGAATAACGAGATTGGATACGCCAACAAACGCCTTGGCGGTGTTGCTTACAAATTGGCAAATGATTTAAAGGAGTTCGGCTGTGAACACGATATGCGTGTCACCATACTCGGGCATCTGCAGCGCGGAGGTATTCCCATTGCATACGACCGTGTACTGGCTTCACAATTTGGGGTGAAGGCTTTCGAAATGGTTATGAACGGTGAGTTTGGACGCATGGTTTCCTACCGGCACCCATATATTACATCTGTCAAATTGCAGGATGCAATCCAGGAACCAAACCTGGTTGACCATTCAACAGCCCTCATGAAAACAGCCAGAGGGTTAGGAATAAGCTTTGGCGACTAATCACTTTCTTTTCAGAATGACCAGACCGTATAAGGAACTCCGGTTAAGCTGAAAATTGATACTGCATTCATACAGATTAAAAGTACAACAACTACAGGCTGACGTTCATTTTTGAACGCAGCCTTTTTTTATATAAGAATTTGCAATAATTTTCACAATAATAACAGTAATAAATTATTCATATTATGATAAAAAAATTGCCGGATTAATCTGAATAATGGAATATAATAAAGATGCCTGATGGATTATTAATCATATCAAAAAATGTATTATACATTGACATTAAATTACATTTTAAACAAAATACAATATAATATATTTGATAAAGCAATATATATGTCTGGTTTATTCTGCACTTATAACAGGCCGTACATTCCGGATATCATTGAATTTTGATGAATAAATAAGATGTATGAAATTAATTATGTTATTAATAACCAGATTATAATGTAAATTACCTAATGTAATGCTTTCAGCTGATATAATTGTATAAATTCAGATCATTTTTTTCTTTGAAAAGGAGAATTTCTGAATTGAAGATGCTTTCTTTAAAATGATTAGATTTTAATCAAAATGGTCTGATCCGGAAATACAGCGGGATGACACCCACTATTTAGCAATGGCACAAAAAGGAACTAACTTTTATACCGGGATAGGATGAAAGGCGAGGGGCGAGGAGGCGAGGGGGAGAGCGGATCCTTAATATTTCGTACCTGACGGCACTTTATGATTTGGTGATAAGCATCTGCTACCAATATACCGTCCCTGACGGGACTAAAAGAAGGTAAAAAAAGTGCCTAAAGTGCGCTAGAGTGCCTGGAGTGCGCTAGAGTTGGCGAACTTAATTCCGTTGCTTAATACAGAGATGTGATGGTGATAGGAATTTCAGATAGTCCCGTAGGGAAGACATATGGGGAAAGAATATTCGTAAAGTGAGTCCTGTTGGGACGAACTATTGGTATACTTTATAAATTATAGATAAACACTTGCTAATATATCGTACCTGACGGCACTTTAAATGCAACTGGTTAACAATTTCTACCAAGATATCGTCCCTGACGGGACTAAAAGAAGATGAATAAATTGTCTGGAGTTCCTAAAGTGCGCTAGAGTGCCTGGAGTGCGCTAGAGTTGGCGAACTTAATTCCGTTGCTTATTAAAGAGAGGTGATGGTGATAGAAATTTCAGATAGTCCCGTAGGGACGAAATATTGGTATCAATTTTATATTCTTATCTCTGTGCCTCTCTTTGCGCTCCTTGGTTAATATTTGAAATACATAGAAATACATAGAAGTATTTTGTCTTAGTATCAAAATTTACGTTGTACTTGGATTTTGGGACTTGGGACTTAAGACTTGGAACTTGGGACTTGGAACTTGGGACTTGGGACTTGGAACTTGGAACTTGGGACTTGGGACCTGGAACCTGGAACTTGGCATATGGCAAGCGGGAATCAACTTCATTTGCACTGACTGCCGGGCGTTTTCCCTAAAGGGTCATCAGCTATTTGATGCACATTTTTTTTAAGTCTTCCAGGTCGCCGCTGAAAACATTAAAATCCACTTTCCCCTTAATGCCGTTTATATTTCCCCGGTCGCTGTGCTGCCAGAAATGCCAGGTGGTAGCGAGCTCTGCATTCAATGAATCCTCTTCCTTATAGTAGGCTATCCATACCGGATAATCTGAAAATTTATCGACAAGATACCTTTTATAGTATGAAAGGCTGGTATAAATGATCGGGCGGGCGTGGTATTTGTCCTCCAATTTATGCATAAACTCAGCCAGACCTTCCTGTATCACTTTTTTCGAGCGGCTGTTTGTTACTTCTATGTCGACTACCGGTGGCAGGTCACCTTTTTCAAGTTTCACGACAGAAGAAAATAATATAAACTGTTCCTGCGCTCCCCTTGCTGGCCTGTAAAAATGGTAGGCGCCCCGGAGCAGGTTTTTGGCTTTAGCTTCGCGCCAGTTATAAGCAAAAAGCTCGTCGGGGCGTGTGGAGCCTTCAGATGCTTTGATAAATACGAAAGATATCTTTTTCCCTTTCCATTCCGATTGGCTTACCTGTAGCCAATCGATACTTTTCTGGTGTTTCGAAATGTCAATGCCATGCACATTGTAAGCCCCCGGCAGATCGATACCGAATGCTTTAATATCAGTTTTGCGCGACACATTGGCACGATGTGATGTTCTGATAATGCCTGTCACCCAGTTTGTAAGCTGCACACCCAGAGCAAAAGCGATATATAATCCTGCACTGAGCAATAAGACGCGCAGCAAAAACCGCTTTGTTTTCCTGTTCCACTTCATGAGCGCAAAGATACCTTCTTCCATTTTAACACAGTGTCGGCCCTATGATGAAATGTTAACAATTCATTGTTAGATGGGCTGAACATGATAAAGCACAAATTTTTGCTCCTTTTCAGGCAAATGATCGGAATCCCCGTCAAAATAATCCGGTTGCTATAATGGTGTCATTCAGCAAAAAGTCTGGAATACCATACGTTACGATAACGGGATGGCTGATAAATCCAACAAACCGGGAAAACGCCAGGATAATTCCAAAAAAGAAAGAGATTTCTTGTAAATTTACACCTCATTTTGAAGAAACGATTACCGCATGATGACTGATTCTGCTATTACCACAATGCATGCCTGTTGGCACGAACTCTATGGCAACACTGCCGATGTTTTATTGGATGACTTTCTGACCGGGGCTTCAAAAATAAAAGCCGGTCTGCACTTTCCTCCGCACAGCCATGGCTGGTACAAAGATGCGATCGTATATTCGCTGTATGTGGATCTCTTCAACGGAACATTTGAAGGTCTCATCGAAAAACTGGACTACCTGAGCCAACTTGGGGTGACCTGCCTCTGGCTCTTGCCTATTCTGGATTCACCTATGCGTGATGCCGGCTTCGATATCAGAAATTATAACAGCATTCGTTCAGAGTTATTAGGGCTAGCCGACGAGGCTCCGGATGTTACAAAACAGGCCGCATTCCGCCGCTTCCTGGAAGAAGCACACAAACGTGATTTGCGTGTCATATTCGATATAGCGCTTAACCATACCTCCGAGGAGCACCGCTGGTTCAGGGAATCACGCAAATCGCCCGACAATCCTTACCGCGATTATTATATCTGGAACCGCGACACAAATAAGTATAAAGAAACACGCCTGTTGTTCAAAGGTATGTGCCCCAGCAACTGGGAAGCCGATGGTGATTGGTTTTACTTTCACCGGTTTTTCGAATTTCAGCCCGATCTGAATTACCATAACCCAAAAGTGCTCATCGAAATTGGCAGTATCCTTACATTCTGGCTTTCCCAGGGTGTTGACGGATTCAGGGCAGATGCCATCCCTTATATCTGGAAAGAAGACGGGACAAATTGTGAAAATCTTCCCAAAACGCATACCATTATCCGTTTCATCCGCGCATTATCTGAATATGTGCGCCCGGAAACCTTATTGCTTGCAGAAGCCAACCAACCTCCCATGGAAGTGGTTAAATATTTCGGTCACGGCGATGAATGCCATGCCGGATATCATTTTCCACTCATGCCTCAGATATTCAAAGCGCTGGCTGTGCAGCAAGCTGAACCAATTAAGCAGGTGCTTCATCCAACCGTTACACCCGCCATTGACAGCAGCAATCAATGGTTTTTATTCCTGCGCCTGCATGATGAGCTAACGCTGGAGATGGTTACCCCTGAAGACCGCAAAATTATACATTCACATTATTGCCGCGATCCGCGTTGGGATTTTCGGGTGGGCGAGGGCATCTCGGCACGCATCGCCGATTTGCTTGACCGCGATCCGCAAAAAATTGGCCTGGCATATTCTATCATGCTTTCTTTACCCGGAACACCAGTAATCTATTATGGTGATGAATTCGGCAAAGTGAATGATGAAGCCTATTACTATGAAATGAAAAAGTTTACCGGCAAGGATGATACACGTTTCTTTGTGAGAGGCCATGTGGACTGGCAGCAGGTAAGTCTCGACCTGGTAAAAACAGAATCTCTGGCATCTTCAGTGTTTCGACGCATTAAACTATTGCTGCACACACGCAAGAAACACAATGCATTTGGCCGCGGGAATATGAATTGGCTGGACATGAATAAAGTCAATGGATCGCCTGCTAAGCAGGTGCTCTCTTATACACGTGAGCTGGCAGAGGATAAAATTCTGGTCATCAATAATATTTCTGAATTACCCATCGAACTGCTTATTCCATCAGGGTTAATGATAACACCGGGCGCCGATATGCTAGGTAATGTCGCGGTTTACAAGCAAGGATCCGAGTTGTTGCAATTACCAGCCTGGGGTTATACCTGGATCAAACTTTAGGAAGTCTGCTCCAAGTTGCTTTCGGCTATTATTTAACTGATTGTTAATTGAACGCACTTATCCTGTTTTTCATCTCATCATCTCATCATCTCATCACTTTATCACCATAACACCTTAACACCTTATCACCTTAACACCTTTATACATTATCACCAATACTTAATACAAAATTCCTGATTCAATGAATAAACTACCTTTTGATGCCGTTATTTTTGATCTTGACGGGGTAATTACCCAAACCGCCTTAGTGCACAGCACGGCCTGGAAAGCAATGTTTGACGGCTACCTGCATCAGCGTGAACTGGAACATGGTGAGGCATTCAAAGAATTCAAGCATACGGAAGATTACCTTCCTTATGTTGATGGAAAGCCCCGGTATAAAGGTGTCGAATCTTTCCTACTTTCACGTGGCATCATCATCCCTTTTGGGGATCCATCCGATTCACCGGCCATGGAAACCATTTGTGGCCTGGGCAACAGGAAGGACAGGGCCTTCAACGAGATACTGCTTCGGGATGGGGTCCAGGTATACCCTTCATCCGTGCGACTTATTGAAGATCTTAAAGCAAATGGTATCCGCGTTGGCGTTGCTTCTTCAAGCAAGAACTGCAAAATTGTGCTCGAGGCGGCAGGACTGCTTCAGCTTTTCGAAACACGTGTTGACGGGGAGGTTTCTGCTACACTTAAACTGAAAGGCAAACCTGAACCTGATATCTTTACGGTGGCTTGCGCTAACCTGGGATCGACACCTGACCGTGCCATCGTTGTGGAAGATGCAGTTTCGGGCGTGCAGGCAGGACGTAAAGGTAATTTTGGATTTGTGCTGGGCATTGCCCGTGAGGAAAATCATCGCGAACTGCTGATCAACGGGGCTGATATTGTGGTGGATGATCTTGAAGAAGTTGATGTAAATTATCTCAAATACTGGTTTGCCAAAGGACTTGAAGATGATAACTGGTCGATAACTTCCCATGACTTTGATCCCGTCAAGGAACGTACCCGCGAGGCTCTGATGACGGTGGGTAACGGATATTTCGGAACGCGGGGTGCATTGGAAGAAATGAATGCCAACGCCGTGAATTACCCGGGAACATACATAGCCGGACTCTATAATCGTTTATCCTCCAAAGTAGGCGATCGCATGGTGGATAATGAAGATTTTGTGAATTGCCCCAACTGGCTTCCTGTTTCGTTTCGCATCGGTGATGGTGCATGGATAACCTTGAATGCTGACACACTGCTTGAGATCGACCGTAAACTCGATCTTAAAACAGGTGTACTTTATAAACATGCCATTGTAAAAGATGAAAAAGGCAGGGAAACGCTGGTGGAATCAAAAAGACTTGCAGGAATGCAGCAACCTCACCTTGCAGCAATTAGCTATCAGTTAACACCCTTAAATTACGCCGGCGAAGTTACCCTTCGTTCCCTGCTGGACGGTAATATTGTAAATGCCGGGGTTGACCGTTATAAACAATTAAATCAGCACCACCTCGCTCCGGTTGAGGAGTCAGGAAACGGGAACCTGAGTTGCATCCTGGTGAAGACCACCCAATCAGCTGTCAGGATAGCCATGGCTGCACGCCTGAACCTGGTCCTTGAAGACGGAATGAAGCTGCCTCAGTTTGAAGTCACCACAAGGCCATCATGTGTGGAAAGTACTGTAAAATTGCAGGTTACGCAGGGAAAGAAAATAAAGCTGGAGAAGATCATAGCCATATATACTTCTCAGGATAAGCCTGCTGCTGATGCCTTAACAACTGCCCAAAGGGAAGTCACCCTTTCCCGGAATTTCGAAGCTTTGCTTCAGCAAAACACCGACGCCTGGGCGAAAATCTGGGATAAAATCGATGTGACCATCGAGGGCGACCGGCTGGCGCAGAAGCTGCTTCGTCTGCACCTTTATCATCTCATGGTAGCTGCCTCGCCGCATAATGCCATCATTGACGCCAGTTTTACGGCACGAGGGTTACATGGCGAGGCCTACCGCGGACATATTTTCTGGGACGAGCTGTTTATCCTGCCGTTCTATAATATGCATTTTCCCGATACGGCTAAAGCCACATTGATGTATCGTTACCGCCGCCTCGATCAGGCGCGCGCCTATGCCAAAGAATACGGTTATGCTGGTGCCATGTTTCCATGGCAAAGCGGAAGTGATGGCCGGGAAGAAACCCAGGTCATTCATCTGAACCCGGTTTCGGGCGAGTGGGGCGATGATTACAGCTCGCTGCAGCGTCATGTTTCGCTGGCAATTGCATATGATGTATGGGCATATTATCACACAACAGGCGACCTCGGATTTGTTTCTGCCTTTGGCGCCGAAATGTTTCTGGAGATTTGCCGCTTCTGGGCTTCCAAGGCCGAACTCAATACTGCCACCGGACGTTATACCATCGGCAAAGTGATGGGCCCCGACGAATTTCATGAACAATACCATGATGCTTCGGAAGGCGGAATCAACGATAATACCTATACCAACCTGATGGTCGCCTGGGCTTTCGACAGGGCTTTCGAACTTCTTGATCTGCTCAGTTCTCAGCAGCGCAGCGATCTGTCCGACCGAATTCATCTTGATGCCGGAGAACTGAAACACTGGCATGAAATAGGCAAAAAGCTGAACATTGTCATTTCGCCCGAGGGAATCCTTTCACAATATGATGGTTATTTCGGTCTGAAGGAGCTTGACTGGGATGGTTACAGGGCCAAGTTCGGCAATATATACCGCCTCGATCGTATCCTGAAAGCCGAAGGAAAATCGGCCGACGAATTCAAGGTTGCCAAACAGGCCGATACGCTGATGATCTTCTATAACCTGGATACTGAGCAGGTGACCGCCATGCTTCAAAATATGGGCTATGCGCTTCCTGATGATTACCTCAGCCGTAACCTTGCTTATTACCTTGCCCGGACTTCTCACGGTTCAACACTCAGCAGAGTCGTGCATGCCCAACTGGCCAATATGATCGGCGATAAACGTCTCAGTTGGGAACTTTACCTGGATGCACTTACTTCAGACTATGATGACATCCAGGGTGGAACCACTGCCGAAGGTATTCACAGCGGTGTAATGGCAGGGACCGTTCTTATCGCACTCGGCACCTATGCCGGGCTAAACCTGCGTTCGGATGTGGTTAAGATAACGCCCAGCTTACCTGAACACTGGCGCAGAATTGGCTTCCACTTCACATTCAGGAGTGAAAGCTACAAAGTGGAAACTGCAAAAGAGTCGGTGACGGTCACAATACTTTCGGATCAAAGGAAAGAAGTTCCTGTGGAGGTCGGTGGTAAACTTTACCAATTGAGTGTCGGGAAGGAACATACGATTTCGTATTCATAGTTCGATTTAGAGAAGTAGATAGAAGTAGATAGAAGTAGTTAGAAGTAGATAGAAATAGATAGAAGTAGATAGAAGTAGATAGAAGTAGATAGAAGTAGATAGAAGTAGATAGAAATAGATAGAAGTAGGTAGAAATACATTGAAATACACAGATACAAAATGCTTAACAGTCTAAATGCAACAATATGTTAAACGATATTCTGATCATCAATAAAGCGCATGAAGTAGCCGCCAAAACGATTTTTGACAAAGTAATGGCCGAGCGAAAAGCAAAATATATCATTACCATTACGGGTGAAGTTGGTGTGGGTAAATGCGAGGTGTCGCATGTACTCGGGAAGTTGTTAAAGAATGAAGGCATCATGGTGAAAATTATTCACATGGATGATTATTACAAGATCCCTCCTTCAATGCGCACCGATTGGCGCAAGAAACACGGTGTAAGGCGTATTGGATATGAGGAATATAATTGGGAACTCATCAACAGGAACCTCGAAGATTTCAGGAATAACAGCGAATCGATGCTGCCTTCCGTGGATCTGATGAATGACAGGGTAGATATGATCACTACCAATTTTGACCAGATCGACATGCTGATTATCAACGGCCTTTATTCCATCAAAATCGCTTCAGCAAACCTGAAAGTTTTTATTGACCTCACTTATAAGGATACCTTTGATGAGCAGAAAGCCACAGGTAAAGAGCCTATGGACGAGTTCAGGCTTAAAGTGCTCGAGCGCGAACATGAAGTTGTGCAGACATTAAAATCCGAAGCGGATTTTTATGTTGATTTCGATTTGGACAGCGATTATTTTCACTATTA
>JBBRRV010000102.1:0-11335 GCA_038246075.1 Bacteroidales bacterium
GAATCAGTTAGCTTTGCGACGAAAAATTTCGGATAACGTCTCTTCCTGAAAGCTTCCGCTAGATTGCCGGATACTGATCTCGAGGATCTTCTGATCTGATTTGTAAGTGAATACGTTTCTTCCTTTGGGAATATTTTGGTGATTTCGAAAACTGCCATTCCGGCTTCAAACGAAAGCTTAAAAACATTTAAATCTTCATGTGTTTTGATTTTGTCCATGGTCGAATCAGATTCGATTTATTTAAATTAAGAAGATTAGTCAGTATTATGAAGAATGTATTCAATTATCGCTCTCCCTCTCCCTCGCTCCCTCTCTCCCTCCCTCCCTCACTCACTCGCACACTCGTTATCTAAAACCCTACTCGTGTGACTCTTTTTAACTCTATGATATGCAATGCCAATATTTTAAACAACTATCTGCTTTTTGCAAGCACGATGCCGGTACCCACGAAGGCCCCCACAAACATCAACCCCATGATGATGATGATTGATTTAGGTTTGCTTTTGTGCAGCGGCACCTTGGCAGGTTCGATGACGGTAAACACAGGCGTCTGATCCTGCACTTTAATCTTCGACTGCTCCATGGATTGCGCAAGGGAATTATAGATATTCGCCGCCAGGATGTTTTCGGTCTCCAGACGCTCCCGGCTCGTATTCACCGATTGCAAAACCACATTGACGTTCCGGTCGTTGTGGTGCGCCAGCGCCTGCTGCGCCGCATAATACTTTTCCCTGGCCTCGTCATAGCGCGCACGGATGAAATCAAGATCTTTCTTTGCCTTACCGGTGTTATAATTCACGATATAACGCTTCAGGCTGCTCACGACCAGTTCGGCCAACTGAGCCGAAACCACAGGATCCTGGACCTCAATACTGACCATGATGACTTTGCTGTTGCCACCCGTCAGCCCGCCACTGGACGAACTTACGATCTCTAAATTAATAATACCGGCCAGACTTTTGGCCATGTCCATTTGTGTGTTCGTGAGTTTCAGCAATGCCATGGAATCCGGTTTCGGCACCGATGCATACCAGGGCTTCGTATGAACGATTCCAATCAGATGTTCAATGGGAGATTGATTCAGATTGGCCAGATACTCTTCCACCGTCATCGTTTTGTTGGTTTTTGATTCAGTCACTTTTTGTCTGAGGACCTCAAGCAGGAAAGGGGTGCTCTTTACAATTTCGGGATAGAGCTCGGGTGTAAGTGCATCGCTGCCCATATTGCCTCCCAGGTTCAGACCTGAAAGCCCGCCAAGGTTCATCCCTGCCAGTCCGCCCAGTTGACCCAGCAGGCCGCTGGCGCCGCTCTTGGAACTGGATTCGGCCAGAAGCGATACCTGGGTCTTGTATTCTTTGGGTGTGATCAAAACCACCAGCATAGCCAGCACAAAGCCCACTGCCATGCATACAAAAATTGTTTTGCGGCCAGCCCTAATCCGTTTAAAAACTTCGGAGAGATCTATTCCCTCGTTTACCGGAGCGTCTTTAGGTTTGATTTCGTTCATTCTTTTATCAGGATCGAGTTACTTCACAGAATTCACAATGGTAATCACAATGAGGGCCAACGACGACATCGCTGTACTGATCGACACGGTCTCGAGCAGGGATAAGCCGCGCCGCACTTTCGATTTCATTGGCACCATGACCTCGGCACCCTGCTCTATCCTGGGATAATGCCTGAAGAACAAATAACGTGTCGTCTTTTTAACAGATCCGTTCCCGTAGACCACATAAACATTCGACTTTACGGCTTCACGCGTAAATCCTCCTGCATTTCCAATATAGCGTTTCAGGCGCATGCCTTTGATAAAAGGAATCACATTGGGGTTGTACACGGCCCCGGAAACCTGCACGGTTTGCAATTGCTTCAGGATCCTCAGGGAGTCACCCTCCTGCAGGATCAGGTCATTAGGCGAGCCCGGACTTTTCAGGATCTTTTCGAGGTCAACGCCAATGGTATTGTATTTAGTCCTGCGCACAACACTTTCCCGCGTTGAGTCCTTAATGTTTTCTACTGTTTGCAATGCTTTTTCACGCAGCCGCTGTCCGGCCGAAAACTGCCTGACGAGGCTGGCGCCCTTCAGATAAGCCTCTGGTGTGACACTGCCAGCCCGCAGGATCAGGTCCGAAATCCTTTCCGTGCGGCTCGTAATGCTGTATCTCCCCGGGAATGCCACCTCACCCTCTATGCTGACCAGGAGCTGAGGGGTATAGGCCGGCGAACGGCGGATGAATACCTTGTCGAAGGGTTGTAATATAAACTGTGTAGCAGGATCCGATAACATCAGATCCTTGGTGATCGCGAACTGGAAAGTCTCAGCGAGCTTGCTGCCCCGGCTGGTGGCCTGGTTGTCCTTTATCCTGCGCGCTATTTCCAGATGCGCCATGGAAGCCGTCTCCAGAAGTCCGCCCGCCTGCATCACCAGATCCTCAACCCGCGTATTTGCTGCAAAAGGATAGACACCCGGCCTGGCGACCTCACCTTCAATGGTGACGCTGTAAGTTTCCCGCAGATCGGAGACCGAAGGAATACGCACTGAATCCTCCCGTTGCAGGGTGAAATCAAGGTTCGACGACATCAGCTGGCCCAGGTCGATGGGGATCACCTCACGGGTGAAGTCGGGCTGCAACCGAAATACCAGGATTCTGTTTTTGAAGACATCTTCCCGCAGGCCATCAGCCTTCTTTATCAGTTGTTTGAGGGTAGCCACGCTGTCGATGGCAAAGATGCCCGGGCGCATCACCGCACCGCTGACGATTACCCTGTTGGCGTATCGCTTCAGCACGGCATCGATATGCACCGAGTCGCCGTTCTGCATCCGGATGGCTCCCTGCTGTTCCAGGGCGATGTCGAGCACGCTGTGCTCTCTGCCCGTTTTCCTGAAAATCTTTATACGCTGTTTATAAGAATTTCCCGTAAATCCGCCTGCATAATAAAGCAGGTCCTTCAAGGTCTCATCCGGTTTCATATCGAAAAGATTGTTGCGTTTCACCTCGCCCGCAATGGCTACCCTGTTGGTATAGGGCGATACGAAAATCACATCCTGATCCTGAAGCCGCATGTCGTGGGGCTGTTCGCCTTTTAACAAAAACTCATAGAAATCCAGTTCTGCCACCGTTTTGTTTCCACGGATAATTCTGACATTACGCAATGAACCATTTTCGGAAGGTCCTCCTGCAGCGTACATCGCATTAAACACTGATGCAAGCGAAGAAATGTTATAGGTCCCGGGTAAAGCTACATCTCCGACAATATTGACCTTGATGCTGCGGATATCCGACAGGCTCACTTTTATAAACGTATTGCCCTGGGCCAGGCCTGAATAAATCCGGGTCATCTCCTTTTTGATTTTGCGCGTAGCCTCTTCGATGGTAAAGCCATTCAGGAAGATAGGGCCCAGACTGGTGATGATGATATTGCCATCGGCTGTAATGGTCTGTTCATAGTTGGCTTCGGAAGCACCCCAGATATCGATGGTGAGGTTATCATCGGGTCCCAGCTGGTAATTTTTGGGTGTTGCTACGTTGATGCCGGGCTCAAAAGTGAGGTTATTGTTCGTAAACAAAGAGAATCCAAAATTCCGGCTTACAAAGAGCGGTAAACTGTTGCTGAGACGATCTTCAAAACTTTCCGGATAATCTACCTGTTTATTCGAAAATCCCATTTTCTCAGCTGACCTTGGCGATCCACTGCGGGATTTCGCAATGGACAGATTTTCCATGCGGGCTTTCAGCTTTTTGATCTCGGCAGGATCCATTCCTTTGGCCTTGGCCATGGCCTCAATCTCATCGGGCGTCATGCCGGCATCCAGGGCCTGCTGAAAACCTTTCTGAAGCTGTTCATCCGTAACCTGATCTGATTTCATTCCGCCCGGGTTACGGCCAATGGTGCTTTTAATCTGAGCGCCGGCTGTTAGCGTTATCAAAATAAACAGTCCTGGCAGCATGGCCCGGATTAACATGGAACGAAATGGATTATGCATATATTTTTTTGTCAGTTTTCATATGGTATTATTCATTTTTTAACGACCCTTCGGCTCCCCTTCGGCTTCGCTCAGGGACCAGCTCAGGGTCCGATACCCGGTGGTTGAGCGGAGTGACCCGTAATTTTTGAGGCGACTAGAATTAAAAAAATAACTAAGCACTATTTATAACACCATGCTGGCGCGGATTTGTAATCCGTGCATTCAAATTGTTTTTTATTATTGTAAAGCTTCATACGCCTTAACAACCACTTCCACAACCCGTTTAAGCTGCTCCTCCGTCAGCCCATTGTATACGGGCAACGTGATTTCATTCTGATACAATTCAAAGGTTTTTGGATAATCCTCCATTTTATACCCTTTGCTTTTAAATAAGGTAAACAGCGGCATGGGCGTATAATGCACGTTAACACCCACATCATCCTTGCTGATCAGGTCGATCATCTGATCCCGCTGCTGTTCCGTGATGCCATTGATCCTGAGCAAATACAGGTGGTAAGAAGAAACGGAGTTGCCTTTTTGATAGGTTGGGATGTTCGCCCACGGGTATTGTTTCAGGCTGTTGGAATAGAAGTCGAAGATGCGTTTGCGATCGGGCAGGAGGATGCGCTTGTATTTTCTGATCTGTGCCAGGCCCACCGCAGCGCAGAGGTCGGGCATATTGGCCTTCAAGCCCTGGGCGATGATATCATATTTCCAGCCACCGATCTGGTCCTTGTCGTAGGCGCTCTTATTCTGTCCGTTTAAGGAAAAACACTTTAGAAAGGCTATTTCTTCACCGTTATCAAAAGGCTTGGGTAAATTCAAACAGATGGCTCCTCCTTCTCCTGTGGTGATGTTTTTGACGGAATGAAAAGAGAAAATGGAGATGTCGGTCAGTGTTCCCGATTTTTTGCCTTCATGGTATCCTCCAAGGGAATGCGCGGCATCGGCGATGATTAAGATGCGGTTTAGTTTCTGCTGAACTTCGGTTTCTGGCTTGAACTGGCTTACCACCTCAGGACTGCTGATGATGCCGGCAATACGACCGTAGTCGCAGATCCAGCCACCCACATCTACCGGAATGATGGCTTTGGTTCTGGCGGTGATGGCTGCTTCTATTTTATCGGGATCCATGGTGAAGTCGTCCAGCACATCCACCATCACGGGGGTAGCGCCCACATTCATCACGCAGAGTGCAGTGGCAGCATAGGTATAGGATGGCACGATGACTTCGTCGCCGGGGCCCACACCAAACCAACGCAAGATCAGCATTGCTCCGGAGGTCCAGGAATTCACGCAGAGTGTCTCTTTGGCTCCGGTAAATTTCTTTACCTCTTCTTCCAGGGCTTTCGTCTTTGGACCGGTAGTGAGCCATCCGGTATTTATCAGGGTATCCATCATCTCATCGATGACATCTGCATCGATGAGCGGGCGGGAAAAGGGTATGATCATAGGTGTAAGGGTAGTTGGTATTTTGATATATGTATTTATTCCATCATAAATTTATTCATCATCTCCTGATAAACAATATTTTTTGCCAATACATGGTCCGCTACAAATGTACAGTTTTTCTTCATTTGGGCTAATAGCTCAGGATGTGTGAGTAGATAAGAAATGTTTTTATATAAAGGGGAATCTGAATAATTAAAATTCAAGCCTATTTCGTGTTTTTCTATCAGGTCGGAAGTCTCACCTATCAGATTATTTAGTACCGGTATTCCGGCCGAAATGTAATCATTAAATTTATAGGAATATGCTACCCTGGTCCCTTTCTTAAAACTGTTCAGCGCGACATCCGAATGACTTAAATAGTTTAAGTAATCAGCATATTTTAAGTACCCGGTTATTTGGATAGGAAGGTTGAACTTTTCCTTATAATCCGAAATCATTTTGCGTTGTTGACCGTCCCCGATAAAGATGAGTTTGAGATTGTTGAATCCTTCATCAGTTAATCTTTTAAAACAATGGAGGACGGTTTCAAAATCATAACTATTTTCCAATACCCCGCCATAACAGATCCATATCTGCCCCTCTGGTTTGTCTATTTTAACGGTACTTTGTGCGACGGCCAGTTTGAAACGCTCCCTGTCTGTGCCCAAATAGATGGGAACAGGTTTGGTCTTTTTAGTATATTGCCCGACATATTTCGCATAATCTATTGATCCTGTAAATATGTTATCGGCTGAACGATAAACTTTCCGGGCCATCAATTGCCAGGGCCATGTTAAAAGTGTTAAGAGCTTTTTGTGCTTTGACAGGATGATAAATGATTCAGGCCATAGATCAACGATATCGATAATGAAGGGGATGTGTTTCTTTTTACAATAATAGTGACAGGCCAAACCACTTGAAACGGTTGGGACAACACAATATACTTTTGAAGGGACATAGGTGAGTTGCTGAAGGTATTTGTAAAGTCTGACTGCAAAAATGATATGGCTGAAGAGCCTGCCGAAGCTTAAATTACTTTTATAGGTTGGAACGGGTATATAAGTGATATCTGTGGCAAAATTTGGGATTGTATGTTTGATTTTATGTCGGTGTTTAAAATCAGTGGTGATCAATTCAACATCCATTCCTCTTTCTGTGAGCAAATTGTATACGCTGCTGATTCTGATATTGTCCGTTTTTTCATAGAAGAAGAGCGAAATGAGCACAATTTTTTTACTTTCAGTCATGGGGGGCAATCATCGGTTAAGTAAAACGCGTTTTAAAACATAAGCCAACATCACTACCCGGTATCTTATTTTATAGAAAAGGCTAAAATCCGATAACGCGTTATCCGCTTTCGAAATCGCAGCAGTGTAGTTGTCCGCATGTCTGCGATAACTAAAAAGCGGCTCGTTCAAAAAAAACACCTGACCTTCGCACTCTGCAATGAGTCCCAGCCAAAGATCATGCATGCTGATATGTTCAGGAAAAGGCAGCGCTTTGGCCAATATTTTCCGGTTAAAGGCCATTGAACATCCCATATAGGAGTTCTTTGCCAAATTCTTAAAAAAGCCTTTCCCCGATCCTCTCCAATCAAAATACGATGGGTGAATCGTCTGCGCATCCTGGTCTATGATGATGCCGTTACAAACCACCATATCAAACTTAAAGAGCAATTCAACCGTTTTTTTTATTTTTTCAGGGAACCAGATATCATCCTGATCAGCCAGAAAAATGAACTGCCCCGTTGCTACCTTTAATGCATTTTCAATATTGAAGATCGGGTTCTTAAAAGTGCAGTTTTCCAGGAGCATAATCCTTGGATCGTTAAAAGCCTTAATCAACGCAATGGTTCGGTCTGTTGAAGAATCATCTGAGATGATCAGTTCATCATCAGATCCAAGTTGTGAAAGGATGGAGTCCAGCTGTTGCTGAATAAATTTTTCGCCATTGCAGGTCGGCATGCAGACGGAAATCATCGGTTAGTCTCCGTTTCGATGTTCAACTGCGCCTGATGCTGTGTATAGATGATATCCATTGATATCATCGCTATCACGATGACCGATAAACCCAGAGGACTGTTGATGAAAGGATTTGTGAGTGAAATAATGTAAACAGAAAGAACGGCTAAGAAAAAACGCTTATCCAGTTTTTCCGTTTGGTCCCTGACCAGTTTCCTGAAACAGTATAGCAGCGGAATGCACCACACCAGCAATCCCACGATGCCTTGTTTATGCAGGATTTCATAATAGCTGATTTCAAGATGTACCCTGTTTACCCCTGCCGCTACCCCAAATCCATGGCCCATGACCAGGCTCAAAGGCGTAATGGCCTCATTCACATTATGGATGGCGGCTATTCGAATCGCATCTGATGTGGATTTATTGCCAATCCATTGCAGGATCATGGGTAAAAAGATCCCTGCTAAAATGAGGAATGTAATGAGTGTTATAAGGTTACTTAATTTTATTCTTTTTGAGGAGACAATGTTTATAAAACCCAGGAAGAAAAATGGAGCTGCCAGGGCCAGGTATAATCCTCTTGTCATGGTTAGCAGAATGGCAAGTAACAATATAAAGAGTACGATTTTATCCATGATCGTGCGCTTATTGATCAGAAATATGCTGATCATGATAAAAAAGAAACCTTTATAAAAGAAAAAAGGTCCATTTGCCCGGAAGAAAATTTCCCCGTTTATTTCCAAAAGCGATAAGCCAAACCTGATGACGGGATAAATCAGGTAGAGGGTTAGATAAAGAAAATACAGGCCGGCCAGAATGAGTGCAGCGATCTTTATGATTTTGATGATCCGATCTATGTCCGTACTTGTTCTGATGAGCAAGGAAAATGGAATGAGATAAATGAAAAAAAGAAGGGGTTTCACATCAATAAAAATCGCTGATAAGGAGGCGCCGTTAAAAAAGCCAATTAAACCAGACAACACAAGCGATGAAAGAAAAATATAGAACATCACCAGGTATTCCCCTTTTATGTTCACTTTTCTGAAGAACACCAGGCAAAAGACTGTTAACAGCACAAAATTTACCATTCTAAGCGTTAAAGAATGATATCTGATGAGCTGTCCGCTTCCCAACAGGAACAGTTCCAGCAAAACAAAAACGAAATAGCCTTTTAAGAACTTATTTATGTGAGCATCAGATATGATCATTGAAAAACAATATTTAGTATTATACAGAAGTCCCTCGCTCCATCTCTCCCTCGCTCCCTCGCTCCATCTCTCCCTCTCGCTCTCGCAATCGTCCAGTCGTCCTTCTAGGTTCGGTGGATAATTTTCTGCCAAAGTCTGAAGGGCTTAAGCATGAACGATCCCACCTTATATTCCATGGAATGATGGATCAATTCATATTCAAAGGTCTCAGCAGGATCAAAATAATGGGAAAGGAATGTATCCTTATGGTTCTCATACACCTGCTTCCTGAGTCTTGAAAAATTTTCATTCTTCAATTGATTATTGCGCGAGGTTTTATGAATGCGGTAAAAGAAACAGGTTTTTTCAAGTCGAAATACTTCGCCACCATTTTTTAAGAGCGAAATCCAGAAGTCCCAATCCTCAAAGCCTTCCTGCATGTTTGAATTATAGCCAGAAGTCTGCAAAAAATCAGCACGCCGGAACAGGGAAGATACCACGAACAGGTTTTTGGCTAAAAGCTTCTCCAACGTATATTCCGGAAAACGCATCGTTCCTTTCCGGTATCCAAAAAAATCCACCTGGCAGCACACCAGTTTTAGGGCGGGGTTTTCATTCAACGCCGCTACAGCCAGTTCCAAAAAATCATTGGAAATCAGGTCGTCTGCATCCAGGGGCAGGATATATTTACCCGTCGCCTGGCTGATGCCGAAATTCCGGGCGGAGGAAACGCCTTCATGCTCCCTGTTGAACAAGGTAATGTTGGAATGATTTAACTTAGATAAATATTGTTTTGTAAGGTTATCTGTTGATCCATCATCCACGATGATGATTTCAAATTCCCGGTACGTTTGATTTAAAACACTTTGAATGGTTTCATCCAGGTATTTTCCGTTATTGTAACAGGGAATAATGATAGAAACCAGGGTTTTCGCTTCCATTTCCAATATTGCCTTTTTTATTAAAACCGATAGGTTAAACCCAATTGTCCCTGAAAATTAAAACGATCCTTCGTCGGATTCCAAAAATCTGTCGTCTGGCTGTTTCTTGGAATATATTGCCATTCATAATTGTAGGAGCGAACCTCTTCCAATTTAATATTCAATAATAAATTTTTATAATTCCATTCTCCCAGCAACGCCGCACTCATATCCACCCAGTTTCTTCGGATGTCGCCGATGACGTTATATTGATAATTATTGTTGTGCACAAAGCGCTCTATTTGGATCCCGATGACTTTTAACGATTTAACCCAGCTGATATTCAGGGTCTGCAGGTTACTGCCCGGCCCGATGCCGGCGCCCATGATCTGCCCGGAATTGGTGTAACCTTCCGTCACATCAGTATGTGCATACCAATTTATGGTCCATCCCCTGTTAATCGTTGAGCTACTGCTTTCCAATTGGGTAAGTTCCATGTTGATCTGGATATATTCGGATTTTCGGCCTTTTATGGGAATCAGTTTTCTGAAACCCAATACATAGGCTGATGAATGCGCCGGCTCCTGCAGATAATCCCGTAGGTTCCAGGCATGATCTTCCCTCCCATATTCAAAATAGATCTCTCCGTGTTCTTCCGGCCAAAGCCAGCGCGCAAAAACGGATGCCAATTGATCGCGCGCTTTTGCATCTTCAGCATCGCCCCCGCTGGCTAGTTTCGAGACAGGGATGAAAACAGGAAAGTAATCGCGAACACTTCTCAGACTTTTGCCATAAGTGAGCAGGCTGCGTGCTGCACCCAGAAAAAGACCATGCACCCATCTGGGTTGGTAGCTGAATACGACGCCATTCACGTAGCGCCAATTATTGGATACCCGATAACCCGATTCATCGAGACGACCGCCAATCATTTGCCCCTCGAACGAACCGATAAAGGTCCGGATGGGCCTTACCGTATTTAACGTAAAGTGTTTAAATCCAGCGGCATTGTTGGTCATTAACAGGGAATTCCGCATTCCGGGCCCCCACCAAAGATTTTCATTCGACAGGCCCAGTGAAGCCGGACCTAGCGTTAAGCGGATACTGCTCTGCCCCCACAATAGTTTTCTATATGTATTTTCTCCGAAACGTTCGGGCAGATCGATGCCGCTTAAATTGGAGGGCGTGTTTCCCGGAAGCGTGCCGGGAAAGCCTTGAAAAGCAGTGTTCGCTGCTTGAACCATCTCTGGTTTTAACTGAATGCTCAATGGACCATATTGCGCATAAACGCCCCCGGTTAACATGGTTTGATACCCCCGGGCAGGTATCATGGCTCCGTCATTGATCCCTTCCGGATGATCCGAATTAAACTGATGCAGCCAGGTAATGGGTAATAGTTTTACGAGCCCTTTGTTTCTGCCGAATAGGAAAATGCCGGGAAATTGGGCCAACGAATTATTTTCAAACGCACTGTCGGACTCAAAGGTATTTTTTTGTTGGTGCAATGCAGCCGGAAATAGCGGAAGCGACATAAAAGAAAGCGTAGAATCCAGTTGTCCCAATAACTGGGCCCTGCGATAAGCATCTCCCAGGACAGGGGTTCCAACAGGTAAAGTTTGTGCCTTGATTTGAACCGGTTCCCAAAGCATCAACATAATAATTGTAATGAGAGTCCAATAGGATTTATGCATATTTAATTGATTTTTGTCTCTGATTATGAAGTCGTAAAGACATTAAGAGAAATATCGAATGAGGTTGGTTTAAGTCAATATTGTTGGGTGTTCTGATCTGTCTTCTTTGTCACCATGAAAAGTCTGCCCTAAGTCTGTCGAAGGTTCGTCTAGTGCTTCTTAATTTCAAACGGAGACGAGC
>JBBRRV010000103.1:0-11307 GCA_038246075.1 Bacteroidales bacterium
CCGCATAAGTGACCAGTTCAGGGAAGAACCTGCTGAATTCAGAGCGGTAGTTCTCATAATCTTCCAGCAATGCGCCCACCGCGTTCTCCATGCCTGAATAGAAAGTGGTCCGGCGTGCCATGCCCCTGAAAGCCTTGTCGAGTCCGATGGGATCGCGGTAAGCCAGCATCCAGTTGTCCTGTTCCATAAAATAGAGCATCCGCCGGGAACGCTCGGGGAGTGGACCGACATGCCGGCTCAATACTGCATAGCAATTAACAGTAAAATCCTCAAGTGATGTTGCTGAATATTCGGACCAGTACCTGGCCAGGAAATGATCATAGAACATATCCACAATAACACCGGCATATTTGCGGAATGCAGGACGAAGCCTGATCACGCTGTCCCTTACAACAGGATGACCATCCGTATAGGCGTCAATGCTGCGGTGCAGCATGATACCCTCTTTCACGCCCGGGCTGAATATTTCAATCTGGTTGCCTTTAACATGATCGGCAATGAAATTTCCCACCATCAGATCCGGCTGATTTCCAGAAAGATATTGATGCGCCAGGAAATTCATGAATTTATCAGGTTAATCATCATGGAGTTGTTTATAGGTATTGTTAGCCCGTTAATGGAAATTATCCTTTAACTATCTCGGTTATAAACAATACAATTCAAAAAGTGATAAAAAATTATGAAATCAATATTCAAAACACATGCTAATTTAAATCAAATCTTAATGACTGATTACCTGCCGATACATATAATTTGTATAGTTTTGTGCCATACTAGTTCTTGAAATAAAACTCATCCATAAACCCAGTTCATATGCAAAATCTGATGCTTCTTGGTGATGAAGCCATAGCGCAGGGCGCCATAGATGCAGGAATATCAGGCATCTATGCTTATCCGGGGACGCCTTCCACAGAAATAACCGAATTTGTACTTCATTCAAAAGAAGCACGCTCCAAAGGGATAAGGGCAGGTTGGTCAACCAACGAAAAAACAGCCATGGAGTCAGCCTTGGGGATGTCCTATGCCGGCAAACGCACCATGGTCTGCATGAAGCATGTCGGCCTCAATGTAGCTGCTGATGTTTTCATTAATTCATCCATCACCGGTATTAACGGAGGACTCATCGTAGTTTCCGCCGACGATCCCGGCATGCATTCGTCGCAGAATGAGCAGGATTCTCGATTTTATGGCAAATTTGCCATGATTCCCATTTTTGAGCCTGCCAATCAGCAAGAGGCCTACGATATGGCATTCGCAGGTTTTGCCATGTCCGAGAAATTCAGGATCCCTGTGATGTTGCGCATAACCACAAGACTTGCGCATTCCAGGGCTAATGTTATCAGACGTGCAGCATTGCCGCAGAATGTATTGCAGATGCCCGCCAATCCCCGGCAGTTTATCCTGCTCCCCGCCATTGCCCGAAAGCAATATAAAGGACTGCTCAATAACCAGGGATTGTTCGAAGAAGCATCCGAAAATTCTCCCTTCAACACCTATACAGAAGGCCCCGATAAGCGGATGGGCATCCTTACTTTTGGAATTGCCATCAACTACCTGCTCGAGAATTATCCCGAGCGGATTGTTCCATACCCGGTGCTCAGCATCGGCCAATATCCCATACCCCGTCACATGGTCGAACACCTTTATGAATCCTGCGACGAAATATTGGTTCTTGAAGAAGGATACCCGATTGTGGAAGAACTATTGAAAGGTCTGCTGGATAAAGGGAAGAAGATAAAGGGACGGCTTGACGGAACCATTCCCCGCGATGGTGAACTGAATCCGGGAATTGTTGCTGCAGCTCTGGGCATGGCAGAAACAAAGGTACGCACTATTCCTGCAGTAGTAGTGGCCCGTCCTCCATCACTTTGCAAAGGTTGCCCGCATATTTATTCATACAATGCGCTCAATGAAGCGATGCGTGAACTTTCCAAAGGACGCGTGTTTGCCGATATCGGTTGCTATACCTTAGGTGCGCTTGAACCTTTTGATGCCATCAATTCCTGTGTGGATATGGGTGCTTCCATTACGATGGCCAAAGGCGCTGCTGATGCAGGACTGGTTCCGGCTGTGGCAGTGATTGGTGATTCCACATTTACCCATTCGGGGATGACAGGATTGCTGGATGCCATCAATGAAAATTCACCGATCACGGTGTTTATTCTTGATAATGGAACTACCGCCATGACCGGCGGGCAAACATCAGCAGCTACGGGAAAACTGGAAGCCATTTGCATGGGGCTTGGCGTGGATCCAAATCATATCATTGTGATGAACCCACTTCAGAAACATCACGAAGAGAACCTTGAATTAATTACGCGTGAACTGAATTATACCGGTGTTTCGGTGATCATCCCAAGGCGCGAATGTATACAGACTGCTACCAAGCACCTGAAAGACGAGAAGAAAAAACAACTTAATACCACCGTAGCATGATGAAGTGCGATATCATATTAGCCGGAGTAGGCGGACAAGGGATTTTATCGATAGCAGCCATTATCGGAATGGCTGCCGTGGAATCAGGGCTACATCTTAAACAGGCCGAAGTGCATGGCATGAGTCAGCGCGGCGGCGACGTACAATCAAACCTGCGGATATCAGATCAGGACATTGCTTCTGACCTTATTCCTAAAGGCAAGGCCGATATGATCATTTCGGTTGAACCCATGGAGGCATTGCGCTATCTGCCGATGCTGGAGCAGCAAGGTTGGCTTGTTACGAATACCAAGCCTTTTATAAACATTCCCAATTACCCGGAAGTTGAAAAGATTATGGCTGAAGTTGAAGCCCTGCCGAATCATATTGCTATTGATTGCGATAAGATAGCGCATTCCCTCGGGGCTGCAAAATCAGCAAACATGGTTGTCCTGGGTGCTGCTTCTCCTTTCCTGAACATAGCCATTGCAAAGCTTGAAGCAGCCATCATGACGCTTTTCGCCAAAAAGGGTGAAGAAATTGTGCAGATGAACCTGAGCGCTTTCCGCGCCGGCCGGGAGTTTGCTACTGCACATTCCTGATCATTTTATGAAACGATAGGAGCAGAGCCATAGACTCTGCTTTTTTTAGCCATAACCAACGCATGAAAGACACCGGGAATCACCATAGAATAATGAATGGAAGCATTTAAAATTTTCAGAAAAGGTTTAAACTTTTATTAATATTTCGTCCCTAACGGGACTTCGTTCGTCATTGTCGCGTTCTTTACTGCCAATATTTGGTCCCTACGGGACCTTCATCATTCAAGATACGCAGAAGTCAAAAGATGACGCTAATTTGCAATTAATGCCTATTTTCAACAACATGAAGTCCTGTCAGGGACGACATATTGGTAGCAAGGTTTAACCACCTGATTTAAAAGTCCCGTAGGGACGAAATGTTTTTTTTTACCTACAATAGCACGAAAAATTGTCAAATAACACTCATCAAATGTACTTAATCAAAAAAAATGCGTTTGAATATTATTTGATGCTATGAACTGCTGGCGCTCATAATTTTTTATAGTTGATAACTTCAATCTTTACGGTCACCCCGATAAGTCTGCCCTGAGAAGCCTGCCCTGAGAAGCCTGCCCTGAGCGTAGCCGAAGGGAAGCCGAAGGGGAGTCGGAGGGGAGTCGAGGGGTATTTTGTTGAATATCATCAACATGCAAAATTTTTCATTTAAAAAATAAACATAAAGAAGTCAGAGATGCTTGCAGAGGCCGTTCGACTCCGCTCACGGTGACAGAGAGGATTGAGTCGACCCTGTTAATTAGTTAACTGACATTTAATCAAATTCATATGATTTTCTTAAAATTTATAAAACATCACTTCTTTGCTATCATGATCTTTGCCGTGTTACTGGTGCTGGCAGGCATATTCATGCTGAACAGGCCGGTAACCAATGTTGATGAGAAAGTTTACCTTCCCGAACCACATTATGAATATGGCATCCTGGTCGATTCATTTGCCGTGATCAAGGACGTGGTTCAGGCCAACCAAAGCCTGTCGGACATCCTGCTACCCTATCATATTGATGCAACGATGATCAATGCTTTGGCCTTAAGTGCTGAAGGCGTATTTGATTTGCACAAGATCAAGGCCGGGAATAAGTATACCATGTTATGCACAAATGATACGCTGCGAAAGGCTTTGTATTTTATATATGAAAGTTCTCCTTCAGCTTATATTGTATTCGACCTGGGTGATTCCCTGCAGGTATATGCCGGCGAAAAAGAGATTAAGATAAAGATTGTTTCGACCTCAGGGGTGATCAATGGTTCACTCTGGCAGACCATGGCGGATGCAAAAGCCGATCCCAACCTTGCCATGGGGTTATCGGAGATATACCAATGGACCATTGATTTTTATGCCATCCAGAAGGGTGATGAATTCAAGGCCATTTATGAGCAAATATACATTGGTAACGAATCCATTGGCTTAGGGAACATAATATCGGCATCGTTTAAACACAATGGAAAAGATATCTATGCATTCCGTTTTGTGCAGGACAGTACTGCCGATTATTTCGATGACATGGCAGCTAGCCTGCGGCGGAGTTTCCTGAAAGCCCCGCTTAAATTTTCGCGGATCAGTTCAAAATTCTCCAACAGCCGTTTCCACCCGGTGTTACGCATCCGACGCCCCCATCACGGGGTTGACTATGCCGCGCCCCGCGGCACGCCTGTTCATGCCATCGGTAACGGAACCGTTACATCAGCAAGTTTTGCCGGCGGGGCAGGGCGGATGATCAAGATCCGTCACAATGGAACCTATTCCACTTCATATATGCACCTCATGAAATTTGCTTCGGGTGTGCACAGTGGTGCACATGTGAGCCAGGGACAGGTTATCGGGTTTGTTGGCAGTTCCGGCCTTTCTACCGGCCCGCACCTCGATTTCAGGTTCTACCGTAATGGCACTGCTGTCGATCCACTCAAAGTGGAATCGCCACCTGCTGAACCTGTAAAAAGCCGCTTTCGTGCTGCCTTTGATTCCCTGGAAGTTGTCCAGAAAAAGAACCTCGAACTCATCAAGGTTAAATAAGCTTATTGTCCGAAGTGACGGGGTGACTCCAAGTCACCCCGTCACTAGATACACTGCGAATTGACGGGGCGACTCCAAGTCACCCCGTCAATAGGTCGATGTCCGCGCCTGTGAGTTGACATATAATCGATGCCTTTCCCTCAACATGCTGGCCCGGATTGCAAATCCTCGCCAGCGTTCGCTGCCGCAATTTATTTATTGACGGGGTGACTCCAAGTCGCCCCGTCAATTCCTAACAAAAAGAAGATGCCGTTTTCCATAGACGCCATCAACATACTGGCGCGGATTTATAATCCGTGCCTGGCTTGTGCGCGTCTTACTTGCTGGACCGCATTTGTAATAAAAACGTTAGTTACGAAGTGACGGGGCGACTCCAAGTCACCCCGTCACTAGATACACGGCAGTCTGCGAATTGACGGGGTGACTCCAAGTCGCCCCGTCAACTTCTAAAAAGAAGAGGCCATCGCTCAGCGACGGCCTCTTCAAAGTATCCCATGATATTGCAAACACTAGGTCTGCAAAAGGGTTTGGATCATTTTCGGGGAAAGGATTAGAATTTATCCCAGAAAAGTTTTGTGTTTAACTTGTCTCCACCAATGGCAGTAGCTGCTGCTTTATAGTTGACATCATTTAAGGTCTGCTCATTAACAGGATAGGTATAACGTTTTGGAATATCGGTATAAGCAGGAGCTCCCGGACCCTGAACCAAAATCGGGAAATCAAGCCTTCTCCAGGTAGTAAATCCGTTTAAACCACGTCCGAAAGATGCAATCCAGGCCTGTGTGCCGATCTTCTGTTGCCATGTGCCTGTTGCTGTAGCATAAGCTACTTTAGGATTGAGCAGGTAAGCTGCGATTTCAGTGTTTGAATAGCCCCATTGAACAAGAGAAGCTGTAATGGCCTTATTGTAAAGCTCTGTAGCCGTTCCGCCAACAGAATAACCTCTGGCAGCTGCTTCGGCAAGGTAAAACTCAAGCTCGGTATTGTTGAGAATAACGCCAGGGAACTGTGGTTCACAGATTTTACTTCCGATTGGATTATATAAAGGATCCTTTTTAGATCTGTCACCTGAAATGTGGGTGTACTGGTTCCATGGTGCAGGTGTCTTTCCGTAAAGCGCTCCTTTATATGCAGCAAGATTGCTTTCAAAATAACTGGTCATACGTGGATCTGCTAACCCCGTCATTGCATCAATGATGGTGGTGGAGGCCACAAAGTCATGCCTGTCGCTGTTGATGAAATCGAGAAAGAAATTGTTGGCATTGCCGCCTGTCAGATAATTGAGTGAACAAGTTTCACCTGTTGCAAATGCACCTGCATAAGCAGATTCAACTGCTGCTTTTGATGCAGCAGCGTCAACGTCAGCAAGGTTGATGCCTAATTTTACTTTAAGCGTGTTGCCAAACTTTTTCCACATGGCAACATCACCACTCATATAAATGTCATCATTAGCAAAACTGGTGTTGGTGGCATCCAGTCCGGCGACATCGGCAGTTAGCCTTGCGATGAGGTCCTTGTAGATGGTGAGACCATCATCATATACAGGATAGATTTCCGTAATATCCATAGCCTTGGTGTAAGGAACATTGCCGAAAATGTTGACCAGGTTGTGGTAAACCAATACCTGCATGATATCAACAATAAAAAGCCTGTTCTTCTGGTTAGCTATAGCAACATCGCCTACCGGTTTTTCAGCTGTGATAACCATTTTAGCTTCATTAAGATCCTTGAGCATATCACGGTAGTACCAGCGGAAATTAGTTGCGGCCACATTCCTGTTGACGATATCATAGTTGGTTTCGTCAGGATACGTCGTAGCTGTCCAATACTGGGACCACTGGTTAAACTCATTTAAGTTTACGTTGGTGTTTATTTCAAGGTCGGCAAAGGTTTTCTGGGCATTGGCGAATAAAAATCCACCAGGTACCGCAACAGGGCGTTTTTTGTCCGTGTTGTAATCCTCGAAGCGCTTAGTACAGGATGTCGATATCCCGATCAAGACTAGTAAGATTATATATATTCTTTTCATAGCTTTTCTTATTAAAATTGAAGATTAACACTAAATCCATAGTTTTTGGTAGATGGCATTACACCGCTCTGCCATCCCTGGATGTTACCGGAACTCTGGCTTGATTCAGGATCAGCATCAGGAAGATTCTTCGAGATAATCCAGAGGTTGGATCCAACAAGGCTAAAAGTGGCACCGCGAAGTGCTGATTTTGCGAGCAGGCTCTTTGGCAGACTGTAAGAAAGAACAATTTCCCTGAGTTTCACATACGATGCATCATATATAAATGTTGCGTTGGGGTTAGCAGCATATCCAAAGGCTGTGTAGTTATCGCCTCTGATGCGCTTTGTATTTGGCGTTCCATCGGCAAGTACACCTTCATGCAGCAAACCACCGCTGTTTGGAGCATAACCGCCAGCGAGGATACCAACACCATTTGCATCATATTGATTGAATACAAGAGGATCCCTTAAAGGATTACCAAGTTCATTGTTACCGACTGTGCTGGCATAAATACCGGTAGCTTGTCCGTACCATTGGTCTAAGGAGAAGATGCTGCCGCCTCTTTGAATATCAACGAGGAAACTTAATGCGATGCCCTTGTAGGTGAATTTGTTGCTGATACCACCATTCCAGTCAGGTGAAACCTGGCCGATGATTTTGTCGGAGGTTGCTGATTTCAGGTATTGACCGTTAGATTTTATGACTCTTTTTCCGGAAGCAGAATCAATAACATAATCGGTTCCCTGAATTGCACCATAAGGTTCACCAACTTTTGCATTAATGGATATACCACCCTGTAATGAAGCAATCGGAAGGTTCTTGATGCCGCCTGTGAGTGAAAGCACCTTGTTCCTGTTCCTTGAAAAGTTAACGTTGATGTCCCATTTGAAATCATTTGTTTTCAAAGGTGTGCCAAACAATGACACTTCAAAACCTTTATTCTGGACTTCACCTGCATTGATATATTTAGATGAATAACCCGTAGCAACTGAAACGGAAACAGGGATGATCTGGTTAACAGTCCTGTTATCGTAAGCAGATATATCAAAGCCTAACCTCGACTGGAGGAAAGTCATTTCTAAACCGGCTTCAATAGCCTTGGTCTTTTCAGGTAACAGGTCAGGATTGCTTTTTGTACTGGGAACTGAATATAATGGAGTTGAACCGAAGGTTGGAAACTGGGAATAGGTGTCCGTAAGACTTCCCCATGGAGCGGAGTTTCCTACTTCAGCATAACCTAACCTGATTTTGCCCAATTGCAGCCATTCAGCACCTGATTTTTCAATTAAGTTAGAGAAAACAAAACTTCCTGAAACAGATGGGTAATAATAGGAGTTGTTAGCTTTAGGCAAGGTTGATGACTGATCCCTGCGGATACTTGCATCAAGGTATAACATGTTCATAAAGCCTAATGAAAGGCTTCCGTAAACACCATTCACAGCAACCTTCGAAGAAGCTTCTTCAGGTTTAGGCTGTTCGTCTTTACTGTTGCTCAGTGAGTAAAGTTCAGGAACAATGAGTCCGCCGGCTGTAGAGGCAAATACCTGGTCAACAGTGGTCTTCCTGATGTTTGTTCCCAAAATGGCGCTGAGGGTCAGATCTTTGGTAACGTTCTTGTTGAACTTAGCCATGAGGTCCATATTGGTTTCTGTAAAGGTCTTGGCAAACCTTGAATAGCCTGAACCGGCATCCAAACGGCCAACTCCCCATTCACCTGAAATCGAGCCAATAGCTCTTCTTTCTTCATTTAATTCACTATAGGTATCAATTGACGTGCGGCCCATAAAACTTAAGTAATCGGTAAGTTTATAGTCGGCCTGCATGTATCCGATGATACGGTTACGGTTGTCCACTTCAAAGTTTTTATCACGCAAAAAATATGGATTATCCCAGTATGCAGGAGCCAGGTTATCAAAACCATTTGGATTCCAGCTTAAGTTCTCACCTGAAAGTTCATACAGCGTTTTTTGCATCGTATAATCAGTGTTGGTTTCCATCCACTGGCGGAATGAGGTTATTACGTTTTCGTTGTAACCCGTTGAATTACGTCCGTGACCTGCTGTATTGGCATAACTTGCAGAAGCAGATACCGTCAGGTTCTTTAAAACATCATATGATCCGTTGAGGATGATGGAGTTTTTCTTTAAGTTGCCATTGGGCATAATACCTGACTGGTCAAGATTGGTGTACCCAAGCCTGAAAGTTGAATTATCGCCGCCTCCGGAAATGTCAATGCTGTTCGAAACATTCATTGAATTCTGAAAGAAGGAAATAGGGCCGTTATCACCAGGTGCCGCCCAAGGTGTTTTTTTGAGATAATTTGGCGAGACAGGATAATAAGAATCATATTGATAAAGAGAGAAACTAGGGTCAAATTTTTGGCCATAGGATGCATCTTCATAGGTAGGAACGGTAGGGTCAAGTGTTCCGTCACCATTGACGTCATAGACTAACTCGAAGCCATCAATAGGAGCACCTGCACCATATCCGGTTCTGGAGTATCCAGCACCATATTCCTGCTGATATTTAGGGAAAGTTTTTTTGTCAACCATACCTGTAGTTACACTTGAGTTAATTGTAACTCCGATGGCTTTGGTTTCTGCTGTTTTTTTCTTTCCTTTTTTGGTTGTGATCAGGATAACGCCATTGGCTGCACGCGAACCATAAAGACTGGTAGCTGCTGCGCCCTTCAGAACCGACATGGATTCAATATCGTTAGGGTTGATGTCAGAAGCGGCATTACCGTAGTCATAACCATTACGACCGGTCTGCTGACCTGAGTTGTTGACGTTATCATTGTTGACGGGAACACCATCTACAACAAATAATGCCTGGTTGTTACCGGTGAGTGAGCGTGAACCCCTGATAACTACGTTGGATGAACCACCCATGTTACCGCTGGATTTAACCTGTACACCGGAAACTCTGCCTGAAAGGGAGTTAACGAAGTTATCACGTTTCACATTGTTGATTTCAGAACCATCAACAGACTGTGTGGCATAACCCAGCGATTTTTTCTCGCGGGAAATACCGAGGGCAGTGATTACGACCCCTTCAATGTTCTTGGATTCAGATTCCAGAACAATGGCAAAAGAAGATTGTGTTCCGATTTCAACTTCCAATGCTTTCATTCCAATAACTGAAACGACAAGTTTAGTGGCATTAGCGGGAACGGTGAACTTAAAAGCGCCGTCCATGTCGGTAATAACACCTTGGGTAGTGCCTTTAACCAGAACGGTTGCGCCCGGGATACCGAGGCCATCCTCCTTACTGGTCACCTTACCCGTGATAGTTTTTTGTGCAAGCACAACCTGTAGTCCTGCAAACAGCAGAAAGACAAGCAAAATTGCGAATTTTCTCATGGTTAGTAATTTTGGTTAGTTGTGTTTTGTGTTAAATTGAATTGATTGGTTGAAATTTTAAGGTTGATTTTGAATAAAGCTTTAGTCATACAGTTGTTTAGTGTTGGTTAATATTGGGGTTAAGTAATGGTGTTCAATAGATTATATAAAATTAGCCCTCTTATTGAGGGCATTTTCGGGACTAAAAGTATAAAATATTATGTAAGTATTATGCAATTGTTAAACTTTGTTAAAAAATTATCGTTGATTTAACTGTAAAAAGCGCGTTAAAATCAAATATTATTTTTAATAAATGTTTTGAAATGCCCATCCAGTCAGCATTGTAGCTTTATGTCCCTGGTCCGTCCCGAAATAATTGAATTTTGCGGATTATGAGCGGCAATTTACACACAAATAACATACGATGCATTAAAATTCATGATAAGAATAATTAATTATTTAACCACAAAAAATAATTGATAAGTAATTGAAATACAATAATCTATGAACATAAATATTTTTTTTACCGGATCAAATGTGCAAATTGGAAGTTTTCATGGGCTGCTCCGGATTTTCATGTTAATTTTATATGATTTCTTTCTCAATGCGTAAATTGATGCCTGGAATATGTTTCATATCGTGGAATCTTGTTAAAGATATATAACTTCGTCCTGTAATAAAATTTTTTTAACCAAACAGCTATGTCAAAAAATTGCAAAATCCGGGAAAATGAATATTTCAGGTGTTCGGGCTACCTGACTATGATTATCAATGAATGCCTAAAACCGGTGCCAGCCTGTTTCGCGTTTTTCATGTTCGCTTTATGGCCAGGCTTTTTATATTCCCAGGACAGGGTAACGGGGCATGATTTTGCAACAAGATCCGAAGTTATTGCCCGGCACGGTATGGCTGCTACCAGTCAGCCCCTGGC